>DASPOT010000054.1:0-69418 GCA_035625875.1 Mycobacterium sp. | reverse complement strand
CCGGCGACCGTCGCCTTATCGACTTTTCGCATCACCGTCAGCCGGCTCAATAGCAAGTAGGCGAGCACACCGATCACGAAGTTCAAGACAAAGCCCGTGACCATGAAACCAACGATGTGGCCGATGCTCGACGCCTTGATCTCGGCGAGCTCTTCGCCCCCGTGCCAGCCGATGGCCACCAACAGGTACATCGTCAGGCCCTGATAGATCACATAGGGGAACTCAAAGTCCACCTTCAGGATCGGAATCAAAAACCCGAAATAGAAGAACAACAGCAGCGGCTTGAACAGGTTATGTAAGAAGTTCTCCAAGAACTCATGAAGCATTGATCTCTCCCTTGTCTCTCGACGTCATCGACGGTGACGGATTGTGATGTGGTGCAACGGCTTTCCTCCTTGCTAACCGGCAGCTGGCGGGTGCGCCATCACGCCTGATATCCCGCTTTTCGGGACAGCGCCACGCCGGTGCCCGGCAACGCCGTGGCGGACCAACAACACGGGTGAAGTTGACCACATGCATCTGCCCTGCCGACCTACGCGCCAACCGAGGTCAGGCGCTACCGAGTTGGATGGCTTTGACCGCCAGCAGGATCGCCCCTACGACGAGATAGCCGCGCAAAGCCAGCATGCCTAGCCGAGTTTCGACCGACCATGTGACCGGCTCCAGCAAGGTCAACGGCGGCATCCGCCACGTGGCCCGGTCGGCTCTGGCCAACGCGCGGGAGAGCTGTTCGGGCACCGGTGGTTTCGGCCGCCGACGGCCAGACCACCGCAGCACGCCGAAAGCGACTGCGACGAATATGGCGAGACCGACGGTGAGGTCGTGGGCGATCGAGCCGATGTTGAGGTCGGGAAACACCGTTGTCGCCATCAATATCCCGGACAGCAGCAACAGCACGCCGACAATGAAGCCGGCCACCACGTTGAGCCAGGGACGGTTCACCCACGGGCCCAGCACTTCCCGGTCGTTGCACAACAGCAACAAGAAGACAGTCGCGCTGGGCAGCAGCAATCCGGCCAGCGCTTGCACGCCGGTGGTGATCAACCCCAACGGCGCGCGGGGTATGAGCACGATCACCGCGGCGACTACGACCATCCCGGTGTACGAGAGGTAGAACGGTTTGGCGTCAGCGAAGCCGCGGTGCAGCGAGTGCTTGAGCCCGAACACGTCCCCGAACGCATAGCTGGTGGCCAGGGTCACCGCCGCCGCCCCGATGATGGAGGCGTCGAGTAACACGATCGCGAACACCGACCCGAGGGTCGTGTTGTATTGGCCGAGCAGGTGTGCGAGCACGCCGGCGTCGACGAAACTCCCACGGCTGTGGGTGGCACGCGCGGCCCAGTCGCCGGTCATCATCAACGCAGCCGCCCCGATCACCACGACGAAGGCACCCAGTGTGGTGTCGGCTCGCTCATAGCCGATGAAGCGCGGTGTGATGCGCTTGTCGACGACGTTGGACTGCTGGAAGAACAGCTGCCACGGGGCGACCGTGGTCCCGACAATGGCAATGACCAACAGCACCGCGTCGGAGGTAACTCCGCCGGTCACGCCGGGGACGACGAAGGATTTCACCGCGTGCCCCCAGTGCGGATGGGACATCAACAGCATGGGAATTTGCAGCAGGGTGATCGCAATGAACACGAACATCGCGCGTTCCCAGCGCCGGAAGCTGCCGGTGGCCATGATGGCGATGAGCGCGATCGCGGCGAACGGGACGACCACATATCTGGGGACGCCGATGTAGTCGGCCGCCAGGGTGACGCCGATGAATTCGGTGACGAGTGTAAGAAAGTTCAGCATGAACAGGTCACCGACGGAGAACCAGCCCCAGCCGCGGCCGAACCGTTCGTTGATCAACCGCGCGTGCCCGACCCCGGTGACGGCACCGAGCCGGACCACCATCTCCTGGTTGACAATCAGCACGGGGATCAATAGAAGCAGCACCCAGAGCAGGCTGTAGCCGTAGTTCTGTCCTGCCTGCACGTAGGTCGCAACACCGCCGGCGTCGTTGTCGCCGACCATGACGATCAAGCCGGGCCCGATGATCGCCAGCATGGTCGCTAGGCGGACCTTCAGGGTGCGCGGACGGTCGGTGTCGCTGATGCTGATCCGGCCCAGCGCACCCTCGATGTCACCGATGTGGGCGCTGTCCAGCACCGCGGTGCGCGGCGGCGCCTCTGGTGTCGTGTCGACGCTGTCGCGGTCCAGGGTGGTCACGACCAGTCACCCCCCTCGCCGCCGATCGACGCCAGGTCGTCGGTCGCGGAAATCTCGTTTGGTTCCCGCACCGGACGTGGCCCGGGTTCTCGTCGACGCCAGTCATCGGGAATGGTGGCCCTGAGAACGTCGTCCACGGTGACAACGCCTAGCACCCGATCCTCGTCGTCGACGACCGGGATGGTATGCAGGTTGTAGTCGGCCATCAGCACCGCGACGTCGGCCAGATCGGCATCGGGGGTTACCCGGACTGGATCCGAATCCATCAGTGTCGCAAACATATCCGCGGGATTTGCCTGCAACAACGCGATCACTGACACCACGCCGGCGAGCCGCCCGTTCTCGTTGAGAACGTGCATCTGCAGGAGCGCCTCCGGCTGTATGGCCTGCGCGCTGCCGATGACGGCGAGCGCCTCCCCCGCCGTGGCCCCTGTTCCGCAGGAGACGATGTCGACGTTCATCAATCCGCCTGCGCTGTCAGGGTTGAACCCCAAAAGGGTGATCACCTTGGTGCGCTGCGGCGCCGGCATCAACTCCAGAACCCGGCGGCGGCGGGACTGGCGTAGGTCGATGATCGCGTCAGCGGCGTCGTCGGCGCGCATCCGGCTGAGCAAGGCGGCGACTTCGTCGTCGGGCATGTCGTCGAGCAGCCGACTCGCCTTGTCCGGGTCGAGTTCCTCGAAAACGTCTGCTTCCAGTTCGGGGTTGCTGCGCACTCGGTCGAGGATTTCCCCACCCTCGGCCCTGTCGGCCTCTTCGAGCAGGTCGGCGATTTGCGCGGGTTTGAGCGCCGCCACTCGCCCGGAAACACGACGCACGGCCATCGACTGGCCATGTCCGATCAACGGTTCAAACGCCTTCCAGTCGCGGGCAGCGTGGCCGCCGGGTGTTCTCAGCAGTCCGAACAGCCACGGCGGGCGCCGGGTGTCCAGCCGCGCCAGCACCCAACCATCTGCGCTGTCTTCGAGTTCAACGTCGTAGGCGCGCACCAACTCGCCTGCGGCCACGTCGATCAACCGATATCCGAGCACATCGGACCGCAACAGCACCTCACCGTGGCGGCGCTCGAACCGTCGCAAGTCAATCTCGTTGTGTGCCAGGGTTACCCGGTCTGGATCGAACCGCTGAATAGAGCCGCTCCCGACAAACACCCGCCGACCGCCGACCCCGGCCACGATGCCGGTCACCAGCGGGTGGGTATCTGCACCGCGTAGCCGGACGATGATGTCGTCAACGCGGCCCACCGCTTCGCCGGACGGTGTTACCACGGGGGCGCGCAACAACTGAGACAGATGAATCAACGACGTACTGGCACCGAAATCGCGGAGCCCGGTGGCCGGCCAGGTCATGGCTATCCCTTCTCGACGCACAATGTGCGTCGGTGGTTGGTGGTGGTAATGGCACAGGCGCCGCAGGACAGCTGCCGCGCCGGATGTTTAGGCCCAGCTGGAGCCGACGGCGGCGTCGGTGTCGGCCATGTTGGAGCCAGCGGTTTGCACCTTGGCGCCATGAGCATTGGCCTGCTCGTAAATCACCTGAAAGTTACGGCCCAGCTCAGTGATGAACTGCTGACAGGACGTCGACCCGGCACCACCCCAAAAATCTCCCGCAGCCAACACGTCGCGGATGATCGACTGATGCTCGGCTTCCAAGGCCATCGCCTGAGCGCGGATGGTGGCGCCATGGGCATCCACATCGCCGAACTGGTAGTTGATGGTCATCGTGGTTCTCCTTAGGTGGAACGTGTTGCGTAGCAGAGGTTTTAGGTGCTTAGAATCTGCTGCGACGCCTGCTCTTGTGCCTCGTAGTTGTTGGCGTCGCGGATCAGACCGTCGCGCACTCCGTGCAGCATGTTGACGATGTTGCGGAACGCCTGATTCGTCTGCCCCATGGTGTCGTAGGAGGTGGCCTGAGCAGACCCGCTCCAACCGGCACCGGCGATGTTTTGCGAGGACGCCCAAATCTTGCGGGCCTCATCCTCCACGGTTTGGGCATGCACGTCGAAACGGCCTGCCATTGCCCGCATTTGGTGCGGGTCAGTCATAAAACGGGTGGGCATCGGCGTATCTCCTTATCTCTTGAGGTCGTCTTCTGTGACGGATTGCGGTGTGCTGAAATGCTTTACCGCTGCGTTAACCGGCAGCTGGCGGGCGCGCCATTACGATGGGGCGGAACCCATACATGGGAGCTTCGTCGATCTCGTGGTTGGCCATACCCGCCATTCCCCCCAGTGGCATCCCGGGCATGCCTACCGGCGCGGTGGACGGCACCAGCGGGGTGGCGCCCAGGGCGGTGCTCAGGCCACTGGCGCCCGGCAGCGCCGAGGCAGCCTGGCTGAAAGCCGGGGCGACCGAGGCCCAGCTGTGCGGCACCGACAACGCGCCCAGGGAGGCCGCCTGCCCCAGCTCCGCCGACACCGCGCCCAGGCCGGGGAGGCCCGCTGAGCCCAGTGCACCCGCCGCCGGAGCCAGCCCGAGCCCGGCGGCCATATCCTCGGCACCCGACAACAACCCGCCGTCGGCCGCCATGGCGGGGAACAGGTAGCTGAAACCCGTCACCGAATCGATGAACGACGTCGGGTTCATCAGCCCACTCGTGGTGAACGCGTTGGTTAAGTTGGGGTACCAACCGCTGTTGATGATCTGCCCTATAGGCGACCCGTTGGCCCCATCCAGAAAATTGAGCAGTCCGGCGAGTCCTGTGGTGGATGTGTTCGTATTCGGTGCGATTCCCAGGAAGCCCAAGAGCCCCGATGAGTTCGTGGAATCCGTGGATGAGGTGGACCCGCCGAGCAAGGACATCAGCCCCGAGGTCGTCGACGCGTTGGTGGCGGCCGAGGTGTTGCTGGCTTGGGCGACAGCGGCGGCTTGCCCGGCCAGGCCGCCCGCGGTGGTGGTCGACTGCGGCGCGCTAAACGGCGTCAGCTGGCTGGCCGCGCTCGAGGCGCCGGCATAGCCATACATCGTGGCGGCATCCTGGGCCCACATTTGCCCGTATTGGGCCTCGGTGGCCGCGATCGCCGGGGTGTTCTGCCCCAACACATTGGTCGCCACCAGCGACGCCAGCTGCGCGCGGTTAGCCGCGATCACCGCCGGGGGCACCGTCGCGGCAAACGCAGCCTCATAGGCGGCCACGGCCGCCTGGGCCTGGGCGCCGGCCTGCTCAGCCTGGGCGGCGGTGCTGTTGAGCCACCCCACATGGCTTGCGGCCGCGGCCGCCATTGACGTCGACGCCGGACCCAGCCAGCTCCCGCTGGTCAACCCCGAAACCACCGAGCCGTAAGAGGCTGCCGCCGAACGCATTTCAGCGGCCAGCTGATTCCATGCCGCGGCGGCGCCCAGCATTGGCGCCGACCCCGGACCGGAATACATTCTGGCCGAGTTAATTTCCGGCGGCAACGCCGCGAAATCCAGCATGACACCTTCCCCCATCAATCTGTTATCCGGCGGCGGGCGGGTGTGCCATCACAGGGGGCAGGCGGAATCCGTATTTCGGTACGGCACGGCGTAGGGGCGCCATACCCGCCAGCGGCCCCGCAACGCCTCCCGGCCCACCCACCGGCGTCCCCAGCGGGGCGCCGAGCGGCGTGCCGCCCAGTGCCGAGGCGAGCGGGCTGGTGGGAGCGATCGCGGCCCAGCTGGGCGGCACCGACAACGCCCCCACCCGGCCCGCCTCGCCCAGCCCAGCCGACACCGCCGACCCGGCCCCGCCCAGGCCCGGCAGGCCCACCGACGCCGACCCCAGCGCGCCCGGATCGAACAGGTCCCCCAGCCCCAACCCCGATGCCCCCGCGGCAGCGTCCTTGGCGGCGTTCAAAAAGCTGAAACCCGCCAAACTCTGAAGGATGAATTGCGGGTTAAACGGCCCACCCGCAAGGGCTCCGTTGACCACCCCAGTGCCGAAAAAGTTTCCGTTTAGGAAAGTTCCCAGGGCCGAATTGTTTGATCCGGTCAGTAGCCCCGCCAATCCCGATAGCGGAGATGAGGAACCCGTAGATGATGTGAGCCCCCCCAGCAGCGAGGTCAGCCCCGATGAGGTCGTGGAATCCGTGGGTGACGTGAGCCCGCCCAGCAACGACGTCAGCCCCGACGCCGTCGATGCGTTGGTCGCCGACGTGTTGCTGGCTTGGGCGACAGCGGCGGCTTGCCCGGCCACCCCGCCCACGTTGGTGGTCTGCGGCGGCGCGCTAAACGGCGTCAGCTGGGCAGCGGTCGCCGAGGCGCCGGCGTAGCCATACATCGTGGCGGCATCCTGGGCCCACATTTCCCCGTATTGGGCCTCAGTGGCCGCGATCGCCGGGGTGTTCTGCCCCAACACGTTGGTCGCCACCAGCGACGCCAGCTGCGCTCGGTTGGCCGCGATCACCGCCGGGGGCACCGTCGCGGCAAACGCAGCCTCATAGGCGGCCACGGCCGCCTGGGCCCGGGCGCCGGCCTGCTCAGCCTGGGCGGCGGTGCTGTTCAGCCACCCCACATGGCTTGCGGCCGCGGCTGCCATCGACGTCGACGCCGGACCCAGCCAGCTCCCGCTGGTCAGCCCCGAGACCACCGAGCCGTAAGAGCCAGCCGCCGAACGCGTTTCAGCGGCCAGCTGGTTCCAGGCAGCGGCAGCGGCCAGCATTGGCCCCGACCCAGGACCGGAATACATTCTGGCCGAATTAATTTCCGGCGGCAACGCCGCAAAATCCATCACACCGAACCCCCCGGACGCTCACAGGGCCGCGGCCGCGTTGGCTGCCTCGGTGGCCGCATACGACTCGGCACTGGTCTGCAGGATCGTCACAAACATGTCATGGATCGCGGCAGCTTGGGCGCTCACCGCCTGGTACATCTGGGCGTGGGCGGCGAATTGTGCTGCTGTCAGTGCTGATACCTCGTCGGCAGCGGCGGGCACCACCCCGGTCGTCGGGGCTGCGGCGGCCGCATTCTGGGCGTCCAGCGCCGAGCCGATACCTTGCAGGTGATTGGCCGCCGCGGCAAGCATTTCCGGCTGTGTAGTGACAAAAGACATCGAGCTTCTCCTTACGCAAAGCAGACTGAACCCAGGCCTATAGTCGTGTCAGAGCACGCCAAGACCACGCGCACGAAGCAGAGGCGTGCGTGTATTAACTGAAGCGGCGCAAGCCGATTCAGGCGGTGCGAATGATGCCGGGGTCGGATCCGAACGAAACGGTCACCGAACTCGGATGCGGACTATCACTGGGACTCATTTCGCTCTTACCTCCTCACGGCCAGGGCACACGGGGGTGCCACCACGTCGCACAAAGGGATGAGGCCACCCGGCGAATCAGCCAGGCGCGGAACCCCTCTCGTCAGAGCTTTGGCACTGCACGGCGTATCCGGAACAAAATCCGGAAGCCACTTGGGCTCAACCCTTAAGCCGGGAGGAGCTGTCCTGACCCTGGGCGTCTCTCGACGTTCGGGGTCAGTGGCCTTTGTCCGTGCAGACGCCTCACCTAGCGAGGTGCATACAACGGCAATGGTGACACCTAAGAACGGGATCAGTCAACCCGACTCTGCGAACTTTTCGCAAAACTGCAGAAGCCGCACGCCCAACTCGAGGTGCTAACGGATCTCGGCTGTGTGTCAGGTGCGGCCGGCACTGGTAGGCCTGTCGGCGTCAGGCATCGGATTGCCGAGGGTCTGCGCCCTGGCTGTCTTCGGAGCACAGTGGGGCTTCGGCCCGATGGAATTTTTGCCAAAGGTTTGACGGGCACCGGGTGTGAGTGCCAACATGTATGGGCAAGCACCTCGCTAGGTGAGGCGTCTGCACGGACAAAGGCCACTGACCCCGAACGTCGAGAGACGCCCAGGGTCAGGACAGCTCCTCCCGGCTTAAGGGTTGAGCCCAAGTGGCTTCCGGCTCAGGTATCCGGATACGCCGTGGAGTGCCAAAGCTCTGACGAGAGGGGTGTGTGCCCGGCGGGTCGCCGTCGGGTGCTCGATCCCCTTCTGTGCGTGTGATTGTGGTGACGCCCGCGTGTGTCCTGGCCGTGAGGAGGTGAGGGCGAAATGAGTCCCAGCGACAGTCCCTATCCGTATTCGAAATCCGTTTCGTCCCGATCCGGTCGCGGCATTCCTTCTGCCGCCTGAGCTTTAGCGGACGCTTGTTTCGGTTGTTGCCTGCGCACTATTGGTGTGCGGGGCAGTGAAGTGCGCTCCGGATTCGCTCGGGCGGGCGAGATGGCTTCTGTTAGCCGGTCGGGCTCCTGGCAGGAAACGATTATGGCTTTTGTTGTTACACAGGCACATCAGAGGGGCAAGCCAATGGCCCCGCCCAATCCCGAGCGCCAGATCCATCGGGCGTGCGGGGACGTCCGCGCGGCCCTTCTCGGCGCACTGGAGCTGCTCTCGGGGACAACAGCTCCCCGCGCTGGCTGCGATGACGTGTTCCGGGCCTTCAGCGACTTAGGGCGTGTCCAGCATCATGTCGCCCTGGCCCTGCATGCCACCAACCTGCTCGATCAGATGGTGGGCACCCCGGCCGAGGACCGTCTGCCCTGGTCGTACTATCGCGGCCGGATTGGCAAGAAGCTGCCCCCAGACCCACGAGCGCCGGCAGATGATTCTGACGCCCGCGTGTGCCCTGGCCGTGAGGAGGTGAGGGCGAGATGAGTCCGAGCGATAGTCCCTATCCGTATTCGAAGTCCGTTTTGTCCCGAGCCGGTAGCGGCATTCCTTCTGCCGCCTGAGCGTTAGCGGACGCTGTTTCGGTTGTGCCTGAGCACTATTGGTGCGCAGGGTAGTTGAAGCGCGCCCACGTTCGCTCGGGCGGGCGAGATGGCTTGTGCTGGCCGATCGGGCCCTTGGCAGGCGATGATCATGGCTTTTGTTGTTAAACACCGTTTTTCCTCTGTTTTGAGGGTCCGCGGTGTTACGAAGTTGCATGCGGCTCGACGTGTAGCGGGCCGGTTACGCGCACGCCGCAACCTGACTCCGCAGGAGCGGGCCAACCTGTATGTCTCGAGGATGCCGCCCGCGGTGATCACGGCCTCACTGGGCGGACATCTGACCCGCAGTGAAAGCAACCAGCGGTGACGCGTCGGGCCGGGACGCGCTGCGCGCCTATGGAGTTCGTGTCCCGAGCTGCGCGCCCCGCGACGTGAAACCGCGGTACGTGCGGTTTCCCTGATGTCCGCAACGACCACGACCCTGTTCAGAAAGCGAGAGGCCGATGACTGAGATCTCGACCCAGGCAGACGACACCGTCGGCGTCGGCATCTCACCGACCACCAACGGCGCCACACTCCACAACGGTAGCCATGTCACGCCCCATGTGATCGCCGACGCATCGGGCTCGGCGGTGCTGGATTCGGCACATGTCGGCGACATCATTGGCGCGTTCGGCCGCATTGCGCGGGACGCCACCGGGGCGGGGCGCAGCCGCTGGCAGCGGCTGCGGACGCTGATGGTGATCACCGGGCCCGGACTGATCGTGATGGTCGGCGACAACGATGCCGGTGGTGTCGCGACCTACGCGCAGGCCGGGCAGAACTACGGCATGAACCTGTTGTGGACGCTGGTGCTGCTGATCCCGGTGCTGTACGTGAACCAGGAGATGGTGCTGCGGTTGGGCGCGGTCACCGGGGTTGGCCATGCCCGGCTGATTTTCGAACGGTTCGGCAAGTTCTGGGGCGCGTTCAGTATCGGTGACCTGTTGATTCTCAACGCGCTAACGATCGTCACCGAATTCATCGGTGTGTCACTGGCACTCGGATTTCTGGGCTGCCCGAAGACAATCGCGATCCCGGCCGCCGCGGTGTTGCTGTTCGCGATGGTAGCCGGCGGCTCGTTCCGCCGGTGGGAGCAGTTGATGTTTGTGCTGATCGCGGTGAACGTTGCGATCATCCCGGTCGTGCTGCTGGTGCATCCCACCCTGGGCCCAAGCGTCCACGGGCTGGTGCCCTCGTTGCCGGGCGAACCCGACTCGGTCGTGTTGCTGTTGATCATGGCGATTGTGGGCACCACGGTCGCGCCTTGGCAGTTGTTCTTTCAGCAGTCCAACGTCGTCGACAAACGCATCACGCCACGCTGGATGCACTACGGTCGAGCCGATCTGGTCATCGGCATCGTCGGGGTCATGGCCGGGGCGGTTGCGCTGATGGTGGCCGCCGCGTTCGGGCTGGGCGGCACCAGCGCCGCCGGCAATTTCACCGACGCCGGAGCGGTCGCATCCCAGCTGTCCGGCCACGTCGGGCACATGGTCGGCGTGCTGTTTGCGATCATTTTGTTGGACGCGTCGCTGATCGGTGCGAGCACCGTCGGGCTGGCCACCACCTACGCGCTCGGTGACTCGCTGGGCAAGCCACATTCGTTGCATTGGAAGATCACCGAGGCCCCGCTGTTCTACGGCAGCTACGCGATGCTTCTCGGGGTATCGGCTGCGGTCGCGTTCAGCCCCGATCACGTCCTCGGTTTGATCACCCAGGGTGTGCAGGCGCTCGCCGGTGTCCTGCTGCCCTCGGCGACGGTGTTTCTGGTCCTGCTGTGCAATGACCGTCCGGTGCTGGGCCCATGGGTGAACACCTTCCGCCAGAACGCCCTCGCGTGGATGATCGTGTGGTCGCTGGTGGTGCTGTCGCTGATCCTGACGGCGGTGACGTTCTTCCCCAACCTCTCGACGAAGACGCTGGTGGGTGGCCTTGGGGTCGGCGCCGTGATGGGCATTATCGGCGCAATCATCGTCTTCGCAGTCGGTTGGTACACCGATCGACGTGAAGCGGAAAACACCGTGCCGTTCGGTGCGCTGGATCTCGAACAGGCGGAAGAGTTCGACGCGCTGCCGAAGCTGACCCGCGCCGAGCGCAAAGCATTCCGCGAGGAGGTCCGCGCGACCTGGCGCATGCCTCCGTTGGCAACTCTGGAACGGCCGGTCTTTTCGCCGCTGCGCCGGGCGGGGCTGTTCACGCTGCGCGCCTACCTGGTCCTCGCGGGCGTGCTGGTCGTGGTCAAAGTCGTCCAGGCCGGCATCGGGTGAGCTGAAACGCCCGGGCCGGCTCGTCGACGCCGCCTACGAAGTTGGCCGGCTTGGGGCCACCCCAGGTTCTCGCTCACGGCGGCGGATTTGGAGAGGAGCGGCCGTGAAAACCAGCGGAGAGGAGCGGCCGTGAAAACCAGCGGCCTGCCCGTGGCTGGGTGGATTGATCACGGCACCCTTGGGCGTGGTGCGGCTGATCGGGCGGGTGCTCAGGAACATGGTCGGCCTGGTGGCCTGGCTGCTGTCGGTGCCGATGTAGCCGCGGCTCACCGGGGGACGTCGATAATGTTCGAGCTGCGGGGCTCGGGGATGGTTCGGGAGGTCGTGGAGGATGATCCGAGCGTCGCTGGCCGGCTTGCCTGGCTCGGCGCCCGGCTTACCGTCCGCCCTGCTCTGATAATTGGCAGCCACCTGGCGCATGTGCCGTGGCCATGGGGCCTCGTGGACTTCGCTGCCCGGGCTGTGACGCCCGCGCCGGGCAGCGTTCGCGCCACGATTCGGTTGCCGTACTGCACCGCGCGATTGGTCCGCGCTGCCGGTGTGCTGCCTGCCGACGGCACCCGGGGCGTCGTGTTGTACATGCACGGTGGCGCCTTCCTGACCTGTGGGGTCAACACGCATGACCGGCTCGTGACCATGTTGTCGAGGTACGCGGACACCCCGGTGCTGGTGATGAATTACCGGATGATGCCCAAGCATTCGGTCGGTGCGGCGATCGATGATTGCTATGACGGCTTCCGGTGGCTGCGTGGCCAGGGTTATGGGCCCGAGCAGATCGTGTTGGCCGGCGACTCCGCCGGGGGCTACCTGTCACTCGCGCTCGCCGAACGGCTACTCGATGAAGGCGAGGAACCCGCGGCCATCGTCGCCATGTCACCGCTGATGCAGATCGCCAAGGCTCTCAAGCAGGCACACCCCAACATCCGCTGCGATGCGATGTTCTCGGCCAAGGCGTTTGACGCATTCGTCGACCTGATTGCCAGGGCAGCCCAGCGTCACATCATGGACGGGCGTCCCGAGGAGATCTATGAGCCGCTCGACCACATCGAGGCCGGTCTGCCCCGCACGTTGATCCATGTGTCCGGTTCCGAGGTTCTGCTGCACGATGCTCGGCTGGCCGCCCGGCGGCTGGCCGCGGTGGGAGTGCCGGTCCAGCTACGGGTGTGGCCTGGCCAAATGCACGTGTTCCAGATCGCCGCGCCAATCGTGCCGGAGGCCACCCGGTCGTTGCGCCAGATCGGCAACTACATCCGCGAGGCGACCGGCCGAAAAACCACGCCACCTGTCGTCCAGCGCTATAACCGCCCCAACCTCTCACCGGTAGCCAAGGACCGGCGATCATCGACAGGCGCTTGGCCGTCAACTGGCAGGAACCGCAACCGAGGAGACTTAATTTAAAAGCTACCTGGACTTTGGTGCGACGAGAGCAACCAAAGTGCCCCTGGTTTAGGCGGTTTTGGTTCCGTTGAGCTCGCCCCAGAGTGCCTCGTAGCACTGGGCTGCGGCGCTGTGCGGGGCGAACGCCGTCACCGGCGCCCGTCGTTCGGCCATCTGCTCGATGATTGACAGCGCCGGAATGGCCGTGGTCAAAACTCCCGGCCGGTCCGCTGCCAGCTGCTGCACGACATCCTGGTGCAGCCGCTTGCGTCGATCCACCATCGAGAAGAAGGCATACACTTGCGGCTGTCGGCCATCGAAATCACCGACAAAGCGTGCCAACTGGTCGAACGTGCGCACCGACAGCGTCGCCGGGATGATCGGCACCAGCAGCGTATCGACCGCATGCAGCACGTTCTCCGACAGCAACGAGATGCTCGGTGGGCAGTCGAGAAAGACGACGTCGTATTCGTCGGCGAGCGGTCGGAGCAGCTGGCGAATCCGGCGGGTCGGTCGCTTCGTGTCGTCTAGCTGCAAATCCATATTGCGGTAGCTGAAATCCGCCGGCACCAGGTCAAGCCGGTCGAAATCGGTGGCCTTGATCGCGTCGTCCAGTGTTCGCGTGCCTTGTACCAGCGCCTTGCTGCCGCCCTTGACCTTGGGTCGCACCCGGAATAGGTAGGTCGCGGCACCCTGCGGGTCGAGATCCCACAGCAGCGCGTGAAAGCCGTTGCGCGCGGCCAGATGAGCGAGATTGACCGCAGCCGACGTCTTGCCAACGCCGCCCTTGATATTGTACGTCGCGTAGATCTTCATTGGCGCACCAGTCCTTTCACTCGCGCGCGATTCTTGTCCGCCAGGAACGGTTGCAGCCGGCCCACCAGCTCCGCCCGTGCACGCAGCTGACGCGCATCGAGCTGGGCGGCCAATTCCCCCATGGCCAGCACGGTTTCGGGCAGGGCGGTGCCTTCGTCCATCATCGCTGCGGCGAATTCGCGGACCGCTTGGCGCTGCACCTCGCCATCTTGGAATTCGCCGAGCGTGTCCTGCAGCGCCTTGAGCTCCTTGACCAGCTGGCGGTGGGGTGCATCCGCGTGCAGCGGCCGGAATACTTCGAGCAGGTACCGTAATTCCTTGCACCGCTTGCGGAGTGCGTGCACCTGCTCGCTCGGCGAGTCGGCGGTGATCCGTTCGCCGAGCTTCACGACCCGCAGGAACGTCTGCTCGACCCGCTGTTGGGCCAGCGTGGCGATCGGCTGCCCGCCGTCGCTGCGAGCGGCCACCTCCCCCAGCGCGGTGCGCCAGCTTTCCATCAGCTGCTCGAACCGGCGCGACCGTAGCCCGCGCACCAGCTGGCGGCGTTCGGCCGCGCGATGGCGAATCAGGAACGACCGGAACGGGTCGAGATGGTGCGGATCGGCCGAGGCCAGCCCGGCCGCCATATCGTCGAGCCCGAGCAGGTAAACGTCGAGATCGCGCACCGGTGTAGTCAGGTCGCCCAGCCACTTGAATCCCGGTTCGAACCGCGCGACCGTATCTTCGGGCAGCGCATCACCGGTGAGCTTGAGGATCGAGCGGGTGCGCCGCACCGCTACCCGCAGATCGTGCAGGAATTCGGTGTCGATCGCCGCGATCGTGCCAGCCACGTTGTCGTCGATCACAGCTGCGAAATGCTGCAGCACGGTCGCGATCGCCACCGATGCGGGCGTTTCCGGCCTTAACGGCACGGTCGGACTCTTGTCGTAGTCGCTGGGTTTGCGGCTCGCGTGGACCAGCGCGTCGTCATACGGCGTCGTCGACACCGGGGTGAGCCCGTCGAAGTCGGCCAGCCGACGGGCGATCCGATCAGCGGCCGCGTCGTAGCCGCGCAGCGGCTCCACCAACAGCCGGCTTGTGCCGTCATCGTCGGTTTCGGTCAGCAGCCGGGCGACAGTTTTCTCATCGGCGTTCAGCACCCGGCTCTCCCGTACGGTGCGAGGCACGGTGACGACCGGCAACAAAGCCCGGGGCGCGACGATCGGGGCGAGCGCGTCGCGTAGCAGCCCGGTCGGCAGATCGTCAACCCGCGCCGGCCAATTCCGCGCTGGCAGTGGGCCCTGCAACCGGCCACCATCCGGCAGGTGCAGGGTCAGCGGCCTGTCGTCGACGTACTCGAGCGACATCCCCGCGGCGTGCAGCCGCCAATCGAACGTGTCGAGCCAGGTGTGTGAGACGGTCCGTTCTGGTCCCACGACCACGGCGTATTTGGGCTGCAGAGCGGCTGCGACAGTGTCAACGGCAACCGCGCCCTGCGTGCTGAAAGCGCGGGAACACGTGGCCATAGGATACCTTTCGGTCAAGCGGGCGGCGACGACCGCCCCGCAGATAATAGCCACCTATAGTTAACCCCATGTTCAACTCGCTCACGGATGGCCCAAGTCAGAGTCGAGCTCCAGCTCTGGCGGAACTCAGCACATCCGCGGAACTGGCCCCGGCGCGCCCGGGAGTCGTAGCTGACGGCGTGTCCGATGGCCGCAGAACAGCAGGTAATCGGACCCCTTCCTCAGCTCCGTGTCGAGCGTGACGCTGAACGGGATTAGTGGCATCATTCAAGATCTGCTTGTCGCTCTCCGATCAGAACGGTCCCGTCTCTTTGCCGTCCTGATGACTCTGAAAGTTCTTGCTGTGTGAAGGCTGTATAAATCAACCCAAAAGTTGACCGATACCAGTTCGGCGTAAAGAATGTCAGGATGCCTCAAGGAGAGCGAGCACTGATCGATGCGGTTGAGCACCGCCTGGCCCAACGGTACGAGCAGTTCCCACGTCATCACGTTGCCGCGGTAGTCCAGCAGACATACGCCCGGTTCAACCAGAGCAGGGTGCGCGATTTCATCCCACTGCTGGTAGAGCGGCGCGCCAGCGAAGAACTGACTCGGTTAACGACGGATCATGCGGCGGTTGCGATCTGATCGTGCGACAGATGTTCGTCATCTCAGGAACGGCAACGGCGCTCGGTGGGGAGCGTCGGCTCGACGGCGGCTGACCCCGTCACGTGACTTTTCTCGATGACCACCGGTGATGGCAGTTAAGTCGCCAGCTCGAGCGCTCGCGCCGCCAACGCCTACGTGTTCTTCTTCTCGGCCACTGCCGCACTGAGGCCTTCGGCGAGGTCGTCGCGGGTCAGCTCTTGGAATCGGAGTAGTTGGTCGTCGCTGAACTCGGCCGCATCGTTGGCCAACACCGCGTCGAGGTCCTCGTCGTCGAGCCGGAAGCTACGGTGATCACGCGCCTTTTCGACCACGTTGCGCACGAACCCGGCGTTGCCGAGCACGTCGATGCCCCGGATCAGATCCCCGTCCTCCGAGTAGTTCTCATCGAGATAGAACTTCGTGTAGGACGGGTGCAACACCTCGACCGCCTCGTCGGTGACGACGTCTTCGTTTTCCCGGCTCATCAACTTGGTCAGTGCGATCAACTCGTCGGGCGTGTAGCTGTAGAACTCGATCACCGTCGAAAACCGGCGTCGCAGACCGGGATTCACCTCCAGCATCCGATCCATCGCCTTGGCGTAGCCAGCCCCGAACACCACCAGCTCATCGCGATGGTTTTCCATGTACAGCAGCACGGTGTTGATGATCGCGTTGCCGTAGGGGTCGCCTTGGTGGTAGCCGCGCTCATGCAGCGTGTGCATCTCGTCGAAGAAGACGGCGCCGCCCAGCGCCTCCTCGAGCATCTCCTCGGTGTTCTTCTCGGCGTCGGCCATGTAGCGGCCCAGCAGCTTGGAGCGGCTGGTCTCCACCACCAACGGCTTCCGCAGCAC
This sequence comes from Mycobacterium sp., assembly GCA_035625875.1. GTDB lineage: Bacteria > Actinomycetota > Actinomycetes > Mycobacteriales > Mycobacteriaceae > Mycobacterium. Next base: position 53,049 of record DASPOT010000054.1, on the reverse strand, counting down.
CGTCAGCCCGCACAGCTGCTTGGTGAACGCGCGTGCCACCGACGTTTTCCCGGTACCGGGCGGACCCAGCAACAAGGTGTGCCGCGACGTCACCGGCACCGGCAGGCCCATTTTGGCGCGGGCCAGATTCACCTTCGTCGTCGCCTTGATGAGTTGGATCTCCCGTTTGGCCTTTTCCATGCCCAGCATCGCGTTGAGCTCGGCATCCCCTTCAGCCAGATACTTTTTGGCCATCTCGGCATGACGGGCGGCCTCGGTCTGCTCGCGGGTCGGTGCGCTGTCTGGATCCCACGGGTCGGTACGAGCCTCGATGGTTTCCGGATCGGTCAGCACCAGTCGATAGTTGGGGTTGTCCAATGCTTCACGGGCCGGAGCGAACTTGGCGTCGCGCGAATACACCCGGCGCAACAGCTCAACAGCCTCCTCTTCGCGGTTCAGGTGCCGCAGGCACATGCCCTGGGTGTACATGGCGACATTCGCCGCGCCTGGCACCCGATCGGCCTCGATGGCCTCCTGTGCGCGCCGGCAGGCCTCTTCGAATACCCCCAGCGAGGCCAGCGCGGTGGTGGCCATCGCCGCCCCGGCGGCTTTCAGTTCGGGTTGCCGCCACGGTGTTCCGGCCGGGAACTGCGCGAGCACATCCGGCCAGCGGCCGGTACGGAAATACAGCAGACCACGCACATACCTGATCAGTTCGGCTTCGCTCGGGTTTCGCGGCTCGGCGGCGTCGAGCAGCCGCGAAGCCTCCTCATACTGTTTCGCCTCAGCCAGCACGGCGGCGTAGCCAGCCGCCAGCGACTCCACGCTGGTGATCGCCAGCCGCAGAAACAGCCCGTCGGAGACCTCGGGGCGAAACTGCAAATCCGTGACGCCCAGGCGGCGGAGCTCCCAACCGAACGTCTTGACCGCGGCCCACGCACCGGCAACCACATCGAAGCTCCGATCGCCGGCCATCAGCCGGGCCAGCCAGGCATCACACATACCCGGATCGATCCTGGTGGCGGTGGTGAACATCTGTAGCGCCACCTGCGGGTTGTGGCTGGGCTGCAGCCCGTTGACCGAGATTCCGGACGCCAGCAGACCGGCCACCATCGCGTTGCGCGCATCCACCGCGGCCGACTGCGGTGTGGTCACCGCGCCCCTGCCGCCGAACTCATCTCGTATTGCGGCACCGCGCCCACCGGCACCTCGATGTGTTCATCGTCGCGCAGGGTCCGACTCGGCACCGTCAGCTGCGGGCGCTGCGCGGGGGCCGGCAAGCTCGCGCCCACCGCGGCCAACTGGCGTCCGGTGAGCCGATTCAGCCCGCTGCGCACGTCCCTGGGCAACCGCTTGTCGCTGTGATAACGCACCCAGGCCGACACATCGGGCTGGCCACCGCGGCTGGTGAGCCGGATCGTCACTACGGCGGCATCCGTACCCGGTTGCCACAGCTGATCGAGCATCTCGGAGGTGATGTCCTTCGGCGACACCCAGAAGCTGGTCACATACCCGTTGCGGTGTCTGAGATAGCGCCAGTACGGCCGAATCTGGGCCGGCTCCAGACCGGCCAGCACCGCGTCGTCCACATCGACGATCTCGTCGGCGGTCAAAATCCTTGTGGAGCAGCGTCGTCTTTCCAGATCCTGGGCGAGCCGCTCGGTGGCCGCCGCCAAGGGGGAGGCCAGCGAATCGCGGGCCGCCACCGCGGCGACGTTGCGCTGCGGATCCATCCTTAACACCAGCCAAGTGCTGCGCTGATCGAGTGCTGATCCGGCGTCCCCCGGTTCTGAATAATATCCCCGGACAGATGGGACCGCGGCCTCGGTTGCGCGCCGTGTTCGCACCGAGACGATGTCGATGCTGTCAAGACGCACGCCGAACTGGCGCAGCCACGCGGCGACGGCTTCGACCGGCAACGTGGCCGACGACGCTTCCTGGTGGCGGTGCCGGCCCGGCTGTGTGACCTCACGCCCCTCGACGGCGATCACCGTGACCAGCTGGCCTTGGTACTCGCGCACCCCTACAACGTCGCGGCTGAAGCGGCGCCGATGGTCGATCGAGGGCGCACATCCGGCGGTCAGCACGTGGTGCGGATCGGCGTACCAATTTCGCACCCGCGCGAACGGCGCCGAGGCGACCGGTATCCCCAGGTGGCTGAGCAGCCCGGCGATCGTCACTGCTGCAGCGATGGCGATACCGACCCACCAAGCGATGTGGTGGGTCTGCCAAGCGTCCGGGCAGTGACTGGCCAACGCCAGCACCGCGACATCGATGAGGAAAACTGTGGTGATCCGCGGCCACGAGAGGGTCAGCCCGAACCGGAATTGCCTTTTCATCGGCGCCTCTCCGATCGCCGCATCAATACTGCTCCGCCCAAGACGACGCCGACGAGCAGCAGCGCCGCAGCCAATCCCCCGGCGGCCACCCACACCGGCGTCATGTTGCGAGGCGCGGGTGCTGGGGGCATCTGCAGCGGTAACGACAGCTTCTCGGGCGGCTTCACAGAAGCGTCGGGAACATCCCATGTCAGCGCCGCCACCGGGTCGACGATGCCGTAGCCGACCTGGTTGTCGACTCCGCGGGCCGGCGGCCTGGCGGTGCGGATCAGCCGGTTGACGATCTGATGCGCTGACAGCTGCGGGTATTTGGCGCGCACCAGTGCCGCCACCCCGGACACGATCGCGGTCGAAAAGCTGCTGCCCGACGGCACCAGCAACGTATTGTCTGGACCTTCGACCGCGTTCATCAGGCGGTCGTCACGAGGCGAAAGTCCCTCGATGTCGGTGCCCGGAGCGGCGATCGACACCCATGGCCCGGCGACACTCAGGTTGGTCATCGGCTGCCCGGTGGAATCCACCGCCCCCACCGTCAGGACATAGTCGTTAAACCATGAGGGCGTCACTACCGTGTTGACACCGTTCCAATCTCGAGGATCATTGGGCCGCAACGGATCAAAGATCGGGTTCTGCTTGCAGTCTTTCTTGCTGGTGTCGCCGGCAGCGGCCACGATCACCGCGTCTTTGTCGACCGCCGCGTAACGAACCGCGGCGCCCAGGTCGGCCTGCTCGACGACGTTGCGGGCACTCATGCACGTCACGTCGGAAATGTTGATCACCGAAGCCCCCATGTTGGCGGCATGCACGATCGCGCGCGCCATGGTCCGGATGTTGTCCATCTTTTGCCGGGTCTGAGGATCCTGCTCGCCGCCGAATGGCTCCTTAGCGCTAAACGCCTGGCTCGACTGGCGGATCGAGATCACCTCCACGTCCGGGGCAATGCCGCTGAAGCCATCGGCCGGCGGTGCCGGCGGGGGCGCAGGATCGACGGGATCGCGCGGATGCGGGTAGTCGACGCCGGCCACCCGCCCGGCCACCCGCCTCCCGCCGGAATAGTTGGGCACCGTTACCGTGCCACCACCCCTGTTGGCGGATGGCGCCTTGGGGGGCGGTTGCGGCACCCCGGGTGGAGGCGGCGGGCCGGCGGGCTCCTCCGTCGAAGGCGGTGGTGCTGGCACCATGGTCACGGTCTGGGGTGGCGGAGGAGCCACCGACATCGTGATCGTCTGGGGTGGCGGCGGTGGCGGCGGCGGCTCGTTGGTAGGAATGGGCAGCGGCTTGCGGGCCGGCACTGGCAGCGGTGCGACGCCGTTCGCCGGAGCCGCGGCGATGATCGACGCCACCAGAGTGCCGTGGGCGTCACAGTCGGACAACCCGTCGCCGCCGGCCATCGCGTAGTCGCCTCCCGGGATCAGGCGCGGCAGTCTCGGGTGCGGGGTCACCCCGGTGTCGATGACAGCGACCTTCACCCCGCCGCCGCGGCCGAACTGCCATGCCTCGGTCAGGTTCAGCATGTCCATGTATTTCGGCTGCGCCCGAAAGTCGCTGTCCGGCAACACCCCAACCTCGGTGCAGTACGAGCTCTGCCTCATCGGCTCCGCCGGCCCGGGTGGGCCATCAGGCGGCAGCGCGCCTGGATCGACCGATGGTGGATCAATCGCATATGCCGGCGGCGCGCCAAGCGCAGCCGCGGCAACCATCATCGCGGCCGCGGTCACTCCGGCTAAGCGTCTACACCGCAGCCGGATGCTATCGGTACCGAATCGCCGCATAGACATTCATCAACCACAGCGCCAGCGGGAATATCGGCATCAGGCACAGGTATTCGATCCATTCCACGAACTTGCGGAACAGCGGGCTGTAGATGGTGTTGGGCACCACCGCCGCAGCCGTCAGACCCGCCGCCGGCAGCAGCGCCAGGATCGCCGCGGCGACCGACACCGCCGCAGGGTTCGCCAACACCACCGCATATCGCACGACTACGGCCGCGATGATGAGCACGGCGGTGGCTGCCACGATGATCGCCTGCCAGCGGTCCCTAAAGGAGCGGCCCCGCAAGATCAGGAACCCGAACATGCAGCCGGCCAGCAGCAACGGCAACCACCGCTGCCCGGTGTGCGGATTGCACAACCCGGTGGTGCATACCACCACCAGCACACCCGAGCCTGTCAGCAACCCCGTCAGGTACGATCGGGCTCGCTCGGCTTCCACCAGCACAGCTTGGATCGACGCGGGGCCTTCCAGAGTGGGAGGTCCGCCGTCGGACATCGCCACGGTGGTGGGCAGGTCAGGTCGAGCCTCGAACACCCAGCGGCTGGTAGCAGACGGGAACACCGGCAGCCGGATGCCGGCCAACCATCGCGACAGCGCCGGAGCGGCGTGATACATCAGCACACACGCCAGCAGCACGCAGGCCAGCAGCGTCACCGGGCCGGTCAGCAGCGCCATCCGCGCCAGGGCCGCTGCCGTCACCGCAGCGCTGATGGTGACAATCGCGGTGTAGATACCCAGCCAGCGGCCGGTGAGCCGCATGATCAGCAATGAAGCGACACCGGCCACCCCGAAGCCCAACACCGCATGCGGGGCCCCGACCGGGCCGGGCGGCGTTGCTGCCGCCGCCACTGCCAGCGGCGCGAGCCCGCTGAGCACCATGATGTCGCCCACCCGGCGATCCGGCACCGTTTTGGACCGCATCAAGATCAGGGTGGCCACCGTGAACACCAGTACCGCAATGCCGGCCGCGACAACGGCTGGCAGCCACGAGTCGTTCCGCCAGCGCCCCCAGCCGAGCACAGCACTCGCCAGCAACATCCCGGTCGCCACCATCGCGGCACCAACCTGCAGCGCGACGCTGGGATCGATCGGGGCGAACCGCTTACTGAGGTCGGCAGCAACCGCTGTGGAAATGTGTTCGATGACGTGGGACCGTTCTTCGGTGTCGTCGAGATACCGAAGCCACAAGCGGTCCCCGTCGTAGACGTCTTGCTCGGTCAGCGACTGCGCGGACCGCAACGGCGTGCCGTCGACCAGGCATAGTGCCCAGCGGCCGCGCCCAGTGGCTTCCAGCGGTGCCACGCCCAGCTCCCGCAACCGGCTGTTCACCACCTTCAACAGCGGGTCGACCATCACCTGCACCGGGGCATTCGCGTCCAGTAGCACGCCGATCTGTGTGTCGGCGGCGATGACGCCGATGACAGCCGCCCGGGCCGGGCCGACCGCCTCGGCGCCCGGCTGCGGCGCCTCGACTACCGCGGTCATCGCTTCGCCTTCCCCGTGGCCGGGCCCGCTGCGTCGTTATATCCCCGCGGCTGGTATCGGTCGGCAAATTCTGAATTCATCTGGCTCGCCTCGCAATTGATAACTTCTGGCACCCTTTTCTACGGCAACCCTAGAGCACTATACGAATAGCCGCACGGCAGCGGAACGCTTCGCTCAAACAGATTTGGTGTGCTCTACATTTCTTCATGGGTTGTTAAACTCTCCGATGCGTTTTCCACTCGCCGTACGGCAGCGTGTCTAAAACCGTCTTCACCCCCACTTGCACCAGCTGTGGGGTGGCCGGGCAGATCGCCAGCCACGCCTCGCCCGCACCCGCGGTGCGTGCCTGTTGGTATAACGCGATGCGTCCGCCCGATCCGTCTTTCAGCGACAGCACTGAGGCACTGGGGGCCCGTTCGTCATCTCGATACTGCCGCGCATAGACAGCCGCCTCGGCCTGCGGATCCGCCAGCGCCTGCCCGAGCGCGGCCACTGTGGCGGCGCTGATGCCCAACCGCCGCAGATCCCCGCCGGAGAAGACGTTGAACCCTGAGCTCTGCCACACCTTCGTCACTTCGAGCATTTCTTCCAACGGCACGTTGACCGCGTTGATCGCCGCCGGCTCGGCGTGGTGAATCGACTCCAAGCCGTCGAACACCAACGCCGCGATTGAGGCGGTATCCGAGATCGCCACGTCATCGACGGTGATTTCGTCGCCCACCCGCACCGCAGACACCCAGTGCTGGCCGCGGCGGGCCAACACGACGCGGAATTCGTTGTCGGGGATGTCGCGTGATCCTGGTGGCTGCTCCTCGCCTTCGTCTTTTTCGATGACGCCGTAAAGCAACTTGCCGCGCGACAGCAGCGCGATGACCTCCAGGTCAGGTGCTGCTAGCACCCGCATCCGAGCGGCCACGTGTTCGTTGACGGTGTCGTCGGTGACGATGCCCTCTTCGCGCATCACCGCCATCCCCGGGTGCTCGTTCAGCCAGTCCATGGAGTCGGTGGATACGAATGGCCGACACCGCAGCTCAGGCGCAACGTGGCGGATATCCAGCAGCGCCTGCAGCATCCAAAAGCCCTCGACGTTGACGGTGACGTCGGTGCGGGTGGTCTGTTGGTCCATCACTGCTCTCGTGTGTATTCGGAAGACTGCAGTACGCGGCAGCACACCGTGCTCAATGGTGTGCTGCCGCGCCTGCTGTTGTTGTTAGGCCCAGCTGGCGCCGACCGCGCTGTCGGTGCTGGCCATGTTGCTGCCGGCGGTTTGCACCTTGGAGCCGTGGGCGTTGGCCTGCTCGTAGATCACCTGGAAGTTGCGGCCCAGCTCGGTGATGAACTGCTGGCAGGACGTCGACCCGGCGCCACCCCAAAAGTCCCCGGCGGCAAGCACATCACGAATGATGGCCTGATGCTCGGCCTCCAGCGAGGCGGCCTGGGCGCGAATGAGGGCGCCGTGCGCGTCCACGTCGCCGAACTGGTAGTTAATGGTCATTGTCGGTGTTCTCCTATCGTGAAGAAAGCGTACTCGGCTAGCTGCTCAGGATCTGCTGCGAGGCCTGCTCTTGTGCCTCGTAGTTGTTAGCGTCGCGGATCAGCCCGTCGCGCACCCCGTGCAGCATGTTCACGATGTTGCGAAACGCCTGATTCATCTGACCCATGGTGTCGTAAGAGGTCATCTGTGCGGTACCGCTCCAGCCGGCACCGGCGATGTTTTGCGAGGACGCCCACATCCTGCGGGCCTCATCCTCCACCGTCTGGGCGTGCACATCGAAACGGCCCGCCATGGCCCGCATCTGATGCGGGTCAGTCATAAAACGCGCAGGCATTGAATATCTCCTTACTAGAAATCGTCGGCTGTGATGGATGTGGGTGATGGCCGGCTATCGACAGGTTACGCCGTGGCGCACCAGCGCCGACCTAAAAAAAACTCGGATCAACCCCCCTTTCCCTAACCGGCGTATACCGGGCGTTGCACCACGATGGGACGAACATCGAATCGTGGGGTCGCAGGCAGAGCAGTGCCCATGTTTCCCATGCTTCCCCGCCCGGCCATGCTCGCGAGTGGTGCACCCCACATGCTTGCGGGCCCGGTTGGCATGACCGCCGGCGTGGCGCCCAGGCCGCTGGTACTCGGCAGCGCCGTAGCGACCTGGCTGAATGCCGGGGCGGCCGAGGCCCAGTTCTGCGGCACCGACAGCACGCCCAGCGAGGCCGCCCGACCCACACCCGCGGTCACAGCAGCACTGCCCAGGCCCGGTGAGCTGAACATGGCCGTCCCCGAACCGAAGCCGCTGCCAAGCACCGCCGGGAATTGGTTGCCGAAGATACTCGCCACGGGGCTCACAGACCTCATGAGCGCACCCGCCGAGCCGAGCACCGATAGGCCCGAAGTCGACATCGACGCCGTCGACCCCGTGCCCGACGCCAGGCTGGTCCCTGACGTTAGGACCGTGGACGACGAAGTGAGGGCCGTCACCGACGACAGCGGCGACGTCGACGACGAGGACGACGTCGCCGAGGCGGTCGATGCGAGTCCTTGCAGCGCATTGGGCGCCGCAGCAGCGGTCAGCGGTGTGGACAGCGTGGAGGTCAGCGGTGTGGACATCGCCGTGGTCAGCGGGGACACCGTCTGTGCAGCCGTACCGGCGCCGGTGCTAGCGGCTTGCGCCACAGCCGCAGCTTGGGCGCCCGCCGAGGCCGGGGAGGTGGTTTGCGGGGGAGTCACAAACGGGGCCAACGTCGAGGCGACCTGCGAGGCGCCGGCATAGCCGTACATCGCCGCGGCGTCCTGGGCCCACATCTCCATGTAGTGGGCCTCGGTGGCCATGATCGCCGGGGTGTTTTGACCAAAGAAGTTGGTCGCGATCAACAGCATCAACAAAGCGCGGTTGGCCGCGATCACCGGCGGAGGCACCGTCATCGCGAACGCCGCCTCGTAGGCGGCCACGGCCGCCTTAGCCTGCGCGCCCGTCTCCTCGGCCTGCGCGGCGGTGGCGCTGATCCACGACACATAGGGTGTGGCCGCGGCCGCCATCGATATCGACGACGGCCCCAGCCACCCGCTCGTCAGCTCCGAGATCACCGAGCCGTACGAGCTTGCCGTGGAGTACAAGTCGGCGGCCAACGCGTCCCAGGCCGTGGCAGCGGTCAGCATTGGCCCCGCCCCCGGCCCGGTATACATCAGCCCCGAATTGATCTCCGGTGGCAACAACCCGAAATCGAGCATCGATGAACCCGCCACACCCGCTACTGGGCCGCCATTGCGTTGGCCGCCTCAGTCGCGGTATACGAGCCGGCGCTCGTCCCCAACGTGTTGACGAACAGCTCATGAATCGCCGCGGCCTGAGCGCTGACCGCCTGATACATCTGGGCGTGCGCGGCGAACTGCGCCGCGGTCAGCGCGGACACCTCGTCGGCAGCCGCGGGAACCACCCCCGTCGTGGGGGCCGCCGCGGCCGCGTTTTGGGCACACATTCCCGAGCCGATTCCGTGCAAGCTGCCGGCCGCCGCAGCCAACGCTTCCGGCTGTGTGGTCACGAAAGACATTTAGTTTCCTCCCTCGATTGCTCTGAGCGATCGCTCCGTGATGAGCGTAGATGGCCGCGTCGCCCTACGCCGTGTGCGCAGCTAAGTGTTCACGAGTATTCAACGCGGGGCAACCGCTGTTCATCTGCGGTAACAACGCGGTAACAAGGTTTAACCCCCTATTGGGTGGTCTGCATCTGCATGTATACACCGGTGCCTGCGGCCATCGACAATCCGCGGCTCCGCGCGCGGTGCGCCGCCCTGTAATTGGGGCGGCAGATAAAAATCTCTCGCGATAAAACCCGCCAGGCATGTAACAACGATCGCCACCCAGGCCGAGCGCCCGGGCGAACACGCGTGTCCTGGCCTGGGACTGTTGTGAAGTGCTCACCGCACTACCTCCGCTCGGCGGCTATCATCCATCGAGATGACGACCGCGCTGTCATGTCTGCGATGCTCTCATCCCGTAGGGGTATCCAACCAGTTGACCGACGGCTTCCGACAGGGACTGAAGTCCCGCCTCTTCGGGCCGTTCGTCTCTATGTTAGTGAAGAGCGATGACGACAAGGCCGCCAGCAGTAACGGCGATCGCAGCCGATGTGATCAGCTGTCGGCCGATCAGCTCGGTTATCGATTGCCCGATCAGCCGTAGCGCAGCGGCAATGACTTGAGCGCGAAGGTCTTCGCCGGGAAGCGGATTTCGGGCGTGTAGCCGGGGGCCAGTTCGAACTCGGGGATTTTCTTAAGCCATTCGCCGACGATCACGGTCAGCTCCACACGCGCCAAATGAGAACCGAGACAACGGTGTGGTCCGCCGCCAAATCCCCAGTGCCGGTGCACCTTACCGTCCATGACCAAGTCGTCGGTGGACATTGCGTCGCTGCCGTCGCGGTTGACGGCAGCCATGCACAACTTCACCGGTGAGCCCGCGGGTAGCGTCATCCCGCCGACGGTGACGGCTTGGGTGGTCACTCGGGGCGCCACCGGCGCCGATGGCTCCAGTCGGACGATCTCTTCGATCAAAACCCTGATCTGCTTGGGTTTGTCGCGCAGCCTGGCGCGCAGCTGGGGTTGGCGGGCCAGTTCGAGCAGGGAGAAACCGATCGACGCCGTCACGGTGTCCAGCCCCGCCAGGATCAACAGGTGGCTCATGCCCAGCAGCTCGAGATCAGTGAAGCCGCCCTCACCGGTCATCACTTGCGACAACATGTCCGAGCCTGGGTTTTGCCGGCGTTGCTTGATCGCGTCAGCGAGATATTCGAACAGCTCGCGCTCCGCCGCAGCGAGATCGGCCTTGGTGGCATAGGGCTTGTCGGCGATGATGGCGTCTTTCCAGGCGATCAAGCGGTCACGATCCTCCAGCGGCAGACCGTAGAGGTCCAGGAACACCTGAAACGGGTACAGGCTCGCGAAATCTGCCATCACCTCGCACTCGCCCCGCCTGGCGAGGGCCTCGATCATGTCGGTGGCGTGCCTGCGAATCACCGGTAGCGAGTTAGTCAACCCGTGCGGGCTGAAGTACGGCTGCAGGATCTTGCGGTAGCGGGTGTGCTCCGGCGGGTCGAACGCCAGCGGCACCACCGGCAGCGGGCTCCCCGGCGGTTGAAGGGCCAACCGTGATGAGAAGACCTTGGGATTGCGGAGCGCCGCGAGCACGTCCTCACGGCGCGTCAGGTAATAGGAGCCGTTCATGAACACCACCGGCCCGGCATCCCGCAGAAACTTCCACCCGACACCACGGTCGGCGGCCATTGGCAGCGTGGAGTATTCAAACCGTGGTAGGTGGAAGGTATCGGCCTGGCCTTCGTCTAGGGTGCTCATACGCTGTTGTCCCGGTTGTCCGTTCTTTCGTTTCGTGCTCGCCTTCGCGGCCGTGCGACAGTCAATATCGTATGCGCGGCAAACGCGCATCGATCTGCTGCGCCCGAGGTCGGCGTTCGCCCGCACTTCTCGCGAAACCCGCAACCGTCGCTGCGGCGAACCGGTGTCCTGTCGAGCATCCCGGGACGGGCGGGTCCCCCGTACCACCCGCCGCACGGACGATTTGGTTAGCGATGAGCCGCCGTGTCGATCGGACAGCGTCTTCTAGGCTTTAATCCATCAGCTGATCGATCTATCCGTCTGGGCCGAGCTGCGTGTGCCAGGGCGGCCGAGGGAGGAAGCCGCATGAGGGTTCGTCTCGACCAGTCGAGATGCGTGGGGCATGCGCAGTGCTACGCCGTCGATCCAGAGCTCTTTCCGATCGACGATTCCGGCTACTCCATCCTCGAGGAGCACGAGGTGAGGCCCGAGGAGGCGCAATTGACTCGCGACGGTGTGGCCGCCTGCCCAGAAATGGCGCTCATCCTCGAAGAGGACTAACAGTGTGACAGTGCGACGCAGCGCACGCAACAGCGCGCTGGCCTTGACAGGATTCCTCTGGGCGTTATCCGGCGAACGGTGGGCGTGCCATCACGGTGGGTTTGAACCCGTATCGGGGGCCACCACCGGGCCCGCCGAGGCCCCCCGCACCCGCCAATGGCATGCCGCCCAACAGGTTTCCGGCACCGGCCGCTTCTGGTGGGGCGGCGACGCTGCTGATCGGGAGCGGTGAGACAGGCTTCGCCAACGGGGCTCCTCCGATCCAGGAGGGCGGCACCGAGAGCCCGCCGACAGCGGGCGCGCCGCCCAAACCCGCGGACACCCCCGGTCCGACGCCGCCACCCAGCCCACCTCCTAAGCCTCCTCCTAAGCCTCCTCCTAAGCCTCCTCCTAAGCCTGCCCCTATGCCGCCTAGGCCGCCCCCGGCGGCTGCGGGGCCAGCCCCGCCGAGCCATCCCGCGCTCTTCGCGATCTGAGTGCCGAAGTTGCCCATGCCGACGCTGAAGTACGGCAGACCCTCGGTGTTATAGAAGAAACCCGCGTAGGGGCTGTAGTTATTTACTAACGCCGAAAACGATGAGGGGGCGGCCGTCCCGAAGAAGAATTGGTAAATCGGGTTACTGAAAAGCGGGTTCGACGAGGACCAAAATTCCGAAAGCAGCGACGGCGGGTCGGACGCGGTAGTCGACGCCGGCGTCGCAAGACTTTGCAGCGTCTTCGGCGTCGACGAGACCACCTGTGACAGGATGTTCTGCGTGCTGGTGCCGGTCGAGGAATTGACGGCGTTGGTGACCGCGGCGCCCTGCGTGGCCGACGCGGCGGGGTCGGTGGTCTGCGCCGGCGACGCGAACGGCGTCACCCGGGTGGCCGTCGCCGACTGGCCGGCGTAGCTGTACATTGCCGCGGCGTCCTGGGCCCACATCTGGCCGTATTGCGCCTCAAGCTGCGCGATGGCCGGGGTGTTTTGACCGAGAACGTTCGTCGACACCAGCTGCGCCGTCTGAGCACGGTTGGCCGCGATCATCGGCGGGGGCACCGTGGCCGCGAACGCCTCCTCGTAGGCGGCGGCCGCCGTCCTGGCCTGGAGGGCTGTCTGCTCGGCCTGCGCGGCGGCGGTGTTCATCCACGACACATACGGTGCGGCGGCGTTGGCCATAGACGTCGATGCCGGACCCAGCCATTCCTCACCGGCCAGCTGTGTGACCACCTTGTCGTAGCCGGTGGCGGCCGAACTCAACTCGGCGGCCACGCCATTCCAGGCCGACGCGGCCGCCTGCAGCGACGCCGAGCCCGGACCGGCATACATGCGGGCGGAGTTGACCTCCGGCGGCAACGCCCCGAAATCCAGCACTACACCCTCCCTAGCAGGTCGCGATCGCGTTGGCGGCCTCGGTGGCCGCATAGGACCCGGCGCTGGTGCCCAAGGTGCTCACGAACAAGTCGTGAATCGCCGCGGCCTGGGCACTGACCGCCTGGTACATCTGGGCGTGCGCGCAGAACTGCGCCGCCGTCAGCGCCGACACCTCATCGGCAGCTGCGGGCACCACGCCCGTCGTGGGGGCCGCAGCAGCCGCGTTCTCTGCGGCCACCGCCGAGCCGATACCCGTCAAGTTAGCGGACGCCGCCAGCAGCGCCTCCGGGTCCATGGTCACGAACGACATGTGGTTCCTCCTAAATGCGCGCCAACGACCTTTCACGAGGTCGTTCGCTAGAGAGGTTAGATGGTCGGGTCGGTCAGCGCGCCCGGCAGTAGCAACTGTTCATTCCCCGATCACCACTGTTCATCCGGGGGTGTCAACCGTTCATCCGCGGTTGGGTTGACCACCCAGTTCGCCAGTCGCTACCTGCATGAACACACCGATATCGTCCGGCGGTCGAGAGTCCACCGACGCCGGGCAGGGCGCCACTCTATATCTCCCACTTGCGGATAAAAATCTTGTCGCGGTTAAAGCTAATTGGGGTCGTGCCCGCCATCAACAGCAGGGCGTCCCGACTTTCACCGAAGTTCGGCGGCGGTCCGGTACGCATCAGGCAGCCGTCACGTGACGATTGGGCCCCCGCCTGAACCCGCGCTTAGCCAGCCTTCTGGTACGCCTTTTGCTATCCGGCGGACGGCGGGCGCGGCATCACAGAGTGGCGGAACCCGTACCGGTGAATGAAACCGCCGCCGGCGGGGGCGAAGGGTAAAAATCTTTTCGCGGGTAAAACCGATTGGGGACGGTGCTTACAGCACCACGGCCGCCAAAGGCCCTGGCTTTCATGGAGCTCGCTGCCCCATGATGCATCGGGGCCGCGATCACGCGGTGATCAGCCTGCCGGAACCGGCCAACGGGCACTGTGGCAAAGCGGGAAAAACCTATGTGGCCCAACAGCCTACGAAGTGACGGTGACCGCGAGCGCCGTCGCGCTATCCGGCGGACGGCGGGCGCGGCATCACAGAGTAGCGGAACCCATATTTGTGAATAAAGCCTGCAGCGCCACGGCGGCCCACACCGTTCATTGGCATACCGGTGAGCAGACCTCGCGAAGCCGCGGGGGCGGCGTGGGCTGGGGTGCCGAACCACCCCGGGGCGCCTGCCGCCTGGTTTACCGCCTGGGGCGCCGCCGCAGCCCAGGTCGGCGGCACCGACAACCGCCCGATCGTCCCCGCTTGGCCCACACTCGCAGACACCGGCCCGCCCCCACCGCCTAGGCCGCCTAGGCCTGCATATTGCGGCGTCGGGTACCAGGCTCCGCCCGCACCGGCGGTTGATCCCCCGGGGCCGGCGAACGCCTGCTGTCCAATCCCATAGCCGAAGTTTCCAACGCCAACCCCGAAATAGGCCTGCAGGGTTTGTTTAAATATTGTCGTCAAATTAGCGGTCGAAAGGCCGACACCCCAGGCCCCGTGACCCACGAATATACCCCCCAGAAACGAAGTGGGCGGCAGCGGGTCCGAAGTCGGGTCCGCAGTCGATGCCACAGACGCCGATGAGAGTTGCTGCAGCGCCTGGGGCACCGTGGTGGCGGAGGACAGCTGGGTCGTAGTTGACGTTGTCGTCTGCGCCGCGGTGCCGGCCGGCGTGCCGGAGGCTTTAGTGACCGCGTCGGCTTGGCTGGTCAGGCCTACGGGGTCGGTGGTTTGCGGCGGCGCGGTGAACGGCGTCACCGTCGAGGCGGCCGACGAGGCTCCGGCATAGCTGTACATCGCGGCGGCGTCCTGGGCCCACATCTCGCCGTATTGCGCCTCGGTGGCCGCGATCGCCGGGCTGTTTTGACCGAAAAAATTCGTCGCGATCAGCGCCTGCAGTTGCACGCGGTTGGCCGCGATCACCGGCGGGGGCACCGTCGCCGCGAACGCCGTCTCATAGGCGGCCACGGCCGCCTTCGCCTTGGTGGCGGCCTCCTCGGCCTGCGCAGCGGTGCTGTTCATCCACGCCACATAGGGTGCGGCCGCGGTCGCCATCGACGCCGACGCCGGACCCAGCCACGAGCCACTCGTCAGCCCCGAGACCACCGAGCCGTAGGAACCCGCCGCCGACCTCAACTCCGCAGCCAGCCCATCCCAGGCCACCGCAGCCGCCAGCATCGACTCCGGCCCAGGACCGGAATACATCCGGCCCGAATTGATCTCCGGCGGTAACACCCCGAAATCCAGCACTACACCCCTCCCCTAGCCGCGATCGCGCTGGCGGTTTCGGGCGGCCCCATACGAACCAGCGGCGGGGCGCAGCGTGGTCATGAACTGGTCAGGAATCGGCAAGGTCTGGCGCTTTCTTCCTCGATATCCTCAGCGTTAAAACATCGAGCAACGGCTCAATCGTTACTGAGCAGTCGCTCGTAGCCGACATTAGGCGGCCAGCATGGGAAGCGCCGCCGTCGATGCGAACTATTCATGGCTGGCCAGCTAGTGTTCATCCGCACGAGACGAGTGTTCATCTACCGGCAACGGCGAATTCCCGCGAATTACTGGAGTGGTCGCCGCAGCTCAGTGGCCGCCACGTGCACGAAGATGCCGGTATCCTCGGCCATCAACAGGCCGCGGCCCCGGGGCAGCGGACCGCCCTTCATCTTGCCGCGGATGAAGCCTTCGTCGGGGTCGGCATCCATCACCAGCAACGGCGCGTTGGCCTGATGCAGCGCCCGCAGCATCGGGTCGCTGCCCGCCGACGACCAGCCCCCGAACGTACGGGTGACGAAGACATGCAAGCCGACATCGGCTGCCCTGGTCACCCACGGCGCGGCCTTGTGCAGCGGTGAATCAAAGCCGGGCGGCAGCTGCTGAACATCGTCGATGATCAAGAAGATCTCCGGACCGCTCCACCACGACCGCGACAACAACTCTTCCGCCGACAGACCCGGCGGCGGCTCGCGGCGGGCCAACGTAGCGGCCAGCTGGTCCATCATCGCCGACACCCCGTCAAGGTTGTAGGCGAACTTCTCCACATAGTCGGAGCCCAGCACGGTCAGCAGCTGACGGCGCGGGTCGACCAGCCACACCTGTGCTGAGGGTCGCGACGTCGGCGGTGCCGAGCTGGTGCCCGGCGCGTAGAGCCTGCCGATCTCGGACATGATGGTGGCCAGCGTCGTGGTGCGCCCACACTCGCGCCGACCGGTCACCATCAAATGCGCGTTCTCAGCGAAGTTCAGGTACACCGGCTGCAAATCCAATTCCGATATCGCCCAGGCGATTCCGCCCGCGCCAACCCCTTGGCGCTGATCTTTCGCGGCCAACGCCCGCACCTGGTCCAACCCGAACCACGCTGGCAGCCTGCGCACCGGACGGGCCTGGCCCGTCGCCACCTGGCTGACCGCCGCCGCCACGCTGTCGGACTCGAACACCGCGCCCGGTGTCCTGCCCAACGCGGGGCGGGCCACCAACGTGTGCAGACCCGACTGGGGGTCGGCGTCCAGTCGCACGTAGTTCACGGCGAGCATGCCCCGGCCGGGCTTCGCCGGAACGTCTTTGGCGAACCGGGACCGCACCAGTTTGGCGTCCTCCACCGCGGCCAGCCGTAGCTCCACCCGGGAACCGAACCCGGTGCGCACCGTGGGCCGCAGCTCCGATTCCCGGTCGGCGCTGACCACCACATGAACCCCGAACGATGGCCCTTGGTTGATGATCTGATTGACCTGCTCGATCAGCACCTCGTTTTCCTCGGCCAGTGCTCGGTAGTTGTCGATCACGAGGTAGACGTCGCCGAACCCGTCATCGGGCACGCGGCCGGGGGCGCCGGCGAACTTGCGCCGTCGGAACACGTCCATTGACGGAACGTCGTACTCGAGGAAGCTGCGTTTCCGCTCACGCACCAGCGCCAGCACTTCGGCCACCGTGCGACGAACTCCATATGGGTCCGTGGGGCCGGCGACTCCACCGACGTGCGGCAGACCGGCCACCGTCGTCAAGGCGGTACTGCTGTAGGCCAGGCAGTAGAACTGGATCTGCTCGGGGGTATGGGTCATGGCAGCAGAGCAGATCAGGGTCTGCAACGCGGTCGTCTTGCCCGCACCCCCGGCGCCCAGGATCAGCACGTTGGCGCCGGGCCCGGAGGTGTCCACCTTCCACGGCGGCTGGTCATGCTTGAACGGGCGGTCGATGATTCCGATTGGGAACACCAAATTCTTGGCGGTGCCGTAGTCCTGGTGCCACGGCCGGCCGAGGAAGCGGTTCACCAATTCGTCGATCGCCACCGGCTCGTCCAGCGGAGGTTGCCACAATCGGTAGGGCTCGAAGTCGATTCGGCGTAGCTGATCGATGATCACTGTGCCGACTCTCGGTGTCCTGACGTCCTCTTCCTCTTCCTCCTCGGCGTCCCCCTTGTCGCTGACAACTTCGCCATTGACAACTTCGCCGTTCACGTCGGCCACCGCCTCGCCGTCCGGCCCGCCCACGGCGACCTCGATGGGCGTGAACCCGGTGGTAAACAGTTGCGGGCGAATGTAATCGACGGCGTGCACAATCTGCGCCTGCCCGTCGCCGAGTGACACCCCGCGGCGGTAATCCCGCCACATGAACTCCGCTTGGAACCGGATGATCTCTTCGCCACTCTTGCGGAAATACCCCAGCCCGGCCTGGGCCGGCAGATTCACCGCATTCGGCACCCCGGCAGCCTGCGCCGCTCCGGCGGTACGCGCTTTCAGCACCAGCCGGTAACCCATGTTCTCCATGAGCTTTTCGGCGCGGCTCTCAATGGTCTGAGACGCCATCATCAGATGGATCCAGTAAGCACGGCCCTGCCGGCCGATGGAGTCTAGAACATCCACCGCGGTGGGCATGATGCGGAACCATTCGTAGAACTCGTCGATCACCACCACCAGCATCGGCAGTGGGGGCATCTCCTCGCCGCGGGCCCGCATCATCCTGACCCGCAGATTGTTGTACTCCTTGGCGTCGTCGACACCCGCGGTGTCGCATATGGTCTTGCGGCGGGCGATCTCACCCCAGAGGGCGTCCAGGAAGCGCTCCATCAGCGCCTGGTCCTCTTCGAGGTCGGTGATGATCCGCGACACGTGCGGCACCCCCGAGAATGGTCGGACCGCCGACCCACCCTTGAGGTCAGCCAGCACGAACTGCAGTTCTTCGGGAGGATGCGCAAGCATCAACGACTCGATCACGGTGCGCACCAGCGTCGACTTACCCGACCCGGTTGTCCCCGACATCACCCCGTGCGGGCCGTCGCCGCCTTCGTCGAGCGACTTCATGTCCAAAAACAGCAACTCGCCGTTGTCGGAGCGGTTACCGAACGGCGCCCGCAACCGCGACCGGCCGAGTGAGTCGCGGCGCCCGCCCCACAACGTGCCGAAGTCGATCTTGGCCGGGTCCTCAACCCCGTAGTAGGACAGGATGTCTCGGGCTCCGATGTGCGCCGCTACCCGCTGCCCGATCTCCTCGTAGGCTTGGGCGAGCCGCCACTGCGCCATCCGCTGCGCGAACTGTTCGGCCTCGGCCTCGGTCATCTGGTCGGCGAGGGCGAAGAACCACGCGTTCTCGTCGATCACCATCCAAGTGTCGCGGTCGCGGGGCACCGCTTCGATCACCCCTTTGCTGTCGAACCGCAGCACCCGCGCCGGGACAGCTGTCCACATCGACGAGCCGGTCAGGTCGAAGAACGTCACCCCGTCGACGCCGTCGGTGCTGATCGCGTACTCCCATTGCGGATCAACGATGTCGGCGACGATCACACGGTGAGGTGTCGGCGTCTCCGCCGACGAACTGGCGTGCCGAGGTGTGAATGACCCACGGCCGGCGAACAACTCGGCTTGTTCGGCGGCGAACTCGCGCACCGACCCGTACACCATGCGCGCGTTACCCGCGGCGTCGTGACGCCGCGAATCACCGAAATGTGGCAGCCACTTCACCCAATCCCATTGCGCCACATCGGAAGTGACAACCATCATCTGCACATGGTCCGGACCGTGCGAGAACGCCAGCTGGCAGATGATCGCCCGCATCAACCCCAGGGCCTGCTCGCGGTCCCCGACCAGCGCAAACCAGGGTTCGACCAGCAGGGACACCATCTTGGGCAGGTTGTACACCACGCTTTGATAGCGGCCGAATTCCTGCAGCGCCTTACCGGTCACCGGCTCCAGTTCGATGTCGGTCGGCATGTTCTGCGGTTCGCCCCAGGTCACTTCCGGCCGCGTCATGCCTACCCCGACCCGGGCGACGCCGAAGTTGAGATCCTTGCCGTTGGGCTGGCGCTCCCACATCCGGGCCGATCCCACGGCGGCCGCCAGCGTCGCCGGCGCCGGGTGAAACCAGCGGTAGTTGGCGTCCATGCTGTCCGCCGACTCGTTGGCCGTCTCGCGCAGCAGGTCCAGCATCATCATGAACTGTGCGCGCATCGCGTCCAGCTTGGGCCGGCTCATCTGCTGCTGGCCGCCGAAGCGCCCGCCGAACATCATCATCGCGATACCACCGATCATGAAGATCGGGAAGATCGCACCGGCGCCCAAGAACATTCGCGAGCCACTGGCCACCGTCATGCCGATCATGCCGACGAGCAGGCCGAGGACCAAGACGCCAATCACGACCAGCCACCAGGGCTTACCTTCCGGTGGCGGGACGCTCAACGGCGTCGGTAAGACAATGTTCTCCGGCTTGACCAACGGCGCCTTCTCCGGCGTCGGCCGCGCAAAACCACGTTTCACTTTGGTACCGCCAATTCTGCAGGGTTCATGTCTTTCGGAAGTGTGTCATGACGCACCAGCGCGTCCGCGCGCGACAGCATCGGACCCGGTGCCAGCAGCCGCAGTGCCACCCACGGCGCCGGGCTCGGCGTAGAAGTCAACCCCAATGCCGTCCGGGCCTCACGCGCGTTGTCCACCCCGAACCGCACGCCCGAATCCGACAACCACCATAACGATTCGGTTGTTGCCGCGCCGGGGTCATTGCCGGTCACAGCGACGAAGTTCGCGTACTCGGGGCCGAAAAAGACTCGGTCGGCTTCCCGACCGGACGTGTCCGCCTTCACCAGCGACACCACCTTGTTCGCGTTGTTCGCGGCCACCGGGATCGTCGGCCCGGACACCACCTGGGTGCGGGCGCGCTCCTCGCCGGTGGTCTTCTCCCACCACCAGCAGGTCGCCGGGTTTTCTCGGATGTCCACGGCATGTAGCGGGCTGTCCGGATAGGCCGAGAGATCCAAGCCGTTGACCACCGGCATTTTCGCCAACGTCGCCGGCGCTACCACCACGGGCGAATTGCCCGTCGGCGTGCCCGCGTTCTGCAGGATCTGAGCCACTATCGGCGAGATGGTCTGCACGCCATCGGCTAACACCACCGAATACTGCTGCGGGCCACTGACTTGTGGCGTCACCAGAACACTTCCCACCGGCGCCGGGGCGTTGGGGAAGGCTGCCGGGCTACCCGCGTCCGGCACTTTCGGCACCGACAGTTCGGGACCCACCGGCAAGGCGTCGTACAACGCCCGGCTCATCGGCCGCGCCCGGTTGACTTGCTCCGGGGTCAAGCCCAGCGGCAACAACACCGCCCGATTGGCCGCGTCGATGCGTGACCGGCGGCCCTGCCGAATCACCCAGGTGTCTTTCTCGTACTGCAGCACCACCGCGTCCGGTCCGGTCAATACCTGTCGGTGACCTGAGAGGTCCGGAGCGCCGTCGATCAGGGTCACAGTTACCGATGCCGGTGCGCCCACACCCGATGCGCTGGTGACGGAATCGCACACCAGCCACGACGACGTCGCCGGACTCGTCGGGGAAAACTGCGATGGCGCACCTGGGATACCCACCATCGGCCCGTGCGGCTGCTGCGCGATCTGGCCTGACCGCACCTTGTGCGGATTGTCCGCTCGCCCGGTAATCAGCCGCGCCGACGCCAAGTTCAGCGCCGGGTACAGCTTGTCACCCACCCGGACATACAGTGCCCCGGAGTCACGGTCAGCGATGATCGGCGATTCGTTCATCTGACCGGACGGGCTGATAAACGACCACAGCAGCGCCCCGAGGCATATCACGCCCGCCGCGGAGACCGATGCCACCACCGCCAATATCTGACGCCGGCCCGGTTCAACCTCCATGCGCACCCGCCACCGGGTCAACGCCATTGCGGTGCGACGCGCCAAGAATTGATAACCGGTCACCTGGGTCCGCGTCGACAACCCAAGGCCGTACCCCGACCGCTGGCGGCGGTTCTGTTCAGCTGGCACGTTAAATCACATTCCGATCCGGCAGAAAGCCTGGATACTGCGCATAGCCGCTACTCACACCGATAACCGTAGGCCACCGCCATCGACCTCGCCACGGGGACACCGTTGCGGCCACCTTCCTGTAACTTTCCAGTCGCCCACGTTACCGACCACGCCGACGTGCTCTGCACTACCTGCCCTCACTCGTCATATGCCCTACTGGGGATTCGTTTTCCCTGCGCATGGTAGCGACAGGTGACAAAGGCGGCTGGTCGAGAATTCCGCCTCCGGCCACCGCACCGGTGACTTATCCAAAGCCGTGATTCGAAAAGGCCACCGCCCGCATCGTGGCGGGACGGGTCCGCCAAGCATGATGGGCGGCATGACTGAGCTCGCGCCATCGCTGGTCGAACTCGCCGGGCGGTTCGGCATCGCGACCGACTACGAGGACTGGGCCGGCCGCCGCCTTCGCGTTCCCGAGACCACTCTGGTGGCCGTCCTGGCCGCGTTCGGTGTGGCCGCCGCGGCCGAGCAGGAGCGCAGCGCGGCGCTGACCGCTTACGACCGCGCGTACTGGTCGCGTCCGTTGCCGGCCACCATCGTCGCCCGCGCCGGCGCCGAGACCAGATTCTGGGCACATGTGACCCATGGCTATCCCGCTGAAGTCTGGCTGCGCCTCGAGGACGGCACGGTGCGCTGCGCGCGACAGGTCGACAACTTCACCCTACCGTTTCACCTCGACGGACGCTGGATCGGCGAGGCCAGCTTCGTGCTGCCAGCCGATCTGCCGCTCGGGTATCACCGCGTGCACCTATGCTCCGGCGACAATGAAGCCAGCACCGCGCTCATCGTGACACCGGACTGGCTGGGACTGCCCGAGCGGATGGGCGCCAGCCGGGCGTGGGGTGTGGCGACGCAGTTGTATAGTGTGCGGTCCCGCCAGTCGTGGGGTGTCGGCGATCTCACCGATCTCACCGACCTCGCGGTGTGGTCGGCATCGCGGCACGGCGCCGGTTATGTGCTGGTCAATCCGCTGCATGCGGCCGCGCCGACGAAGCCGATGGAGCCGTCGCCGTACCTACCGACGTCGCGGCGCTTCGTCAACCCGCTCTATCTTCGTGTCGAGGCCGTCCCCGAGTTTGCCTACCTGCGCAAACGGGGCCGGGTGCGGCGGCTGCGCGAACAGGTGCAGCAGCGGACCGCGGCGCTGGATGCGATCGACCGCGACGCCGCGTGGGCGGCCAAGCTCGCGGCGCTCAATCTCCTCTACCGGGTGCCGCGTTCGGCGGGGCGTGAACTGGCCTACGCGGCGTTCTGCGCCCGTGAGGGCCCCGCCCTCGACGACTTCGCCACCTGGTGCGCGCTCGCCGAGAAGTACGGCAGTAACTGGCATCAGTGGCCCCAATCACTACGGCATCCCGCCAGCGCGGCCGTCGCCGAGTTCGCCAATAAACATACGGATGCCGTCGATTTTCACCGCTGGTTGCAGTGGCAACTTGACGACCAACTCGCTCTGGCGCAGTCGCAGGCGGTGCGGGCCGGGATGGCGTTGGGCATCATCCATGACCTCGCCGTCGGCGTGCACCCCACCGGCGCCGATGCGTGGGCCCTGCAGGACGTGTTGGCGCTCGGCGTGACCGCGGGCGCACCGCCCGACGAGTTCAACCAGCTCGGCCAGGACTGGTCTCAGCCGCCGTGGCGACCGGACCGGCTAGCGGAGCAGGAGTATCGGCCGTTCCGCGAGCTGATCCGGGCCGTGCTGCGGCACGCCGGCGGCGTGCGCATCGACCACATCATGGGACTGTTTCGGCTGTGGTGGATCCCCACCGGTGCACCGCCCACCCATGGCACGTATGTGCGCTACGACCACGAGACGATGATCGGCATCGTGGCCCTGGAAGGGCATCGGGCCGGGGCGCTCGTGGTGGGCGAGGATCTCGGCACCGTCGAACCCTGGGTGCGGGATTACCTGCGGGCCCGGGGCATGCTCGGCACCTCGATCCTCTGGTTCGAGCTCGACCGCGGCGGTAGCGGCGGTCCGCTGCCGGCCGAACGCTGGCGCGAGTACTGCCTGTCGACCGTCGCCACCCACGACCTGCCGCCGACCGCCGGGTATCTGGCCGGAGACCATGTGCGCCTGCGCGAGTCGTTGGGCCTGTTGACCCGGCCCGCCGAGGAGGAACTCGAGGCGGATCGGGCCGAGCAGGCGGCGTGGATCGCCGAGCTGCGCCGAGTCGGGCTGCTGGACGACAGCGCGGACGTCGAGCAGACTGTGCTGGCCCTCTACCAGTACCTGGGCCGAACGCCGTCGCGGCTGCTGGGCGTGTCGCTGACCGACGCGGTCGGTGACCGGCGGACCCAGAACCAGCCCGGCACCACCGACGAGTACCCCAACTGGCGGGTTCCGCTCTCCGGCCCGGACGGTCGGCCGGTGATGCTCGAGGATGTGTTTACCGACCGCAGGGCGGCCGCCCTGGCCGAGGCCGTGCGTGCCCAAACAGTGATCCCACGCGCGGAGTGAGGCCGCTCCTCGCCCCAGCCGCGTCGAATTCTGCAGAAGGAGGTCCTGGCGTTGTATCTGGGCCGAACCAAACACGTTGCGACCAATGATCAACGCATCGTGCTGCACGCGGGACATGACGTTGTCCAGCGGCGCGAGCTTACCTAGCCCGGAGGCCGCGCTGGCTCCCCGGGCAATGTCGTCGCCACGGTGTGACCGGCCGCGATGAGCTGATCCCGTTGGCCAGTAATTCCCTGCGCAGCAAGGGCATTCAGGAAGATGTCGTGGACGATGTCAGCGTGGACGAGCGCTGCGGTCACGAACACGGTCGCGGCAGTGCAGCGAACATGCAGGCAGATATCTTCAATGGGGGGTCTCCAAACCACCCTGCGGGCAGTACACGTTGATAGCGGTGTCGGCGAACTTGGCTGCGGTAGCCATCGACATGCGCGGCGATCCCTGAACAATGTCTTGAACGATCCGCCGTTCACTCTCGCCGCGCGCCAAGCGTGAGCAAATGCGACGCGCATCGTTGATCGCAGCGTTGGGAGCTCCCGACAGTTGAAGCCCTTGAGCTTCCAGCAGCCACAGGAATCGGCCATCCTTGTCGCCCAGCTTCGCCGGCGGGTCAACGGCCGGCGGATCGGACGTGGCCTGCGAAACCGACGTAGATTCTCTCGGAACGACAGGATTGTGTTTCGAGTAGAAAACCAATACTCCGGCAACGGCGACGACGGCGACTGCTAGCGCGGCGAGCACGGCCAAGCCAGGAATCGACGGCGGGTTCGGTGTCGTTGTCATCGAGTTATGCCCAAGCGTAGCCGCGCTGACGCTTTCGTGTGGCAGCCGTCGGCTGTGAGTCCGCAGCGAATTTACTGAGAGCTTCCGTCAACTGCGACAAGCCCGGCAACCTGTCGGAGGTCAGCACATCGCCGAGCGGGTCGCCGACAACGGGCTCACCAACATCGACCTACTCGCCTTCGCCTGCCGCCCACACCATCGACTTCGGCAAGGACTGGACCATCCGGAAACACAGCCAGCGGCCAGGCCCGCAGGATTTCGTGGCGCATCCGGCTTGTGTCGGTTGAGGCCCCTGCGACCGGCTAGCCTCAGTGCCATGAAGGTCGCCGTGGTCGCCCCGGTCACCGCCGGGGTCACCGCGGAGCCGGACTGGATGGTGAGCTTCGTGCGGCCCCGGTACGACAGCGTCTATCCCTATGACCGGTCCGGACGGGTTGCGCTCGAACGCCAGCAGATCAAGGGGGTCGGGGATCGGGCTGGAAGCATGCGGCTTTGAATCGATCGTCGTCGTCGAGCACACCGTCCTGGTGCCGCGTTCGACAGCCGGGGCCGACGGGCCGACGAGCAGCTGGCCGTGTTGCGGGCGCTGTGGGCTGACCAACCCCGCGGGCCACCCATCACGGCGAGTTCTTCGGATTTGATGACGCCATGTGCTACCCCAAACCGGTTGCCGGCTCACGGCTTCCGGTGCACATCGGCGGACACAGCCGGGCGGCCGCGCGGCGGGCCGGACGCTTCGGCGACGGCTTCCAGCCACTCGGCGTCACCGGCGCGCGACTGGAGTCGCTGCTCGCATCGATGCGTGAGAAAGCGTCGGCGGCTGGGCGCGACCCGCTGGTCTTGAGGTTTCGCTGGGCCATCTGGTCACCAAAATCAACGCTGAACGCGCCGGCGAATTGGCTGACCGGGGCGCTTACCGGATCGTGCTGGCCATGCCGCCGATCACCGATATCGAGCAGGCCAAGGACACCCTGTCGGCCTGCGCGCAACGGCTGTCGCTGCCGGTATGACCCTCGCAGCCGCCGACCGGTCGGCCCTCACGGACTTGGTGCACCGCTATGCCGCCGGGGTCGATGATCGCCAATTCGACGCTGTGGCGAAACTTTTCACCGCCACGGCTGAGCTGACAGTGCCCGACCCGCCAACCACGCTCGAGCCGGTTCACCGGCACCGGGGGCAGGCCGCCATCACCGCAGCGGTCGCCTCGGTTGCGGCCGCGGTGCGTACCGAGCACGCGATCATCGGCGAGGTCTACGACGAAGGCCCGCGGCCGGGCATCGCACGCGGCCGCATTGCGTGCATCGCGCACCACTGGAGCCAATGCGCGGATCAGCTGACCGACGTGGTTTGGCATCTGCGCTACGACGACGAATATCAGCAGATCGGCGCGGGTTGGCGGATCAGCCGCCGGGTGTTGACGATCAACGCCATCGAGACCCGCCCGGTGCGCCGGTTGCGGCCCGCCGGGCCATCCAGGTGGGTGACCTCAGCGCAAAACGGCTCGTGCGAGCGGTATGCCCCTAAGCGGATAGTTCCGGCGAGCAGATCTTGTTGATCGTCGAACGCTACGACACGCGTACGCACCGCACCCTTTTTCGACAGGTAATACGAGGAAATGAAGGCCGACTCCGGGATCGCGTCGATGCAACCCGGGGTCGTCGCGAGATCTGCAACGCCCGAGGCAAGTCTGCCCGACGTGGTCGGCGCCGATTGTTCCGGCGGCCCGCCTTCGCCGATCAGCCAAAGCGCCCCAGGCGGGCGGTGTCTTCCAGGAGATCGGCGGCGCTGGCAACGCTTTCGGCGGGTTTGGTCATCTGGGTAGCGACCTCACGGGCTCGAGTGACGTATTGCGGAGTGAGGATAGAGCGCAGGTCCGCGACCAGTGATTCCCGGGTGGTGGCCGAGAAGCGCCGGCCGGAGCCAACTTTCAGCCGCTTAACCGCAGCTGCCCAGATCGGCTGATCGAGCCAGAACCAGAGGATCAACGTGGGGATTCCGGCCCGCATGCCCGCCGCCGTGGTGCCGGTGCCCCCATGGTGGACGACCGCGCGACAGGCGGGAAAGACGGCCGCATAGTTCACCGCGCCCACAACCTTGACGTGGTCGAAATGCGGGATGCGGTTGAAGCCATGCACGCTCGAGTAAATCAACGCTCGCTCGCCTAACTCCATGCAGGCCGCGCTGATCATGGCGACCGTATCGGCGGGAGATGCGACCCGCATGCTGCCGAAGCCGAAGTAGATCGGCGGCGTTCCGGCGGCGATCCACGACAAGACCTCGTCGTCGGCATCGGTCGGCAATTCCATCGTCAGCGCGCCAACGAAGGGCCGTCGGCCGCCCTGTTCCGCCCATTCGGCTGCCAGCTCGGGAAAACAGAGCTCGTCGTAGGCCTGGATCTCCAGCGATCCACGTTCCACCATCTGTGGCGTCGAGGGTCCGGTTGCCTCCGGCAAGCCCAGTGCACGGCGGTGGGCGTCTTCAGCCTCCTTCGTTATGCGCCTATCCAGCCACCCGACCGGCAAAACCCGCGCCGGGAAGCAGTGCAGCGCAGCCAGCGGAATGTCGTAATACTCCGCGATGTTGGCGGCGAGCGCCTGCTCGCTCGTGCCCGCCAATAGCAGGTCGGCCCCATTTGCCAGCGACCTCAGCGTCGTGCCCTTCTCCGCCCACACCTGGGTGAGATGCTCCATAACTTCGACCATCGCGCTGATCGGATTCTGGATCTTGCGGACCAAATCCGCGTCGTCCAGCAGCGCCTGCGGGTCCGGCCCGTAGGCGACCGCAGAAAGCCCTGCCGACTCGACGAAGCCAAGCATGTTAGGCGGGACCGCCATGCGCACGTCGTGACCTCGGCGCAGCAGCTCCCGACCGACGGCGGCGCAGGGCTCAACATCGCCGCGAGTTCCATAACCTGCCAGCACAAATTTCATCGGCGGAACCTAACTCGCGCTGATGCCTACACGTCCAAGTGGGCGAAGTGGCCGTGTCGGTACCGCTCGACACACGCCGTCCCTTTGACCTTGCCGCTCGTGGTGATCAGAATCGAGCCGCGGGTGCCAGAACGAGATCCACCACGCTTAGACCGCGTGAATTTAGCATTGTCAAATGGTCGGTGCAACGTTGCCGCGTTTAACTGCCCCAGGGGGCTTCGAGTGCCGCGCGGTTGACGAGCGGGGCCCATGCCTCTGCCCGTGCCGCTGCCGTTGAGGGGGCGTTAGAGGCACTCGGGTCAAGGGCAGGCCGCAGGCCCGTCGCGCAGCGATCGCCGACAGCGGCCCTTGAGACATCCTTATGAGTTTGTTCATCAAGTGGCCTTGTGACGCCGGCGGGGATGTGCTTCACCGCCCCGCGCCGCCCAGTGGCAGCGATCCAATCAAGGCACGCCGAGGCAAGTCTGCCCGACGTGGTCGGCGCCGATTATTCCGGCGGCCCGCCTTCGCCGATCAGCCAAAGCGCCCCAGGCGGGCGGTGTCTTCCAGGAGATCGGCGGCGCTGGCAGCGCTTTCGGCGGGTTTGGTCATCTGGGTGGCGACCTCACGGGCTCGAGTGACGTATTGCGGGGTGAGGATGGAGCGCAGGTTGGCGACCAGTGATTCCTGGGTGGTAGCCGAGAAGGGCTGCGCGGAGCCGACTTTCAGCCACTTAACCGCAGCCGCCCAGATCCAGATCGGCAGATCGAGCCCGATCCAGAGGACCAACGTGGGGATTCCGGCCCGCAGGCCCGCGGCCGTGGTGCCGGCGCCACCGTGGTGGACGACCGCGCGACAGGCGGGAAAGATGGCCGCATGGTTCACCGCGCCCACAACCTTGACGTGGTCGAAATGCGGGATGTGGCTGAAGTCATTTGCGCCCTTGCAAATCAACGCCCGCTCGCCTAACTGCGTGCAGGCCGCGCTGATCATGGTGATCGTGTCAGCGGGAGATGGGACCCGCATGCTGCCAAAGCCGAAGTAGATCGGCGGCGTTCCAGCGGCAATCCACGACAAGACCTCGTCGTCGGCATCCGTCGGCAACTCCAGCGTCAGCGCGCCCACGAACGGCCGTCGCCCACCCTGTTGCGCCCATTCGGCTGCCAGCCCGGGAAAGCAGAGCTCGTCGTAGGCCTGGATCTCCAGCGATCCACGTTCCACCATCTGTGGCGTCGAGGGTTCGGTTGCCTCCGGCAAGCCCAGTGCACGGCGTTGGGCGTCTTCAGCCTCCTTCTTTATGCGCCAATCCAGCCACCCCAGCGGCGGCGGCAAAATCGGAACGAACTCCCGCATCGGGAAGCAGTGCAGCGCAGCCAGCGGAATGCTGTAATACTCCGCGATGTTGGCGGCGAGCGCCTGCTCGTTCGTGCCCGCCAATAGCAGGTCGGCCCCATTTGCCAGCGACATCAGCGTCGTGCCCATCTCCACCCAGAGCTGGGTAACATGGTCCATAACTTCAGGCAGCACGCTGATCGGATTCTGGATCTTGCGGAGGAAATCCGCGTCGTGCAGCAGCGCCGGCGCGTCCGGCCCGTAGGCGACCGCAGCAAGCCCCGCCGACTCGACGAAGCCAAGCATGTTAGGCGGGACCGCCATGCGCACGTCGTGACCTCGGCGCAGCAGCTCCCGACCGACGGCGGCGCAGGGCTCGATATCGCCGCGACTTCCATAGCCTGCCACCACAAATTTCATCGGCGGAACCTAACTCGCGCTGATGCCTACACGTCCAAGGGGGCGAACTGGCCGTGTCGGTACCACTCGACACACGCCATCCGTCTGCAGGCCCGTCGCGCAAGCGATCGCGACAGCGGCCCTTGAGACATCCTATGAGCGTGTTTGTCAAGCGGCATTCTGTTGATCTTGGTCGTGGGGGCCCATGCGGTCGAGTTGTCGTAGACGGTGCCGGTCTTAGGCAGCCGTGCAGGATGCCGACGAGCCGGTTGGCGAGTTGGCGCAGTCCAGCGTTGTGATTGTGGCCGCGGGCGCGTTGTTTGTCGTAGTAGGCGGGTGCGCCGGGTGAGGCTCGCAGTGCGGACTGGGCCTGCAGATTCATCAGATGTGTCGTTTGCTGACAGCTACTCCGTGTCTGGGCGGCACATAGCCTCGAGACGCCCGCCCGGCATCACAACGGACCGCAATGTCAACTCGAAGTGGCCCCGGCGTGGTCGGCGCCGATTATTCCGGCGGCCCGCCTTCGCCGATCAGCCAAAGCGCCCCAGGCGGGCGGTGTCTTCCAGGAGATCGGCGGCGCTGGCAACGCTTTCGGCGGGTTTGGTCATCTGGGTAGCGACCTTACGGGCTCGAGCGACGTATTGCGGAGTGAGGATAGAGCGCAGGTCCGCGACCAGTGATTCCCGGGTGGTGGCCGAGAAGCACCGCGCGAAGCCGACTTTCAGCCGGTTGACCGCAGCTGCCCAGATCGGCTGATCATGCCCGATCCAGAGGATCAACGTGGGGATTCCGGCCCGCATGCCCGCGGCCGTGGTGCCCGCGCCCCCATGGTGGACGACCGCGCGACAGGCGGGAAAGATGGCCGCATAGTTCACCGCGCCCACAACCTTGACGTGGTCGAAATGCGGGATGCGGTTGAAGCCATGCACGCCAGAGTAAATCAAGGCTCGCTCGCCTAACTGCGTGCAGGTCGCGCCGATCATGGCGACCGTATCGGCGGGAGATGCGACCCGCGTGCTGCCGAAGCCGAAGTAGATCGGCGGCGTTCCGGCGGCGATCCACGACAAGACCTCGTCGTCGGCATCGGTCGGCAATTCCATCGTCAGCGCGCCGACAAAGGGCCGTCGGCCGCCCTGTTGCGCCCATTCGGCTGCCAGCTCGGGAAAGCAGAGCTCGTCGTAGGCCTGGATCTCCAGCGATCCACGTTCCACCATCCGTGGCGTCGAGGGTCCGGTTGCCTCCGGCAAGCCCAGTGCACGGCGTTGGGCGTCTTCAGCCTCCTTCGTTATGCGCCAATCCAGCCACGAGAGCGGCGGCTGCAACATCGGAACGAACTCCGGCATCGGGAAGGAGTGCAGCGCAGCCAGCGGAATGTCGTAATACTCCGCGACGTTAGCGGCGAGCCCCTGCTTGTCGCTCATGCCCGTCAATAGCAGGTCGGCCCCATTTGCCAGCGCCGTCAGCGTCGTGCCCATCTCCACCCAGAGCTGGGTCGCATACTCGATATATTCGCGCAGCGCGCTGATCGGATTCTGGATCTTCGAGAAGCGGACGAAATCCTCGTCGTGTAGCAGCGCGTCCGGCCCGTAGGCGACCGCAGCAAGCCCTGCCGACTCGACGAAGCCAAGCATGTTAGGCGGGACCGCCATGCGCACGTCGTGACCTCGGCGCAGCAGCTCCCGGCCGACGGCGGCGCAGGGCTCGACATCGCCGCGAGTTCCATAGGTTGCCAGCACAAATTTCATCGGCGAAACCTAACTCGCGGTGATGCCTACACGTCCAAGCGGGGCGAACTGGCCGTGTCGGTACCGTTCGACACACGCCGTCCGTCCGCAGGCCCGTCGCGCAAGCGATCGCGACAGCCCTTGAGGCATCCTATGAGCTTGTTTGCCAAGCGGCATTCTGTTGACCTTGGTCGTGTGGGGCCCATGCCGTCGATTCGTCGTAGACGGTGCCGGTCTTAGGCAGCCGTGCAGGATGCCGACGAGCCGGTTGGCGAGCTGGCGCAGTGCAGCGTGTGGTTATGGCCACCAGGCAAATGGTCGGGCCGCCGTCACAGGCATCGGCCACCGCCGATCGCTGCCCCGCCACCGCCTTCCGCAGCACCGCTTGCTCCGACGCCGTCTCGGGCGCCGGCGTCGCCCGCGCCAGGGCCGCCCCGTCACCCCCGTCGCCGCCACCACCACCGACGCCGTCGCGCCGCTCCCCGCGGCCGTGGTCGGGGCGCGGTGCCCGGATCACGGAGCCACCGGTGTCACTGCCGATGGCGCCACCGCCTACTGCGCCCACCTGCAGGACACCGACCGAGACGTGTGGTCACTGCACCAAGGTGAGATTCCCAACCCCTCGCGAGCGCCCAGCCGGTCTTGCCGCAGGCGGGCGACAACGAGTCGGCGGTGTCTGTCCGCATACAGCAGACCAGTCACACTGTGCTCCAATGCGTTAAACGAAATTCTTCGAGGCAACGGATTGGGGTCCTGACCGGCCGCACCGGACCCGCATCACAGTAAACTTCCGAGCATTTACTCCGCATGATGGACTACAGGGTCCGGACGAATCCGGGGGAGGAGCCTCGCATGTTGCGACCACGCCGATTCGAACGCGAATACGACCCCGGTCGGGTCGTCTCCGACATCCCGCTGCACTGGATCCCCGGACATCCGGTGGCGTCGAATTTCGCCAGCCCTGCTCAACATCGTGCTGCCTCCGCTTGAGCGCTGGTTCGTCGCCACGTTCAACGACGCCCTGCCCCTGGTCAAAGACCCGAAGCTGGCCGACGACATGCGCGGTTTCATCGGGCAGGAAGCCACCAATGCGGACGTCCGCGAAACGCCCTCTACGAGTTCATGGTCGCCCGGGGTGTCGACCCGAAACCACTGGTGGACCAGCTCGAGTTCGTCGTCTCTCGGACACTTGCGCCCAGCACGTCTCCCGATCCGAAACGCCGACTCAACCATCTGTGCGACCGTCTATGGCTCATCGCCGCGATCGAGCACTACACCGCACGAGAGCTGTTCAAGATCGGTGAAGGTTAGGGTGCGCTGTTCCAGGTCGACGCTGTCGACGCGCCCAGCGCCGCTTCATGATTCCGCTACGGGCTGGCCAGCAGTGTGCCGAACTTGGCGGCCAACCAGGGTTTCCGCCCGCCGGCACGCAGCTTGCCCCGGATGATCTGTGACCACTGCGGGACACGGCCGTAGCCGACGAGCAGGAAAGCGACCGGATCTGCGGTGATGACGCAGTCAGCCTTCTCGCCGGCTGCGGTGACCATGCCGGTGCCGTGGTTGACGGCCATCCGATAGCGGCAGCCGCCGCGCATCCGTAGTTCGAAGCTGATGCTCACATTCCTGCTGCGGGACGACCTTAGATACTTCGGCGCGACCGCCAGAACCGCCGGGATGACCAGCAGCGCGTCGTCGCGGCTGATGGCCCAGGGCCGCTGTGCGCCGCGGGCGATGTCCAGGCCGTGGATCAGTTGCTCGCCCAGTAGCAAGCAGGTCATGACTGCGGGCTCCAGGATCAGTCCGTTGGGGGTGACGATCTGGGCATGCTCAGACGCGTCGATGGCTGCCGCAGCGGCGAGGTACTTGGCAGCGGTCTCTTCGAGGGTGTCGGCGAGACGGCGCGGGTCGCGTTCCGGGACGTCGACGAGGTGGCGGTTGTTGACGGCGGCGCTGAGTTGTGACGGTGACCTGGCCGGGATGTCTACGGCAACGTGACCGCCGTTGACGTGGTTGTCCAGTGCTTGGGTGTACTCGCGCAGGTCTCCGACCATATGTGCCGCAGTCTCGCCGACGCTCCAGGTCAGCCCAGGCGCGGGTGCTCGTGGATTGTCGACGTGGCGCCACAGGTCAGCGCTGCGGCCGACGGCGTTGGCCAGCGCTGCCCGCGTCACGGTGTCCGCATCGCGGACATCATCGACGGGCCCGGCAGAAATTACGGGTGCGGTTTTCATCAGCAGCAACCTCACTGTGCGTGGACTCAACAGGGATAGCGTTACTATTTCACATAACCTTGCTATGTCAATAGCCTGATGCAGTGGCATCGCACGAAAGTGAGAGGCATGCCTGAGCCTACGCAGCCACTCTCGACGCCGCAGTCATTGCGTGCCCAGCAGGTGGCACAGACGCGGGACGCGCTGATCCGTGCCGGCCGCAAACTGTTCGGCGAGAAGGGATTTCGCGCCACGTCCGTCGAAGACCTGGCGCGAGCCGCCCGCGTCACCACCGGCGCGCTCTACCACCACTTCCCCACCAAGGCCGCGCTCTTCGAGGCGGTTTTCGAGCACGCGCATACCGAGTTGATGGCCGCGTCGATGGAAGCCGCACGAGGCGCGTCCGACGTCCTGGACCTGCTGGTGCGAGGTTTCGACGCATTCCTGGACGCGATCCTTCAACCCGATCTCCAGCGCATCCTGATCCTGGATGGTCCCGCCGTGCTGGGCCCGGCCCGTTACACCGAACTGGACGAGCGGTATGCCTTCGCTGTCATCGTCGCAACCCTTCGTGCCGCGGCAGAGGATGGCACGCTGCGAGTCGACGATCCCGAGACCGTTACCCGGCTGCTGTTAGGAGCGCTGACTCGCGGCGCGATGCTGATCGCGAACTCGGCGGACCCTATCGAGACCCGGCATTCAGTCTCGCGGTCTATGCGTGCCCTGCTGAACGGATTCATTGCGCCGGTCTGACAACGTCGATCGCCTGCCGGCTGTTCGGACCGGTTCGCAGAACTGACGTTTAGCCGATGATGTGCTGGCTAACCTTTGACAACCGAAGTTTTGACGCAGGAAAGAGGCTTGACGTGAACGATCCGAACATCCGCCGATCCGCTTTGCTGGCCATCGCCGCCGGCATTGCGATCGGAGCGGTGGCCTGCGGCGGTGGCGGTAAAGGCGGCCCCACCACCACGACGACGACCACGACGGCACCAACAACCACGCCTAGCTGCCCGTGCACCTGCCCCCGCCGCCGCCACCTGGCACCCCAGGTCCTCCCGCTTACAGCCTGCCCCCTGGCGTCCCGGCGCCACCTCCTATCCCGTCACCTCCGCCGATCCCGTCACCCCCTCCCATTCCGCCCATTCCGCCAATCCCGTCGCCACCGCCGATTCCATAGCCGTTGCCAACCCCGCGTACCGCGCGGGCTAACCGGCCTATAACCGAAGTCGTTTGTCCAGGCCGGAATTCGGGTAGGAGGTCAACGTCTGCCGGTCACGGCAGAACAGACGTGATAGCAGAGGAGCAGCTTATGGGGGAGACCTCCCGCGATCCTGTCGACCATGCTCGGACCACCCAGCCACGCGCGGGCGAATCGATGAAAGACACCGCGAGGATCCCTGGACTCATCTTGGTCGCCGCTGGCGTGGTGGCATTTGTGATCTGCCTGGCCAACTTTGCTCTCGGGCAGATCGGGGTCGGTATCGCCGCCGTTGTCGTCGCACTGCTGGCCGGTGGCGCCGGTTTAGCCTGGCTCGCGATGGAACGCAGGCGGGTCCGCGAAGCCGAACGGCAGTGGCTCATCAACCGTCGCGGCCCTGATCGGTAACGGCCAACAGGTCCTGCTTCCGCGCGACGTCAGGCGACGACGCGGATATGGTCTAGCCGACGGTCAGCGGGATCGCGCAATACCGTGCCGACTTCCACACCGGAGCGCGGATAGTCGATGACGGCGTGGTTGAGCCGCTCGCCCGGCACCACTACCGGGATACCCGGGGGGGTACGGGGTGATCTGCTCGGCCGCGATTGCCCGGCTGCGGTGAACCGATAAACGTGAGCGCGGACATCTCGCTCACCCCTAGATGCCCTTCCAGGCGACATCGAGCCGCTCGGCCACATCGATGAGTTGGGCCGCTTGCGATTGCGGTGAGTCGATCTCGTTGGCGACGTGCTGGGCGATGAACCGCCGGATCTCACCGTCAACACCCGCGATGACCCGCAACACCTCGCCGCGGATGGACTTCGACGAGACCTGGACCGTGATATCGCGGGGGCGTGGTTTCGCCACCTCGACGATCACCAGCAGCGGTTCGGCGGCGCGCGCGGTAGCGCGTAACGCGATGTCTCCGGCGACGACGAACAGCTGCTTGTCGAGCCGCAGGTCCACCAGCAGATCGATCGCCAGCGGAATGTGGATGGTGAACGTGATGGTGTCACCGAGGTGCCGCGTGACCTGGGGCTGTTGGATCTTGACCTGGGCGCTGACCCTGGCAATCCTGCCCGGTCCCTGACCGATCGGCGCCATTGCGAACTGCTCCCCCGCGAACTGGGCGAACGCGGCGGCGACGCGCTCCTCGGTTACGGCGATCTCGAAGAACCTGCGCCCGAAGTCTTCATAGGTCACGTAGTCGTGGGTCTGCATAGGTTCCTACCGTCTCACGTCGCCTTCCACGATCACCGCTGATCCGGTTTATGCCGCGAGATTTTCGGGTCGACGCGGTCGGTGAACTCCGCCGCGGCAATCGACGGCGGTGCACTCTTATGAGAAGATGGACGTATCGCACCGGCGCGAGGGCACGATTGTGCCCCGGTTCGATTCTTGTGAACCACACCACACGAAACTCTGCGATTCGCTATTTCGGGCGGTGGCCTGCCGTGCTCGGAGAACCTGGAGGTATTTGGAGTCCCATGTCCGCCCACGAATTGCCTGGACCACGCTCGGCCGGATCCCGAATCGAGGCGGTGCTCACCTGGCTCGGCGGGGGGCAGTGGCGTGAACTCGGTGAGCGTCACGAACGGTCCACCCACGCGATCTCCGGCGTGGTCGTGGCGCTCGGCGCCGCACTGGCCTGGCTCGTCGCGACCCTGGTCCTCGGTGAATCGGTGCCCTGGCCGACGCCGGCCATCCTCGGTTTGAGCCTTGTCTTCGGCCTACTGGTCGGCGCGGTGACCCGTGGCACCGCGAGCGGCCCGACCCGCGGCTGGTCCGGCATCGCGGCACGCGGGGCAGTCGCGGTTGCTATCGGCGTCGTCGTGGGCGAGCTCGCCGCACTCGTCTTGTTCTCCGGCTCGATCGACCGCCGTCTCGAGGCGCAGGCCGCACGCACCGCCGAATCCACGCCTGCGGTCGCACAAGCATCGGCCGCCCTCGACCAGACCCGCGGTCCGCGCGTCGCGCTCGACAACGCCGTCGAACAGGCCCGCCGACACCGCGACGAGGCGCTGGTCGTCGCACGCTGCGAGTACAACCCCACTCCGGCGTGCCCGCAGACCCGCATCACCGGGATACCCGGCGTCGGGCCCGAAACACGAACGGCCAACGAGATTCTCGCGGACGCCCAGCAGGAGCTGGACAATGCCGTGGCTGCCCGTGATCGCCGGGCACCGGGGCTGGACGCAAAGGTCGCCCAAGACGAGCAGGCGCTCGCCAAGGCGCGCGAAACCGCGATCGCAGGTGCGGATCGTGGCCTGGGCGCGCGCTGGGTCGCCATGAACGACCTCACGCTCGCCAGCGCCGGCGCACTCTTGTTGCGGCTGGTCACGATCGCGTTCTTCAGCCTGCTGTACCTGCTGCCGCTGATCCTGCGGCTCTGGCGCGGCGACACGAGTCACGAGCGCCACGCGGCCGCCCGCGCGGAGCGCGATCGCGCCGAGCTCGAAGCGGACACCGCGATCGCCGTCAAGCGTGCCGAGGTTCGCCGGGAGGCCGAAACCCTCTGGGCCGAGCAGCAACTCGCCAATGCGCGCCTCGCCGTCGAGGCCCAGACCGAAATCGACCGTGCGCAGCATCGCCGTCGGGTCGCCCAGGCGCTCGGTGCACCGGTCCAGGCTTCGTCGCAGCGCGAAACCGAACCTGACGATATGTACCTTCCGATCGCCGCCAAAGCGGAAGCGGCGAGCTTGGCAGCCGCCCAATTACCCGCTGGCGGGCAGGATCCGGGTGTCGAGGAACCCGAGAACCTGCCGGCGACGGTCCGCGGCGCCGTTGAACCGCGTAGTGAACGCGGGACCCCGCTGATCCCGGATGTCACGAAGGCCGCTGCTCGCTGGCTCCGTCCACTGGTGCCGCCGTTCGTCGCCCGCGCGGTCGACACCGCCGCCACCCAGCCGGTGCGCGCCGCGCGCCAGGTGCTCGAAGAGGTCGAAGAGATCGCGTTCTCGCTCAAGCGCACCCGCAAGGTGACCGTCAACACCGAGAGCCATCAACAGCCGCTCGGATCCGCGACCACCGACACGCGGCACGACTCGAACCGGATCGAATCGTCGCGTGACGACCGCGGGCCCGGCGCCAAGGAATTGTCGTCGGATCGCATGCGCGCGGAAGGCCTATCGCTCGAGTCGACTGAACATGGCGGACAGCCCGAGCTGATGGAACCAGACGGAGCGCATGAACTGCGCGCACCTGAGGTCCCACGCCAGCTGCCGCCCGCCGAGTAGCGACCCGCCCTCCCACCCAGCCATACGCCACCAACGTCACGAACCAGCAGCGGATCGCGCTGGCGGCGACAGGTGAAAGCGGCGCGATGGCATCGGTGGTGGGCGCTGGGAGTATCGCCGCGCCAGCATCCTGTATGTCGCAGCCAGGTGCGCACCTGCCGGCAAATCGAGCTCGCACACGAAAACCTGGCCCGCCTGCGCGCGGCGTCGACCGTGATCATGATCGAGCCGGTTTCCTACGAGACGGTGCGGGGCATCGGCTTCTACCGCCAGTTCCTCAGTACCCGCGACTGGGCTGGATTCATGCAGGCTGGGCGCATCGAAGCACATCGGGCACTAGCTGCGGCCTGACTCAGGTTGCAAGTGTTAACACCTCGTCGAAGCCGGCGACGATCGCGTCGTGGAAGACGTCGTAGTCGGGTATCGCCGCGGTGTCGACGTTGATGCCCAGAGCGCAGGTGTCGACGTAGGTGAGCAGCGTGACGTTGACCGCCGAGCCGATCGTGGGGCCGAACGCGTATTGCATGCGCACTGGGGCGCCGCCGAGGAAGACCGGCACCGGCACACCGGGCACGTCGCTGGCGAGGAAGTCGACGTGGCGGAGAACCGAGCCGATGTACCACCGCGGCATCACGTTGAGAACCCCGGCGATCAACTGGGTGTAGGGCAGGGACCTTTCGTGGCGTACCGCGTTGGTGCGTTCATGTATTGCCCTGATCCGTTGTGCAGGGTCGGTCTCGCCCACCGGCACGTCGAACCGCATCAGTGTGATCCGATTTCCGCCCATTGCGTCGGTCTTTGTCCGCAGGCTGATCGGCATCGTCAGATGTAGGTCGCCGACCGCAACGCCGTGTTTCTCGTGGTATCGGCGTAACCCCCCCGTCACCCCGGCGACAAACGCATCGTTCAGCGCCCCACCGCAGCGGTGCGCCGCCTCTCGCAGTGGCGGCATCGGCACCTGGTACACCCCGAGACGCCGGATCAGGCTGCGGTCCTTCACCAGCGGAGACCCGGTCCGATTTACCGGCCGAACCGTCCGGTACACCGACGCCGCGGTGGCCGCTGCCGATCGCGTAGTCCCGATAGGCCGCCTAACTCCGCTGTACATCAGCCGAGGAGCCGACTTGATCGCGCCGGTCAACACGTTACCGAGCAAGCCGGTTTCGTAGCGCCAGGTGTCGCGGTAGCTGCTGAGCCACGATGGTCGGGGCACCTCCGGTTCGGCCGGCAGCGCCTCATGCCGATACCGCCCTTTGGAAACGTTAAACAGGGTCATCGCGATCTGGACGCCGCCGACTCCGTCGGTGAGGGCATGGTGGAACTTGCAGAGCACAGCCGCGCCACCATTTTCGAGGCCATCGATCAGCGTCGTCTCCCAGAGTGCCCGGGCCCGGTCGAAATCCTGCATCTCGGCCACTCGGGCCATCTCGAGCACTGCATCGAGCGTGCCCTGCCCGGGGGTGGCCGTTCGTCGCATGTGGTAGTCGAGGTCGAAGTCCGGGTCATACTCCCACCGGGGCGGGGCCGGCGGCGGCGACGCCACCACGCGCTGCCGGAACATCGGCAGCTTCCGGCTTAGCAGGTCGAACCGTTCGCGCACCTCGTCCCAGTCGGGGGGTCGATCTAGCAGTACGACGGTGACCACGGTCGATCGCAGCCGTGGGTCACTTTCCATCGCCCAGGTGAATGCGTCGCTGTTGCGCATGAATTCGGTCACGTGTCCTCCTGCGCACAAACCTACGACTGGCAGCGGGCTGAGGTCGGCGGCTTATTGGTAAGTAATGACTTTGGTCCCTAGACATCGGACCGTCCGTCGGCTGCGGTCGATCGGTGGTAGGCCAGAGGCCGGAGGGTAACGGTGGGTGACGTGCAGCAGGACCAGCCAACGTCGGGGCGACCGTTCTTCAGCCGCACCGAGGCGCCCATCGGCGTCTACAACGGCGAGCAAGCGATTATCGTTTACGAGCTCAGGCCGCTACCGCGTTGGCCGAAATATTGGATACAGGCATTAGCCAAGCACTTCCACCGCCAACTTGCTGCGGCACCGAAAGTCGACATTTCGGTGGTTGACGACTGTATTCGTTTCTGTGTTTTCGTATCGCCCGAAGTGTCCGTAGCGGATTTGTGCAAACTCGACGATGCCGTCTACAACGCAGTCGACAGCGCCGGTCGCGCCATCGAAGATCAGCAGACGGCACTTAACGAGAAGCTTGACCAGGTACGCCAACGCCGCAGGGGTACCCACGACGAATCGCACTAGCCCCGAAGTGGTTCTCGCCCTGTGGTTTTCGATTCCGGGCAGACGACCAAACCACCTAACCGCGGCGCTCCGATCCCCCAGCTACCCTCCCCGCATCATCCGCTGCTAGCACCGGTCACGGCCGGAGCCCGTGGACCACCCACAGCGCACCGCGACCGGCGCCATGTTCGTCGACGCAGACGGCCTCGAAGCCCGCCGAGCGGCACTGAGCCGCGAAGGACTGAACCTGCTGATCGGTCCATCCGTGGCTCGCTAGCCCGGTCGCTCCCGGGCGCACCCGCCGCTCGATCGCCAGGAACCGACCCGTTGGAGCAAGCAGGCGGCGTACCTCGGCAAGTCCGGCGGCAACGTCCTTCCAGTGGTGCACGGTCGCCAGCGACCACACAACTGTGGCCGAACCGTCGGGCAGAGGCAGGTCCTCCGCTGCACCTTGCGACCAGGTAACGCCGGACTGTTTGCGGGTCAATCGACGTGCGAGCCAAAGCATCACCGGTGCTGGATCCACGCCCGTCGCGCGGGCCTGCCGATGGACGGCCGCTCTCACCGCGCTACCCGGGCCGCAACCGATGTCAACGACGCGGTCGCCATCCGATACCCGCGCCAAGTCGGCAGCCAGCCGGGCGCGGGCTTGCCCCCTGATCAGCATGGACAGGCCGGCTGCTAGTCCAGTCAGCCCAGCGAAACCCGGATGGCCTGCATGATGGTTGACCGCGGGTGCTGACGAATCGTTCATCGGTGGTTCTCCCTGCTTTCGGCCGGCATCGGCGGCTCGCTTACTCCAGCTTGCAGGTTCAAGTCGGCTTGAAGTCAAATGTGCACCTGCCGCCTCAGTTCAGGAGCGGTGTCTAGCCCGTCTGGGTGCGGCCACCCGGTTCAACATGCCGCGACCAGCGGCTCGAGCTGGGCCGACTTAGAGGTCTCTTTCAGATTACTGTGGTATCGCTGCCATTCATTTGTGTAGTTACTGTGTGTGCGGGAATCCAAATTCTGGTGCAATTCTGAGAGAAATACAGAATTAACCGCGGCTTATCCAACAGAAACATTCCACACAGATACTTTCAGCCACTTGTGCGACGTGCCGAGTGACGACCGAATTTGTGGAGGTGTGCCCCGATCATGTCGCCCTATCACGACTGGCTCAATCCCGGAGACAACGCCTGGCAGCTCGTCGCGGCGACCCTCGTCGGCCTGATGAGCATCCCCGGCATTGCCG
The DNA here is from genome assembly GCA_035625875.1 of Mycobacterium sp. Classification (GTDB taxonomy): domain Bacteria; phylum Actinomycetota; class Actinomycetes; order Mycobacteriales; family Mycobacteriaceae; genus Mycobacterium. The sequence continues at coordinate 12,173 of DASPOT010000054.1, read as the reverse complement.
TGCTGTACGGCGGCATCGTCCAAAAGAAATGGGCAGTGAACACAATGCTGATGGCCTTCACCGGATTCTCGCTGGTGCTGGTGGTGTGGGTGTTGTGGGGCTTCAAGATGGGCTTCGGAGAACCGCTCAAGCTCGGCCCCGGAATTCTGCAAGCCGCGGTCGGCAAGCCCCGCACCATCCTGGGCTCCGACAACCAGAACCAGGCCGTCATTCCGCTCCTTGACGGGCTGATGCCGAAGTTCCGCTTCTCGGAGACCTCGCTGGCCTACTTCCAGTTCGTGTTCGCCGCGATCACCCCGCTGCTGTTCCTCGGCAGCGTGGTCGGCCGGATGAACTTCAAGGTCTGGCTGATCTTCATCCCGCTGTGGTCGACGTTCGCGTACTCGGTGAACGCGTTCCTGCTGTGGGGCGGCGGCTGGTGGGCCGGCAAAGGCGCCCTCGACTACTCCGGTGGCTATGTGATCCATCTCGCGGCCGGCACAAGTGGTTTCGTCGCAGCGGCCGTTATCGGGCCCAGGCTGGCCCGCGACCGCGAGCGAGCGCTGCCCAATAACCTGCCGGTGGCCGCGATCGGTGCCGGCATCCTGTGGCTGGGCTGGAACGGGTTCAACGGCGGTGACATGTACTTCTCCGGCGCCAACGCGTCGCTGGCCGTGGTCAACACGAACCTGGCCACCGGCGTCGCGGTGCTCACCTGGGTGGTGTGGGACATCTTCGCGAGCAGGCAGCGCAAGCCGACATTCCTCGGCGCGGTCAACGGCATGATCACCGGCCTCGTCGCAATCACCCCGGCGGCCGGTTTTATCAACAGTTTCGGCGCGATGATCACCGGCGTCGTCGCGTCCACGCTGGTCTGGTTGTCGTGGAACCACCTCGGCCGGACCCGGCTGTTCCATAAGGTCGACGACGCGCTCGGCGTCTTCCACACCCATGGTGTCGCGGGCCTGGCCGGTGGCTTGCTTGTCGGTGTGCTGGCCGATCCGAACATCATCGTGTACCTGGGCAACGGGGCTGATGTAAAGGATGTGACGACGTCGGGCTGGCTGTGGGGCCATCACCCCAAGCAGATCCTGATCCAACTCGGCGCTGCATGCACGGTGATCGTTTGGGATGCGTTCGTCACCTTCGTGATCCTGAGGGCGCTCGGGCTGTTCATGAAACTGCGGATGCCCGACGAGGTCCTGGAATCCGGTGACATCGGCGCGCACGACGAAGAGGCCTACCCGGAGGAAATTCTGGTTACCGGGCACCACGCACAGCCCGTGGCCACAAAGCAGACCAAGCCTGCGGAGGGCAGCCGAGTTGAAGCTGATTAGCGCGGTCATCAAGCCATTCACCCTCGAGGACGTCAGGTCCGCCGTCGAGCGTGCGGGCGCGCCCGGCCTGACGTTCACCGAGGTTCAGGGATACGGCCGCCAGCGGGGACACACCGAGGTCTACCGGGGCGCCGAGTACAAGGTCGACTTCGTTCCGAAGGTGAAAGTCGAGGTCGTAGTCGAGGACGAGTCCGTCGACACCATCGTCGCCGCGATCATTACCGCCGCGCGCACGGGCAAGATCGGCGACGGCAAAGTGTGGGTGTCCCCCGTCGATACGGTTGTTCGGGTGCGAACCGGCGAACGGGGCGCCGACGCGCTCTGACCGCTCACGCCAGCAGGCGGCGGTAGCCGAACAATCTCCAGAGGTGTTTTGATCGTTTCGGCTAACCATTTGCCAGGTCCGGATAGCCCGTGTTCGGACTGTGAATCCGTCGACGTACACCTACCCGGGTTCGAACCCTGTAGTACTTGAGCATGTACTTGAGGTCAAATGACGGCGTGACCCAGATTCCGATCGGCCGGGCCGCGGCTCGGCTCGGGTTGAGCGCCTCAGCGCTGCGGTACTACGACGAACGCGGGTTGGTGTGCCCATGTGCACGGCAAGCCGGGCGGCGCATGTACGGATCCGAGGAGCTACGCCGGCTGGCGTTCATCAAGATCGCACACGGGCTGGGCCTGCCGCTACAGACCGCAGCCGCCGTCCTCGACGCTCCCAGCCCGCGGTGGCGCCAGATTGTTCGTGAGCAGATCGCGGAGCTGGATCGGGTGATCGCTCAGGCTCAGCAAGCGCAGACGTTTTTGACCCACGCGCTCAACTGCCCTACCGATCATCCGGCGCGCGAATGCGCAACCATGATCGCCGCGTTGGACAAGCTTGTTGACGGAACCACCCTGGATCAACTCGCCGCCGAACATGCACGTGCGTGACGGCTCAACTCGCCAATCGAGCAGCCCATCACGCTCAAGCCACTGCCTTGCTCGAAAACGTATGGGCAGCAAGTGATTTCCGACGGAGCTGGCGTGGTCGCTTCAGGCATCGTGAACCACGTGGATGTCGGTGTGCGAAGCCGTCGCCCTTGAATAGCAGCGGTTGGCCGCTGATCTTGGCGAGGGCGTAGGAGAAGCAGTCGCAGTAGTTTAGGCCTGCGCGGTGCCGTCCCTTGCCGTAGGTGCGGTGGCGACTCGTGCGGCGTCCGCTTGGTCGGCATCGACGGCGACGAGGTCGACTGCGGCGCGATGCAGCCGTGGCCCGTGTCGGTGTGCCACCCACGGCGAGGCTCAAGCCGGAATAAATCCTTTTCTTGACTCATTCTAGGTAAGTAAAGTGCCTTCCGTAGGCAAGACCGATTCGAAGGGAGCCCAACCGTGGGATCTGCAGCAACTGTGACCAACGGGCGTATCAACCGCCGAGCCGAGACCGACGTTTCCAACTTCACGGCGTCCCCTCAGCTGGCCGCGAACCTACAGCGGGTGCTGGTCGATCTGATCGAACTGCATCTGCAGGGCAAACAGGCGCACTGGAATCTCATCGGAACCAACTTCCGTGACTTACACCTGCAGCTGGACGAGCTCGTTGACGCAGCGCGCGAGGCCAGCGACAACATCGCCGAGCGGCTGCGCGCCCTCGACGCGGTCCCCGACGGCCGTACCGACACCATCGCGGCAACCACCAGCCTGCCGCAGTTCCCGGCCGGCGAGCAGAACACCACGGACGTGGTGGACCTCATCACCACACGTGTCTACGCGACGGTCGACACCATCCGTTCGGTCCACGATGCCGTCGACGCCGAGGACCCCACCACCTCTGATCTGCTACACGAGATCATCGACTCGCTGGAGAAGCTGGCCTGGATGATCAAGTCAGAGAACCGCAAGGGCTAGCAGATCATGGCCTCGCCAGCCGTTGTCAGCACCACCTGTTTGGAGAGCAGTCGGACATCAACGGGTACCGAAGCTCAGTGATGGAAAACAGCCGCGCCACGCCGTTTTGATTACGATGTCGCTGGGCCTTCTGGCTCATCCGGTTTGCCATTAGATCGCGAGGCACTGGGCCTGGATTGTTTCGGCTTAGGGGTGGTCTCGCCTGCTTCGTGCCGCTGGCACAGTCGGATGCCCACCCGGGCGGTCAGGCTGTGCAGGACCAGGCTCAGCGTGATGGTCAGTACCACGACCTGCGTTATGAGCGTGCCCTGGTAGATCTTGCCTTTCTCAATGACCAGCAGACCCAGGACGAGAGTGCCGATCCCGCGCGGACCGAACCATCCGATGAACAGCTTGCTGCTTGCCGACAGACTGCTCCGCATCAGTGCAATTGAGACTGCGGCGATGCGCACCCCGAGCAGGGCCAGCACTGCGAATAGCACCATCCGCCAGCCTGCGTGGCGCCATGCCGGAATGACCGCGAAGCCGCCGAAGAGAGTGAACACCAGCAGTTCGAGCAACTGACCGGCGGCATCGGAGACCTGCGTCGCCGCCCGCTCGCCTGCCATGGGTGAAACCACCGCGTAGCAGAGACCACCGGCAAAGGCAGCGACGAACCCGCTCCCGTGGAACCGCTCCCCAACCCCAAAGCACGCAAGCGCTAGCGCCAGCGTCGCCAATTGCGCCCACGTGTCGCTCATCCAGCCGTGTGACGCGGATCGTGAAATCACCGCCGCACCGATCAGGCCGATAACGATTCCGACGGCCACCGACACGATTTCGGTACGGAATGCGAACCACGCCCAGCGCCCCGGCGCGTGATCGTTCTGCGCGGAGGCCAGAGCCAAGGCCGCCAACATGGTTGCCAACGCGAATCCGTCATAGAAGCCGCTTTCGATCGACAGGGCGTGCCGCACACGCTCGGGGATGCGCCGGTCCTCTAGGAGGGCGTCGATCAACGCGACTTCGGTGGGCGCCACGATCGCCGCCAGGCATACCGCCTCCCACAACGGCAGCACGGGAAAAACAATGATCGCGACAAGGGTGCCCAGGGCGATGCTGAGCGGAATTCCGATGGACAGCAAGCGAAGTGGCACACGCCGGCCGCGCAACACGGCGCCCAGGTCGAGCGCGGACGCCTGATTGAACAAAATCACGCTCAATGCCAGCTCCGCGAGAACTGTAAAGCCCTCCGCGTGCGGACCTACCTTCACGAAACCGAAACCGGATGGACCCAAGGCGATCCCGATCGCGACGAAAAGCAGCGCCGGTGCTAGATACCACCGTTTGACAACACCCGAGACCACGGCATAGCAGAACACCAAGACTGTCAGGACGACCGCGGTCTCGGTGTGCATCGGCCACTCCCCTCTGTTTCTGGCGCTGGACCACCCGTTAAGTGTTGGCACCCACCGACCCGGTCGACGCTGCCGCCGCGGCGATTCGAACCTGCTGGCCTAACGCCCTCAGCGGCATGCTCGATGGCAGTAAAGCAGCTTGAGGCCGCGACCAACTTGACCAGTCATCTGGCGTCCCCGCCACCCCGATGTGCGGCCGAGTGACTCATCGGCGTAGCCGAGAGCCGGTCTGGGATCCAACTGACGAACGTCAGCAAATCGATCCGCGTTTATCGGCGGATGCAGTCCTGTCGGCGAACGGCTCGCCCCCGAGTTCGTGATCCCGGGGGCACATCCGGTCAAACCCATCAGCGCAACGAGCGTCGACGATGGCGTCGAGCGCTTGTCGCAGCAAAAGCAGCCCACGCTGCACGGGCCCGGCCTCAAAACGCCGGCGACACCGCCTCGCCGAAACTCACCTAGCTAGAGGCGACTCGCGGCGAAAGCTGCCCCCTGGTCGACCATCCCGTCGTCCGTGTACGCGGCATGTGCGACCCAGTCTCCTCCGTCAGAGCAAACCGGGTCGTCAGGGGCGCACAACTGGATGGTTTTGGCCGCATACGGCGAGCCGATCGTGATCGGTGGCTCGCTGAATCGAGTCCATGAACCGGGTCGATGGTTTTCCGAACAGGACGACCGCGGCGACGTGGTTGGCCACCTCGGGCGGCCTCGGGCGGCATGGGATGAGGTGAGTTCTCAGGTGCTCCATCCGGTACGGCATTCGCGGTGACGAAGCCCATCACGGCCGCGCCTTGGGAATATCCGCCGAGCACCATCTTGGTGTTGGGGCAGTCGGCCGCCATGTGCTGGATGTGAGCGCCCGCGTCATTAATACCGTCGAGGGCTGTGGGGAAATCGGTGGTGGCAGGGTAGTTGACCGCATACACCCCGACCGACTTCCCGCCAACGCGCGAGCGCGGTGAGTCGACGAATGCCTGTCCGGTTTCGCCAACCCCAGGTGGCTCTCCGGTGCCGCGGGCGAACACTACCTCGGCATCGGGGCATGGCCCGGCAGACGCGGATGCGACGGGTGCGCTCATCAGCGCCCAAGGCATGACCACTGCGGCACCGAGGAAACGAGCGATGTGGCGTGCTTTCATGGCTCAGGCGCCACTGGTTTCCACCCTGGCCTGGTGCATCCGCAACCCTTGCTCGGATAGTCGGACCTCGCTCATGGTGATCTCCGGCGTGGCCTTCCCTCGGTCAAGCTGACTACGGCCCCCAAATTAAGGACTCAGGTCACTAGAAAAGGGTGCCGGGTCCCGGTGAACATGGTGGGTGACTAGCATCTCGTCCCCTGGGTCGACCCCCATCTCCACGCTCACCGGCGACCCAGTCGTGCGTGTAGCTGCTGACGCCACGGTTGCCGACGTCGCCAAGGCCATCATTACCGGCGACGTCGGGGCCGTCGTGGTAGGCGACGACGAGCGGCCTGCCGCGCTGGTGAGCGAGCGCGACGTCGCTCGGGTGGTGGCCGCCGGCAAAGACCCGGCTTCCGTGCAGGCCCTCGAGGTGGCCAGCACCAAGCTGGTGTGGTGCGACGCCGACGCCACGGTCGACGAGGTGGCAGTCCAGATGATGGACCGCTACATCCGCCATGTCCTGGTGGAGCGGGACGGCGCCCTGGTCGGGTCGTGTCGGCTCGCGACCTGCTGGGCGTCTACAGCGCCTGGGCTGACCTGGGTTTCGGGTCGGCGTGAAGCTGCGCTCCGTGGCCGCCGTGATCGGCGGAAGTCTGGGCGGGGTTGCGGGCTTCGACCTGGTGCAGCGCCGTCAGACCATCTTCCGCAACTTCCCGATCATCGGGCACCTGCGGTTTATCCACGAGGGAGTCGGCCCTCAACAGGTCGACACAGCGGACATCACCGAAGAGCTGACCCCATTCGTAACGAGCCGCCGACTGAGCATCGGTGAAGGTGTGGGCTAATTTTTCACCGCCATTCGCGAGGTGGACAAGCGCCCATGCCATCGCGAACACCGGCACCTTGTGACGTTGTGCCGCGCTGAGCAACTCATGCAAAGCTGCCTCTGAAGGGCACCGACGAAGGCCTATCAGAATGCCCCGCGCGGTGTCGAGGATGCGACCACCATGCGGGTCGAACGAGACCTGGCCGGGAACCCAGTCTGCCACCATGCTGTGCTTATCTCCTGTTGAGCCCTACCGATATCCGTCACCCACATAGCGAGCACAAAAATCCGTGCGTATGCGGACACCTCGCGAGCGTGATCCGCTCGGAGCACGGTCCCATGATTTGCGCATGATTCCTGTTGCGCCAGATCACCGTCCACATCGGTATGCACCTGTGATCGTCTCGGTACAGGCGGGTGTCAACGATGCCGCCGCGTAACGAGACTCGTACACACGTCGGTGGCACACCTTAGACCGCCCTGCTCGGGCGCGGCTGGCCAGGTAAGGGTGCGTCAAGTCCTCAATCGAGTCGGCGGTTCTAGCGGAGCAAAACACACTGCCGCGTTGCAGCGTGCGAATCGGCAGTATGCCTCTGCTCGACCATGAGTTGCTTGGCGGACTATCCCGCTGTCCTGGTCCAATGGCCTAACCACATGTGCTAAACATGTATGCTATGTTTGTAGCATGTCTACAATGGTTCAGATCCGCAATGTACCTGACGAGCTTGTCCACGAACTTAAGGCCCGCGCTGCGGCGCAGCGGATGAGCCTCAGCGATTTCCTGCTCGCCCGACTCGGCGAAATCGCTGAAGAACCCGCCCTGGACGACGTTCTCGATCGCCTTGCGGCGTTGCCCCGCCGCGACCTCGGCATAAGCGCGGCTGAACTGGTTGGCGAAGCTCGATCCGAGTGATCGTGTTGGAAGCCTCGGCGGCCGTCGAGCTCGTCCTCGCGACGCGGGCGGGGGCGGGGGTGGCCCGGCGCTTGCGGGGCGAAACAGTGCATGCCCCAGCCCACTTCGATGTCGAGGTGATCGGGGCGATACGTCGAGCGGTGGTACGCGGGCTGATCAGCGATCACGAAGGACTCGTCGCGGTTGCCGACTTCCGGGGGCTGCCAATTCGGCGTTGGCCTATAAAGCCTTTCATCGAGCGCGCCTACCAACTGCGGAGCACCCACACAATGGCCGATGGCGTGTACGTCGCCCTCGCCGAGGGCCTCGCGGCGCCGCTCATCACCTGCGACGGGCGACTCGCTCAATCCCATGGCCATAATGCAGAGTCCGAGCGTGTCGACTGATCATCGCGGAGCTGCGGTTGGCCAGCGGTCAAGCTCCACCCAATTCGACCGGATATGTTGTCGCAGAGGTAGTTTAGCTCGCCCAGGTTTGCCACGCGGTCAACAAGTTGGCCCGCGCGTGCGCCCGATCATCTTAGGTCCGTAAGCTACGCGATCCAGCGGACGTTCGCGTCCCTTGCGTTCAGGGATCGTGGCACGACCCAAGTATTCCTAGAATCTTTCGTGCAGTGGCGACCTTCATGTAAAGGCGCCGGCGACGGCATTTGTACGGATAGCCAACTATGATTCGGCCGTTCGACGCTTGCGATGACGATATCATCATCGATAGCATTCCTATATGCCGAATGTACTTATCAGGGATGTTTCAGCCGACGACCTCGACCAGATCCGGTCAGCGGCCGCGGCGCGCGGGATTTCCCTGCAGGCATACCTGCTCGAGGCGGTGCACGCGCAGGCTGCTCACCTGCGCCGGCGTGAAGCGTTGAACCGGACCGCAGTACGCCTGGGGCATCGACGAGCCGTCGACGAACAGGACCGTAACGCTGTACTTGAAGCCATCGACGACGCGCACGCGGACCGTGGCGCACAGCTCGGCCGCGCGAAGTGATCGTCGACGCGTCGGTTGTTATCGACGCCGTCACCGACGCCGGTCCAAGAGGGCTGGCCGCCCGCCAGGCGCTCGCCGATCACCCCGCGTCCGAACCTCTCCTCGCCCCAGGCCATCTCGCGATCGAGGTCCTGTCAGGCCTTGTAGCGGCGGCGAACCGACCGACTCATCCGCTGCAGCCAACGCACATCGAACAGGCACTGCTCGATGCCGAGGCGCTCGAGATCACTATCGAGGTCACATCGTGGGACGACGTCCGGCGCGCCTGGGTTCTTGCTCAGGCATCATTGCGCTACCCCGATGCCATCTACATCGCTAGCGCGGAACGTCACGCGACCGCACTACTCACCAGCGACGCCCGCATCGAACGATCTCAGGCGCCCATCCGCTGCCCCGTCATCACAATCCAACCCGACGGCAACTGCTAACGCACTTGACCGGCCGTTAACCCCAGTTCACGCGCTCGCACAGGTCTACGAGGTCCAAAACATGAGTCAAATAGTTGAATGATTAGACCTACGCGGCGTGCTAGAAAGCTGATTTTTCCGAGGTCAGACGCCATTTCCACGAGTCGGGCTGACAGGATTTGGACCTGTGACGGCGCGCCTATCGGAGGTGTGCGCGCCGCGCGCGTGTCGAGCCCTCGGTGGGCGCGACCCCACCAGGCCGCTCCCGGCTCCTGTCGATCGGCCAGCGGCCATCGCGCCGATTCAGGTAGCCGATGGCCACCAAGATCATCATGGGCACCGCCATCAGGCTCAGGACTAGCAGCGAATTACCCATGGGCGGTCGTTTCGGGACTTTGTGCTGTGTCGCGCACACCCCAACATCTACGCCGTCACCGCTCCGGGATGGCGGATTTGTACGGGATACATACGCCCGGAGTCGCTTTCTTAACGCCATATTGCCGGCCCCGTCGCGATTCGCAGGGGTACCTCGCGGGCGGTGTTTCTCGGGCTGCGCCGGGGGTTGTCCACTTGCGCCGGGGATGGCTCTCCGTTGGAATGTCCGTCGTGGTAGCACTCACCGTGCCGCGGCTGCGGCATGCGCAATTGTTGGTTCCGATGCGATGCCCTTGATCGCCGGGCTGACGCAGTGGCGCCGTGACGAGTTGCGCACCAACCTGTGGCTGGTGCCCACCCTCGAGGTGCTCGCCGCGACCGCGCTGTTCGTCGCCACCGGCGCCCTAGACCACGCGGCCTACCGGGGCAGTATCCACTTTCCGGCCTGGGTGATCACCGGCAGCGCTGACGCCGCCCGGGAAATCCTCGCGACGATCGCGGGTGCGGTCATTACCGTGGTGGGAATTGTCTTCTCGATCACCATCGTGACGCTGACACTGGCGTCGACCCAGTTCGGGCCCCGGATGCTGCGCAACTTCATCCGCGACCGCGGCACCCAACTGACTCTAGGCACGTTCGTGGCCACGTTCGTCTACTGCATCCTGGTTCTAGTGTCGATCGGGCCGGGCGCTCACGGCGATTATGTGCCGCACCTTTCAATCACCATGACATTCCAGCTGGTATTGATCGATCTTGCGGTGCTCATCTACTTCATCCATCACATCGCCGCGTCGATCCAGCTGCCGCAGGTGATCGCCAGCATCGCCAAGGACTTAGCGCAAGCCGTCCAACTGCAAAGCACCGACAACCCCGACACCGGCGCCATCGGCGCTCCCGATGCGCGATCGCTCGACGAGTTGATTACCACCATCGAGAGTTCCGGCGCGGTGATCCGCACCCCGAAGAGCGGCTATTTACAGTTCATCCGTCACAGTAGGCTGGTGCGGATCGCCGCGGAGGTCGACGCGGTCGTGCGGCTGCCCTATCGGCCCGGACATTTCCTGGTCGAGGGCCGAGAGGTGGCCGCCGTGTGGCCCCCGGAGAGAGCCGATCACGTCGCCCGATACCTGCAACACGCCCAGGTGACCGGGCCGCACCGCACCCTGACACAGGATGTGGCTTTCGGCGTCGATCAGCTCGTCGAGATCGCCGTCCGCGCGCTCTCACCCGCCGTCAACGACCCCTTCACCGCGATCGCTTGTGTGGATTGGCTCGGCGACTGCCTGTGCAAGATCGCCCGAGTCTGGGCGCCCAACCAGGTTCACCGGGACCGCAGCGGCGCTATTCGCGTCATCTCTGATCAAGTGAGCTTCGAGCGGTTGGTGCAGCGGTCGTTCGAAAAAATCCGCCAGGCCAGCCTGGGAATGCCGGCGGTGATGATCCGCCAACTCGAAGCGCTGACCACGATCATGGAGCAAATCACCGACATCGAGCAGGCCCGCGTGCTGATGGATCAAGCGGGGATGATCTTACGGGCCAACACCGAATCGGTCCCGGAGGAATCCGATCGCGCGGATGTGCAGCGGCGATACACCGCTCTGGTTGGCGTTTTCGATCGCCTCAGTCATTAGGCACGCTGCCCGCACGTGGCCGCCGCGGATCCGGGCGGCGAGCGTAACGCCCTTTGTTGGTGTCGAAAATCTATCCGGCAGTGCTGAAAACGGCGCCGCCCAAGCCCTCAGGCGCCTGACGGGCAGCGCCGCACCGCCGCTCAGATCAAGCGCTTGAATGCCGCCCACGCCGAGGAGTACTGGGAGGACATCGAGCGCATGGAGGCTGGCGAGCCGGTCGTGGTGCCGACGTGGTATGTCGGGGGCTGTTTCCCCGAAGCGCCGCGCCGGATTCCCTGGCTCGACTACTTCAGCGGTTACAAAGCGCCGCTGATGCGGGTCTTCCCCGATGACCGCGTGGAACCGATCTACGAGGACGAGTAGCGGCGCCTGAAAACGGCCCGCCGTGCCCCCGATTCTGGCCGCCGGGCCTGGCTCTCGGCGTTGGCTCTCGGCGCTGAGCTAACCGCGTCAGCCGTGAGTCACCTGTCTTGATATTGAGAGCGCTTCAATCTCTTCCTCGACTACCTGATGGTCCCCGTTGGCCCAGTGCTTTATTAGCGCGGATGGGTCGTCTGGCTCGTGCCAGTCTGGCGCCAGTTCGCCAAGCCCGTCGATCGTCATTGCCACGCCTCCAATTCGTCGGCCGCCGCGAGCAGGTGATACGCAACCTCACGCGCACCGGCGGCGTCCAGTTCGACACTATACCTGCCAACTTACCGCTTATCGAGTCGGACCAAGACTTTTGAAGTTCGATGTGGCCGAGATTGACTCCCTGCGCGAACGTATCGAAACCACTTAAGACAAGCCGCGTCGCAACGGATTTCCTTCTGTGTACATTTTTGCGGATTCTCGACTAACTGCTATTCGACGTCGTCCCACAGCCAAATTTCGGCATTTGCAATGGTAAACACGACTAGTAGATTTGCCCCAAGTGTTCGCGTCACCGGCACAGCTTAAGGCAGTCAATGCTGATCTGTGGCTTCGGCGGTTGAAAGCCGACAGCAACCGTTTCAGCGGCTTTGGCGCGAGGACAGAGTCTCTCGCCCCGCGCAGGGCTATTGGATCGGTGCTACCTACGGCCAGGCCGCCCACACAAGGTCAGCTCCGCCGCCGACGTACTGCTGGAACGGCTTGTAGAACGCGCCGAAGTAGGCGGCGTAGGTGAGGATCGCCATCCTCAGGTGCTTGCTCCACTCTCGGAGTGAGTCGGGGAAACGGAGGGGCTGATCCGGGTGAGTCTCGACGATCGCGTGCATGCCAGCCCGAAGCACCTGGTCGATCGTGTTGAAGGTGGCGAGGTCGATGCCCTCGCGGAACTGGAACGGCTG
>DASPOT010000053.1:0-10656 GCA_035625875.1 Mycobacterium sp. | reverse complement strand
TTGCTCGGCCGCATCACCGCCGTGGTCATCTCGCTGTCTGGCGCGTAGTAGCCGCCGATGTCCACCGCCTCGCCCTGTGCCTCGTTGAGTTCGCGCACGATGGCGTCTTCGTTCTTGGTCAAGGCATCGGCTAGTGGGGCGAAGTGTTCCCGCAGTTCGGGGTCGTCGGTTTGCGCGGCAAATTCTTGCGCCCAGTACATGGCGAGGTAGAACTGGCTTCCACGGTTGTCGAGCTCACCGGTCTTGCGCGACGGGCTCTTCTTGTTGTCCAGCAGCTTGCCGATCGCGGCATCCAGCGTCTTGGCCACGATCTTGGCCTGCTCGTTGCCGGTCTTGATGCCCATGTCTTCCAGACTGGCGCCCAGCGCGAGGAACTCCCCAAGCGAATCCCAGCGCAGGTGGTTCTCTTCCACCAGCTGCTTGACGTGCTTGGGCGCCGAACCGCCGGCCCCCGTCTCATACATTCCGCCGCCGGCCATCAGCGGCACGATCGACAGTATCTTGGCGCTGGTGCCCAGCTCCAAAATCGGGAACAGGTCGGTGAGGTAGTCGCGCAGGATGTTGCCGGTCGCGGCGATGGTATCCAGCCCGCGGATCAGGCGTTCCAGCGTGTAACGCATGGAACGCACCTGCGACATGATCTGGATGTCAAGGCCCTCGGTGTCGTGATCCTTCAGGTAGGTCTTGACCTTCTTGATCAGCTCGTTCTCGTGCGGCCGGTACGGGTCCAGCCAGAACAACACCGGCATGCCGGAGTTACGCGAACGGGTGACGGCCAGCTTGACCCAGTCGCGGATCGGTGCGTCCTTGACCACGCACACGCGCCAGATATCGCCGGTTTCCATGTTCTGCGTCAGCAGCACCTCGCCGGTGGCCAGGTCCACGATGTTGGCGACGCCGTCCTCGGGTATCTCGAACGTCTTGTCGTTCGAGCCGTACTCCTCCGCCTGCTGCGCCATCAGGCCGACGTTGGGGACGGTGCCCATGGTCGTTGGATCGAACTGGCCGTTGGTCTTACAGAAGTTGATGATCTCCTGGTAAATCCGGGAAAAGGTGGACTCCGGGTTCACGGCCTTGGTGTCCTTGAGCTTTCCGTCGGCGCCGTACATCTTGCCGCCCGCGCGGATCATCGCCGGCATCGAGGCGTCCACGATCACATCGCTCGGGGAATGGAAATTGGAGATTCCCCTGGCCGAATCCACCATCGCCAGCTCGGGGCGGTGCTCGTGGCAACGGTGCAGGTCTTTGATGATCTCGTCGCGTTGGGACGCCAGCAGCGACTCGATCTTGCTGTAGAGATCGACCAACCCGTTGTTGACGTTTACACCCAGTTCGTCGAACAGCTCCTGATGCTTGGCGAAGGCGTCCTTGTAGAAGACCTTCACCGCGTGTCCGAAGACGATCGGGTGGCTGACCTTCATCATCGTCGCCTTGACGTGCAGTGAGAACATCAGGCCGGTCTTGTACGCATCCTCCATCTGCTCTTCGTAGAACTCACACAAGGCCTTCTTGCTCATGAACATGCTGTCGATGACGTCGCCGTCATCCAGCGACACCTTGGGCTTGAGCACGATCGTCTCGCCGCCCTTGGTCACCAGCTCCATCTTCACGTCGCGCGCGCGGTCCAGCGTCATCGACTTCTCGCTGGCGTAGAAGTCGCCGCGCCGCAGGTGCGCCACATGAGTGCGCGACGCCATCGACCACTCGGCCATGCTGTGCGGGTTCTTGCGCGCGTACTCCTTGACCGCCTTGGGCGCGCGGCGGTCCGAGTTGCCTTCGCGCAGAACCGGGTTCACCGCGCTGCCCAGGCATTTGGCGTAGCGCGCTCGGATCTCCTTTTCCTGGCCGGTCTTCGAATCTGCCGGATAGTCCGGAAGCTTGAAGCCCTTGTCTTGCAGTTCCCTGATGGCGGCCACCAGCTGCGGCACCGAAGCGCTGATGTTCGGCAGCTTGATGATGTTGGTTTCTGGTAGCTGCGTCAGCCGGCCCAGTTCGGCAAGGTTGTCCGGCACGCGCTGCGCTTCGGTCAGGCAATCGGGAAACTCGGCCAGAATACGTGCCGCCAGCGAGATGTCACTGGCCTCGATCTTGATGCCCGCCGGCTCGGTAAAGGCACGCACTATCGGCAGAAAGGCGTAGGTCGCCAGCAGCGGCGCCTCGTCGGTCAGCGTGTAGATGATTGTCGGCTGCTCGGCGCTCATGGTTGTTTCTCCTGGCGTCACTGTCGGTCAGATTTTGACTGGCTACGCGGTGTCACGGCGGCTATCAGCATCGCGGCTCCACAAACTCAGCACTGCCCCGCCGCGGTGAGTTCGCCGGCGCGACGCTTTTCAGCTTCCTTTGCCTCTTCGACCTTACCGACGGTAGTGCCATCGGGCACGTTCGCCACCAGGTCCGCGAGATATTCCACCGGCTGATCATGATCGATTCCGATGTATGTGGCAATGGTGTCCTCGGCACAGAGCCAACTACATCCGACCCGTTACATCCCACCGGACGAATGCGAGGCCGCCCACTAGCACTAGCGCCCAAGGCCAGGCCTCCCAGTCGGCCCCTGCAATACGATGACATTAATTGCGCCGCAAATAATTCGGGGAGTAACCGCGCGCTGATCACGCGCGGATGCTGCCCTCGCTTATCCGCTCGGATTCGGGTAGGTCGAGGTAGCGCTCGAGGTTGCGATGCATGCAGATCACGCGCCGCTCCTCGCCGGAGAGTACTAAGTGGGTGAAGCCGGGCTGGTGCATGCCGCGCTGTAAGCCCGCGAGCACGCGGAGGTCCTGGGTGATCATCACACCGGGCTCGGCCTGCTCGGCGGTCATGCGGACGTCCGTCGGTTTGTTGCGCGCCGCGCCCGGCAGCATCCGCGTCATCAAGAACATCGCCAGCTCGCCGTGGTCGGGGTCCGGGCCGGGCCGCGAGCACATGATTGTCAAGTGGTCGGCATTGGTCAGAAACGTCATGTTCGGGAACACGTTGTACTGGTGCAGCCGAGTAATCTGGTCGGTGTCGGCTCAGTCGAGATCGACCCCGCGCCCCGCCGCAAATTCCCGCGTACGCGCGGCAATCAGGTCCTGAACCGTCTGTCCGGGCTGGCGTTCGGCGGCTGGGAACGGCGTGCCTTCGGGTGCACCCATGAGCGCGCCCTGGGTGTAAACGTAGGCGTCCCAGACCTCTTCGTCGCTCAGCGCTCCTCGTCGCTATGGGCTGCTGACACGAGACGCGGAGCATGCCCGTTCCGCGGTCCGCGGTGCGGCCAACCCGGACTTGGACGGTCATTACGCTACGTCAGGTAGCGTAATGCCTGACGGGATTCGCGGCGATAGATCGAGTCAATGAATCTCCGCCACCCGCAGCGGTGAGGGTGATGTGTGTGTGTGTGTGTGTGTGTGTTACACACAGGGATCCAAGATCGTCGACCGCCCGCGGCAGCGCGGTTTCGGTGCCCGTGAGATCGGTGACGTCGACACGGTAGAACGGCCCGTGATCGCCCCGGTGAATGGGGAACAGGGTCACACCGACAAGCACTTGACCCGGACCGGGATCGCGGGGTTCGTCCACGCCGATGAGTTTCACCACGTCGGCCGGATCGCCCGCCTCCGTGTGCACCGCGCCCAAGCCCATAAAGCCTCACTGCGCCGCACTGGTTCTTTATCAGCTAGTACATAACTAGCCTAGAGAGTTCTGGTTCGATCAGTTAATAATACCTAGGTGAGGCCCACGGCGGATTCTGGAGCACTTCGCGACCCCGGCCGAGCATGGGTTGTGGAACGATGAGTTAGTAACCCGGTAACCTGCTGTCATGGCTCGACCACGAGAGTTTGACGAAGCCGAGGTCGTGCAGGCCGCGCGTGATCAGTTCTGGCTGCACGGTTTCAACGGCACCTCACTCGACGACTTGACCGCTGTGACCGGACTGGGTCGTGGCAGCCTGTACGCGGCATTCACCGACAAGCGTGACTTGTTCCTGCGGGCGTTAGATGACTACGCGACCGCGGTGATGGGCCAGCTGCTGGCCGATTTGCGCGATCCGGAGAAAAGTGGCCGCGACCGGGTGGTTGATCACATCCGGTTGATCACCAAGCTTTTGACCGCTGACACCAAGGGCCGGGGCTGCCTAATGGCCAAGAGCGCCGCCGAGGTGGGCGCGACCGACAAGGAGGTCGCCCGCCGGGTCCGCAAGTGGCTCGACAGCTATCAGCGCGACCTGGCCGAAGCGATCCGAGCGGCCCAGCGCGACGGGGACATCGATCGCGACGTCGACCCCGACGAATTGGCGCTGCTGATCCTGGCGCTGTTACGGGGGGCGGAGGCGCTGCGCAAGGGAGGAATGCCGCCACGGGCGATCGTCGCCGTCGCCGACCAGGCGATTGCGCTGCTACCTCGCCCGCAGGCGGCCTAAGCCGGGACGACCTGCCCAACACTCCTACACACCAGAGCATGTGAATTGTTGATCATCTAGTACAAAACAGTTATTGACTGTGTAATACAAAACTGTTAGCCTGGGTTCTGCGATCGAACCGAGACGAGGTACACGTGTTGGCCAGAATTGGAATCATCGGCTCGGGAGCCGTCGGACAGGCCGTCGCCACACGTGCTGTGTCGGCGGAAAATTCCGGTCGTGCTCAGCAATAGTCGCGGCCCGGCCACGTTGACCGAGCTGGTGGGCGAACTGGGCGAGGGCGCGTCGGCGGGCACCGTGGCCCAGGCGGCCGATGCCGACCTGGTGGTCGTTGCCATCCCCTTCGTTAAGGTTCCCGAGTTGGCCGGTGAGGTGCCGGACTGGTCGGGACGTGTCGTCGTTGACGCCACGAATCAATTCGCCCAATACGAACCCACCTACTCCGGACTGGTCGATCTCGGTGATGAGACCGGTAGCGAGTGGGTGGCCCGGCACCTACCGGGCGCCATTGTCATCAAGGCGTTCAACGGCATGTACGCCGAGTACATCATGGCCGACCCCCGGCACCACGATGGGCGTCAAGTGCTGTTCTTCGCCGGCGACAACGATGCGGTCAACGCCGAGTTCGCCGCATTCGGCGAGGCGCTGGGGTTTGCCCCCGTGCTAGTGCGCGGCCTGCGTGAGGGCGGGCGGCTGATGCAGCTGGGCGGCCCTCTGAGCGCACTGCACGTCATCAAACAAGACTAATCCCAACATATCCGGAAGGGCGACCATGCAAAAGCTCCAGATCACCGCTATCGGCGAACCCGCCGACGTCCTGGAACTCGTCGAATTCCAGGCACCCGCACCAGGTCCCGGCCAAGTGCTCGTCGAGGTTGAGGCCGCCACCATCAACCGCTCGGACTTCCTCTGCATCACCGGCCAGTACTTCATCATCCCGCAGCCCCCGTCCGAGGTCGGAGCCGAAGGCGTCGGTCGGGTCCTGGCCGTCGGCCCCGGCGAGAACGAGTCACTTGTCGGTGCGCGGGTGCTACTCCTACCGACTTGGCGCCACGGCACCTGGGCCACCCATTTGATCGCCGCCACCACCGACATCGTCGCGGTGCCCGACGGTATCGACACCGTTCAGCTCGCGATGGTCGGGATCAACCCAATAACCGCCCTGCTGATGCTGCGTAACTGTGGCGATCCATCGATGGAGGACCGGTGGATCGGCCAGACGGCGGGCAACTCGGCGGTGGGGGAGTACCTGGTCAAATTGGCGCGGTGGTTCGGCTGGAAAACCATGAACGTGGTCCGCCGTGAGGCCGCCGCCGAGCAGGTCCGCAGCTGGGGCGGGGATCGGGTCGTCATCGATGATGACAATCTCGAATCCAATCTGGCTCAGTCGCTTAGCGGTGCCGAGCTCGATATCGTTGTCGACTCCGTCGGCGGCCGCGCAGCGCGGCAGCTCGTCCACCACCTACGCTTCGGGGGGACGGTGGTGTCTTATGCGGTTTTATCGGGGCAAAGTGCCTCGGTGCCCGTGCTTGAGCTGATCGGCCGCCATCTGAACTGGACCGGATTCTGGCTGGTCAACTGGCTACGCAACACCGACACCGCGGTGGTGCACAGCACCTATCGCGAGCTGGTGGAGCTGGTCGGCGACGGCACGCTCAGCGCACGCGTCGACCGCACCCTGCGGCTGGAAGACTGGAAAGACGCCGTAAGCCTCGCCCAAGGCGACACCGGACGGGAGGGCAAAGTCGTGTTCGTGTTCGACGAGCAACACTTGTGACTAAGCCGTTCATCGTCGGCGCTTAACTCGCCAAATTGGCGAGCAGACGCAGGCTTTCCTGGGATGGTGAGCCAGGGTCGGCGTGTAGGTGACGATCATCTGGCGTTGATCCGGCAGGTGCAGGATCGTGTAGTGCAGATCGAGCGGCCCGACTTGCGGGTGGTAGAAGGCGGTCGGGCCGGTGCTTCGATGCTTGACGTCGTAATGCGCCCACAATGTGGCGAAGCGCTTGCTGGCGATGCTGAGTTCGCCGATGAGCTCGAGAAGCTCGCGATCGGGCGGCTCCGCGCCGAGCATGGCTCGCAGAAACGGGACGGTCCTGGTCTTGTGCGCACGATGTCGATGGGTCCTGTTGCAGCGGTGAGAAGAGACGGTCTTGACGTGCCAGCAGCAGCCCACCGTGCTGACCCGGATCCGTCCGCGACATGAACGCCACGTTGCGGCGCTACCGTTGGACCTACGGGCTGACCGATGTCAGCGTTTTGCAGCGATACGCCGAAAGCTTCAGCATGGTCATCGCCAAGCTCCGATGATGCAACAACAGAAGTAAAGGCTGGACGGCTCATGAAACCAGTGAGATTCGACCGCTACGGCGGCGTGGACGTGCTCGAGGTGCGAGAGGTTCCCGTCCCGGCGCCGGGCGCTGGTGAAGTGCTGGTCGAGGTGAAGGCAGCCGGTATCAACCCGGGTGAAGCCATGATTCGCCAGGGTGTGTTCCATGAGATCTTCCCGGCGACGTTTCCGTCCGGGCAGGGCAGTGATCTGGCCGGTGTGGTCACCGAGGTCGGCCCTGGCGTCGAGTTGTTCTCAGTGGGCGATGAGGTGCTGGGTTTCACGAACAACCGCGCTAGTCACGCCGAATTCGTAGTGGTGCCCGTCGATCAGCTCACCGCCAAACCGCCGGCGGTGTCGTGGGAAGCCGCGGGCGGTCTCTTCGTCGCCGGCACAACGGCATACGCCGCGGTCGGGTCGATGGAGTTGTCGCCCAGCGACGCTGTCGCGGTAGGCACGATAGCTGTGCAGCTGGCCAAACGCAGCGGGGCGAGGGTGCTCGGCATCGCCGGCCCGTCCAACGACCAGTGGCTGGCTGCACATGGCGTGATCCCCGTCGACTACGGCGAGGGTCTGGCCGGCAGGCTGCGCTCGGCGGCACCTGGTGGCCGGGTCGATGCGTTCTTGGACTTCTTTGGTGGGGGCTACGTCGAATTAGCCATAACCGAGCTGGGCATCGCACCGCAGCGCATCGACACCATCATCGACTTCCCGGCGCTAGAGCGGTTCGGGGTTAAGTTCGTAGGCAATCAGGACGCGGCCGACGCCGCTGTGCTGGCCGAGCTCGCCGCTCTGATCGCTGCAGGCCAACTGGAAGTGCCCATCGCCGAGGTTATTCCGCTCGCCGAGGTCCAGCGCGCCTACTCCACACTCGAACGCCGCCACACCCGGGGCAAGATCATCCTGCGGCCCTAACGCAGCGAGCCCTTGCGCCCGGTGGATCTATACGCCAACGGTATTCGGGAGAACATTTCCAGGATGGCGCCGGTGCTCCTGCGCCGCTCATCACCTTGCATCGCCCGTGCGCGGCGCGGTCGCTGGACGGTCACAGCTCAAGCCCGTTGTCGCGGCTTCGATCACGGCTGCGGTCCCTTTCCAGCAGGTCGTCGATGAGCGGCCGGGATCGCTGTGGTATCTCGGTGTCTGGCAAAAATCGCGCAACTGTATCCCATATTGTTCCCACTACCACGCGAGCCTGAAGCGTCACATGACGAAACGCCTTTAACGCCCGCCGCCCACTCCGAGTCGTAGTCTCGCGGTGCTCGCGGACCAACCGCACCGCCCTGGCCTTGGTGTTCTCGTCGCACCTGATCGACATCGCGCCGTCGTTCCCAACAAGGGAAGAGCGCATAAGACCGGGGACGGTTCAGTCATGGAAAGTTATACAGTGAGTCGGTGTGCGGCTTGCAGCGCAGCCTTGGAAGGTGAGGCGTTCGATGAGCGACATGACGGGCCGGTTTGCGGAAATTGTCGGGAACAACAACTTGCTGACGGGTGACGCAATCCCCGAAGACTATTCACATGACGAGGAGTTGACGAAGCCGCCGCAGAAGCCGGCATACGTCGCCAAGCCCGCGAGCGCAGAAGAGGTTGCGCAGCTGCTGATGGCCGCCTCCGAACACGGCGTGCCGGTGACGGCCCGCGGGTCCGGGAGCGGCCTGTCGGGGGCGGCGCGGCCGCAGGAGGGCGGGCTGCTGATCTCTTTTGAGCGGATGAACGCGGTCCTGGAGGTCGATACGACCAACCAGGTCGCCGTTGTGCAGCCCGGGGTGACTCTGACCGAGCTGGACGCCGCGACCGCCGATGCCGGGCTGCGGTACATGGTTCACCCGGGCGAGCTGTCCTCCAGCGTCGGTGGGAACGTCGGAACCAACGCCGGCGGGATGCGCGCGGTCAAGTACGGGGTAGCCCGCCATAACGTGCTCGGGTTGCAGGCGGTGCTGCCGACCGGCGAGATCATCCGAACCGGTGGCAAGATCGCCAAGGTGTCCACCGGCTACGACCTGACCCAGCTGATCGTCGGCTCGGAGGGCACCCTGGCCTTGGCCACCGAGGTGATCGTCAAGCTGCATCCGCGGCTCGATCACAGCGCCACCGTGCTCGCCCCGTTCGCCGACTTCGACCAAGTCATGGCGGCGGTGCCCAAGATCCTTGTCAGCGGGCTCGTGCCCTACATCCTGGAGTACATCGACAACATGACGATGGCCGCACTCGTCTCCACCCAGAACCTGGAGCTGGGTATTCCAGACAAGATCCGCGAGAGCTGCGAGGCGTATCTCGTTGTGGCGCTTGAGAACCGTAACGCGGATCGACTGCTCGAGGATGTCGAGAGCGCCGGTGAGCTGCTGGCCGAGCTGGGTGCTGTCGATGCCTACGTGCTCGGAGGAGGCTCGGCACGCAAGCTGATCGAGGCACGCGAGAAGGCGTTTTGGACGGCAAAGGCGGTCGGCGTGGACGACATCATCGACACCGTCGTGCCGCGCGCGTCGATGCCGAAGTTCCTTGCCACCGTCCGCGGTCTGGCGGTGGCCGCGGGCGGTGCCGCGTTCGGCTGCGGCCACGCCGGCGATGGCAACGTGCACCTGGCCATCATTTGCAAGGATGTGGAGAAAAAGAAGAAGCTACTGACCGACATCTTCGCGCTAGCAATGGAGTTGGGTGGCGCGATCTCCGGCGAACACGGTGTTGGCTGCGCCAAAACCCGTTACTTCCTCGACCTCGAAGACCCGGCCAAGATAAACCTCATGCGCCGAATCAAGCAGAGCTTCGACCCGGCGGGCATCCTCAACCCCGATGTTCTCTTCGCCGCAGAAGAGGGGTTGAGCAACGACGCGTAATTAACTCGTTCTTGCGGAGCCCGATCGTCGTCTCGCAGAGCGCCTTGTCCAGGGTGTCCCCGGCGGTCTCGACTGACGGTCGTAGCCCGGCCAGCATGAGAGTTTCTCCGTAATATGTTGCGGTATAATCACTTCCGGCGTCCGAATGGTAAATCGCGTCGTCGAACAGGTGGCTCTGACGTGGCTCCGGCGTTGTCGCCGGTGGGCAGCCGGCTGATCGCGAGGTTCATGACATCCTCGGCGGTGGATTGCCATTTGTCCGAGCCCAGGTGGCCACTCAGCTGCAGGCCGATGGCGCCGTGCGTGGTGGTTAGCAGTAGCGCCCCGTATTGCCGGGCGATCCGCGGTCCAACAACTTTGGCCACGATGTCGAGGAACAGGTCGTGGCTGCGCTCGGCCGCCTTCACCACCGCGGTCGGGTCAGCGGCTGGTGTGGTGAACATAAGCCGGTAGCGATGCGGGTGCGAGCGAGCCATCGTGATCAGCGAGAGCAACGCACCGCGCAGTTTCTCCCTCGGCGCCGCCTTGGAGGCAGCGAGCACCTCAAGCGTGAGTTCACCCGCCGCTAGAGCCGGCGGCGCCTGCCGCGGTCAGCCGGCGTGCACCAGGTCGACGGCGGCCTTCTCGATCGTGGGCTCGTCCAGCAGCACCGCGTCGGCCGCGCGGCCGAGCGGCACGAAACTGTCCTCGCTGGTCACCCGGGAAATCGTGCCCCGGTAGCCCGCGTCGACGAGCGCGGTGACGATGCCCTCGGCGACCCCCGCAGTGCGCCTGGTCTCATCCACGACCAGCACCCGGCCGGTCGCCCGCGCCTCGTGCAGCACGTCCTCGGCCGGGAGCGGGGCAAGCCAGCGGAGGTCAACGACCCGGGCGTCGATCCCCCGGATGGCCAGCCGCTTGCCGACCCGCAGGCTCATCCGCAGGCCGTTGCCGAACGTGACCACGGTGAGGTCGCGTCCCTCGCCGTAGGTGCGGGCCCGGCCAAGGGGCACGTGCGCCTCCGGCCGGGGATACGGCGCCAGCCAGCCGCCGTCGCCGTCGCTGTGCAGGTCGCGGGTGTGGTACAGCGCTATCGGCTCGAGGAACAC
>DASPOT010000052.1:0-5682 GCA_035625875.1 Mycobacterium sp. | reverse complement strand
GGCGGCCGGTTCGCCAAGGACTGCTTCACCATCGACCTGGACGCGGGCACGGTCACTTGCCCGAACGCGGTGACGGTCGCCATCCGTGCCGCCAAAATCGGTGGCGGTACCGCCATAGACCGATCTCTCGGACGCGGAATGGCTGGTGCACCTGCTGGAATGCGGACTGCTGCGGGGTTCGTTCATCCCGCCGGCGCAGATCAAAGCCGTCCGCGATGTCATCCGTTACCGCACCAAGCTCCACCAGTCACGCACCAGCGAATTGCAGCGCCTGGGCAATGTGCTTCAAGACGCCGGGATCAAGGTCGACTCGGTGGCCTCGTCGATCACCACCCAGTCGGTGCGAGCGATGGTCGAAGCACTCATCGACGGAGAACGCCGCCCATTGGTGCTCGCCGAGTTGGCCAAAGGCAAAATGCGGGCAAAAATTGCGAATCTGCAACGGCGTTGGAAGGGCGCTTCGACGACCACCATGCGCTCATGTGCCGCCTGCATCTGGACCACATCGACCACCTCGAAGAAATGATCGCCCGCCTCGACAGCCAGGTCGAGGACATGATGGCGCCCTTTCGAGCCCAGCGCGAACTGCTGACCACGATCCCGGGCATCGGACCGTTCACCGCCGCCGCGATCATCTCCGAGGCCGGCGCCGACATCGCCGAAACGTTCCCCTCAGCTGCTCAATTCGCCTCCTGGATCGGTGTGTGCCCGGGCAACCACGAATCCGCAGGCAAACGCTCATCCGGCAAACCCCGAAAAGGCAACCGATATCTGCAACACATACTCGTCGAATGCGGATGGGCATCCACCCGCACTCCGGGCTACCTGCAAAGCCTGTACCGCTGGCACGTCCGCAAGTTCGGCGGCTCACGCAGTCCGACCGCCAAAAACAAAGCAGTCATCGCCGTCGCACACAAACTCAGCATCATCATCTGGCACGTGCTCGCCACCAACAACCCCTACACCGACCTCGGAGCCGACTACCTCGACCGCCGAATAGACCCCGCCAAAGAAACCCGCCGACTCGTCGCCAAACTCCAAGCCCTCGGACACACCGTCACCATCGAACCCGCAGCCTGAAACAACCCACCCAACAACCACATCCGGCTACGCCGGATCGCTTCGCCCTGCCCGGTCACCTTCGATTCACGTACCAGCCACCTCAGTAAATACCGCTCAACGGTGCCTCATTCAGGTTGACAGATTCCGTTGTCGCGGGGTGGCATTGGAATCCCGGCGCCATAGAACTCCCGAAGCTGTCCCTTAAACGCTGGGAGTCCGCAAGATGGCAACCGCGTTGCCGCTGGTGTTGGTCACGTAGAGCGATTGTCCATTCGGGGAGATGACCACGCCGCCGGGTGAGAAACTCAGGGAGATGGTGGCAACAACACCGCCGAGGTTCGTGTTGATGACACTGATTGTGTTGTCGGCCGTATTGGCCACATAGACGCGAAGCCCGTCCGCACGCACGGTCACACCGGTCGGGCTGGCGCCGACGGCTATGTCGAGTAGGTCCTGAGCTGCAATAGTTGTCACAACGAACTCCATTCATCCGCTCGATGATCGCACCGCCGGCAGTTCGCAATCTGATCCTCTGGCTGGCGTGCGTGTCGTAATAACGACGCTAACACTGCGTTGGCCACGCTAACACGGCGTAACCGCGGCTCCTACCTTCACCGGGTGTGGGTGTCTCCGTCGAGTGTTCGCCGTGTTCTTTTCTTGGCGATTTCCGGCCGTTGCCCAGGCCGGGCCGGACGCAGCGTAAACCGTTTCCGGAGTGGGTGGACTACAAGCCGAACTCGATTTGGATCTACGACACGACGCATTTCACCAGAGCGGGGATGGCGGTGCTGATCATCCAGGACCTCGTCTCGCGCAAGTGGATCACCGAGGTCGTCTCCGTCGAGGAAACCTCCACCCAGGTCGAGGTCGGGTTCACCGACGCACTCGACACCGAAGGTCTGCTGGACGCCGTCGAGCGCCGCCAAGACGGGCTCGTCGACCTCGACACCGACGATGAGGCCCGCCCGATCCTGCTCGCAGTGTCCGACAACGGCCCGCAGATGACGTCGGGTTCGACGCGGGAGTTCATGGCGTTGTGTGCGATCGCTCAGCACTTCGGCCGCCCCGGCACCCCTCTATTAACCGGCTGATACAGGGTAAGTTCCCTAGTCAGACACGCCGATTGGGTTGGCTTACCGACTTTCGGTGAGCGAGCTGTGGTACATCGTTCTCGTGACCGATCAAGGACTGCGGGTCGAGCAACGCGGGCAGAACTGGGTGGTGGCCGGCAACAGCGCTGGTGGCTTCGGGTTGCTCAACGAGTTCCTGGCTCATCTGGCCGACCGCAACTACTCGCCACGCACACTTCGGGCTTACGCGTTCGACCTGCTGCATTTCGCTCGTTGGCTGCTCGACGAGGGTCTAAGCGTCGACGAGGTGAGCACCGACGCGCTGCTGCGGTACCTGGCGGTCTGCCGGTCGGCGGTGCTGCCCGGCCAGCACGGCGGCAACGTCGTGCCGATCCGCCGGGGCCAGTCGGCCGGATACGCTCCGGCGACGATCAACCGGCGGCTTGCGGCGATCTCGGGCCTGTTCGGTTTCCGCGCGATGCGCGACCCCGCCGCGGCCAGTCCGGTGCCGTCGGGCTCGGCGGCGCGACGTCCAGGTCGTAGCGAACGCACCGGTGAGCTGGCTCATCTGGCTCGGCCGCAACCGAAGTCGCGGCTGCGGGTGCGACAGCCGCGACGGTTGCCGCGCGGACTGGACCAGCAGGAGACCACTGCGTTGCTGGCCAGCTTCCGCAGCGACCGGGACCGGGCGATCGCCGGACTGATGCTGTTCTCCGGGCTGCGCTCGGCCGAGGTGCTCGGGCTGGAGGTCCGCGACGTCGACATCGGTGGCCGGTGGGCGCAGGTGGTCGGCAAGGGTGACAAGGAGCGGCGGGTTCCCCTCGATGCCCAGGTGGCCGGGCTGCTGCAGACCTACCTGCTGGTGGAACGCCCCGAGACCACCGCCACGGCGCTGTTCGTGGTCGCCAAGGGGCCGCACCGCGGGCGGCCGCTCACCCCGGCCGGGCTGCGTACGATCTTTCGTTACCACCGGGTGAAAGCCGGTGTGCCAGAAGGCCATCCGCATGCGCTGCGGCACACTTTCGGTACCGCGCTCGCCGAGGCCGGTGTCGACTTGGCCGTGCTGCGGGAGTTGATGGGCCACGACCACATCGACTCCTCAGCCGCCTACATCCACCTCGCCCCGACCCACGTGAGAGCCCAATACGATGCAGCCCGCGATCGCCTGCGCGCCGGCGGGTGAGCCGGCGGCGGTCCTGCTGGCCGACTACGCGACGCACCTGACGCGCACCAGCCGCGGCAACGCCGGCTACCAGCGCGCCGCCCGCGCATTCCTGAGGCGCTGGCCCGATCCGCAGTCGTGGGCCAGGCTGCCGCTTGCGGAGCGGCTTGCCGCCTGCGGGCAGACCCGCCCGTTTCTAGTGTTTCTGATGGTCACCGGTCGACTGCACCCCGGTTACGACTACCTGGTGGCGCGCAAGCTGGCCAGCCTCTGGCGAGAGGTTCCGGCCAGCCAGCTCGCCGGTGACGTGGACAAATTTAGCTGCGCTGCAAGCGAACTCGGCTACTCCTCGACAGTGCGGCGGGGCATGGCCTCCCAAGTGCTGATCCGGCTTTTGATCCAGACCAGGCGGCCGATGCGCCAGCTGACCAACGCTGACCTGGATGCGTTCCAGGACGCGGTGCACGAGCGCGAACGTGGCCACCATCGCCTGCGGCACTATCGGCAGGCGCTGCACGCCACCCGCACGGTGTTGTTCCACCTCGGCGTGCTGGCCGAGCCCGCACCGGTGCCCGAGGGCCGCCGTCCCCATCCCGTCGCCGCCCGGCTGAGCGAGACCCCGGCCGCGCTGCTGCCCACGTTTATGGCCTACCTGGAGCGTCGACGAGCCACCTGCACGGCCGCCACGGTGAGCCACACCGTCTCGCGGCTGGCCCACTTCGGCCGCCACCTGGCCTTGGTCGACCCGGGGCTGGTCACGGTCGCCGACCTGGACCGGCGCCGCCACATCGAGCCCTACCTGAGCGCGCTGACCACCGCCACCCGACCCCGCGACGGCGCCCCGATCGCCGTCTCTGAGCGGCGCGCCCGCGTCATCACCATCTCCCGATTCCTGGCCGACATCAGCGAGTGGGGCTGGCCGGAGGCGCCGCCGCGGCGGCTGCTGTTTGCCTCCGACATTCCCCGGCTGCCGCGACCGTTGCCCCGCTACCTGCCCCCCGACGCCGACCGGCGATTGACCGCCGCGCTGCGTGAGTCGTCGAACCGCCAAGCCGCCGATGCGCTGCTGCTGCAACGCGCGTGTGGGTTGCGCATCGGTGAGCTGCTCGATCTCGAACTCGACTGCGTGCACGAGGTTCCCGGGCTCGGCGCGTGGTTGAAGGTGCCGCTGGGCAAGCTCGACACCGAACGCATGGTGCCGATCGACGACGACACCGTCGAGCTCGTCGACCGGCTCGCCGCCGCCCGCGCCGCCGGGTCCCCACTGCCGCATCCACGCACCGGCCGGCCGGTGGAATTCCTGCTGCTGCGCCACGGTCAGCGGATCTCGGCGACCGGGCTGCGCAACGAGCTGCGCCGCACCGCCGCCACCGCTGGTCTCAACGAGGTGACACCCCATCAACTCAGGCATACCTTCGCCACAGCGCTAGTCAATGCGGGCTGCTCGCTGCAGGCGTTGATGGCGCTGCTCGGTCATCAGAGTGCGCGCATGAGCCTGCGTTATGGCCGATTGTTCGACACCACCGTGCGCGCCGACTATCAGCGGGCACTCGAGCTGGCCAAGAGCCGCCTCGGCCCGGTGCTGCCCGAACAACGAACCACGTTGCCGCTCACCGACATCACCCCCGGCGACTGGCGTGACGCGCCACTGATCAAGGCGCGCCTGGCCGGCGGCTACTGCCTGCGCACCCAGGCTCAAGGTGTGTGCCCCTACACCAACATCTGCGAACACTGCCCCAACTTCCGCAGCGACCACGGCTTGCTTGCTGTGCTCGGCGCCCAACGCGCCGACGCCGCCGCCCTGGCCGCCGACGCCGAGCAACGCGGATGGTCCGACGAAGCCGCCCGCCACCGCCAGCTCGTCGAACGGCTCGACGAGATCATGAACCGAGAGTCCACGGCATGAGCGACGACGACACCGTGCACCGGGTCGAACGAGCCTGCCGTGACCTGGCCGCCGAGGGCATCCCGATCACCTTCGACGCGGTCGCCGCCCGCGCCGGCTTCGGTCGCGCCACCCTCTACCGGCGACCCGAACTGCGCGCAATCGTCGAAGAACACCGCCAAACTGCCCGCGAAGCCCTCACCTTCACCGGCCTCAACACCCAAATCGACCAACTCCGCGCCACCCTCGACGCCCTCGCCGGCAAGGTCCGCCGACACGAAGAACGACTACGCCTTCTCGAACACCGCAGCCACACCTGAGAAATGCACGACACCGCCCAGGTGGCATCCCTCGACCCAGATTAGCCGGATAACCTGCCATCCAGTCTAGGGTTGAACAATTCGTTAATGGATCTCGCCAGTCCGGCCTGCCACGCGGTCGGTCCACCACGGTGGCGCGGGCACCACGGCCGCGGGCCTGCGCGCCGGAGTCCCCACGTTGAT
>DASPOT010000051.1:0-78359 GCA_035625875.1 Mycobacterium sp. | reverse complement strand
GGTCCCGCGGGAAGAATGTCCGTATGTCGGCAAGCGTCGCAAGTACACCCCGGAGTTTCGGGAGCAGGCTGCCCGCCTGGTGATTGAGACCGGTCGGCCGGTGGCGCACGTGGCGGCCGAGATCGGTGTCGTGAACAAGTGCTGGGTCGTTGGGTGCGCCTTCAACGCCAAGCCTCCTTGGCTGGTGATACTGGCGCGGTGTTTGATGCTGATGAACGCGCAGAGTTGGCGCGTCGGCGCCGGGAAAACGCTGAATTACGTTTGGACCGTGAGTTTTTGAAAAAAGTTTTGAAAAAAGTACTCATGGTCGCGACGGGGCCGACCACCCGGTGAGATGAGAATCGGCGGTGGTCGAGTTGCGATGCTGGTGGTCAGCTCTGATGCTGATTGTGGGCGTCTGTCGGGCGCGAAGCCGACGCCGCTTGGTGCCTGCGAGGCCGAAAAAAGTATGGCGCGGAAGGTTGTGGGTACCCGGTCGTGCTGCCAGGAGCGCGAACTTCAGACTCCTTGATCGACGACTTTCCTTCGGGCAGGAACCTCCCCTGCGCCAGCCGGCCACGCCCTCGACATCACTGCCCGGATCGAGCACAGGCAGGTCCTTGGCGGCCTGATCAGGGAATACCCAGTGCCGCAGAATGGGTAAGGCCTCACCCCAGGGGCCGTTCTCTGACGCTAGAGCCTCATCGGCGCTCACGATCATCTCCCTTGCCGCATCGGCCACATACTGATCGGACACACACACTAATCGGCGGTGCGCGTCGCCGGACTAAAGTCGGCGAGCCGGGTGATGGTGCCTTCGATGATCACTGGTGACCTCGGTCGAGCTTGTCGGTGATGTAAGCGACGGCGCCGGGGAAGACGGCGAACCGGACTGGGGTGAAGTCCTGCCCCGGCGCGGTGAGGATCATCACGCGGCGGTACGGGTCGTTGAGGTAGCCGTTGTGTTCTTAGTGGAGCTGGTAGACGACGTGCCGTCGGCGGCGATGAAGGTGTTCAGTCCTGGGTGGATGGGTTCGCGGTTGACGGGGTCGGCGGTGTGGATCCGCAGCAGTTGTCCGGTACGGAATTGTTTGATGTGGCTCTAGATCGTGGCACCGCTGCGATCCATGGCGGCGCTGGATTCGACGGCGGCGTGGATGTGGCCGTGCTTGTTGCGGGCCCAGAGTTGGATGCTGTTTCCCCAGCTGTGGGTCATGAATCGTCTGGTGACAGTTAGGTCTTCGGAGATACCGTCGACGGTGACGGCCCTGGTTCCGGGTGAAAGGTGTACATGCTGTCGGCCGCGGTGGCTTGGAGCCGGAGGGCGCGGGCCGCGTTGTCTGGCGTAATGACGCGGGTATGGACGCCGTGGCAGGCCAGCAGCTCGGGTACGAAGCGCCGGTCATCGGGCTCGACCAGGCAGTAGCCGATCGCGTCGAATGAGTGATCCAGCCGCCGCGCCTCGAGAACCCCGAACGCTGCCTCCGCAACCGGGCCATCTCCCTCCACCGGTTCCTCGTGCAGGTCCACCACGTCGTGAAACACGCACCCGTGGCGCAGCCGGCCGAAGAACTCCCGGCCTGACGCGGGGAAGTATGCCCGCACCGGGTGCCGCACCCCATCCACGGACAGGCGTTGAACGATACCCGGCATACCGAGGCAGTGGTCACCATGGAAGTGCGTGAGGCACAGGCGGGTAACGCTACTCGCCGAGATGCCGGCCAGCAGAAATCGACGCTGCGTGCCTTCCCCTGGATTTAACAGCAGCCCCTCGCCGTCCCAGCGCAGCAGATATCCGTTGTCTTTGCGATATGGGGTGGGGACCTGGCTCGCGGTGCCGAGCACGACCAACTCACGGATCGACTCATGCTGACACTACGGGCGGCGACCCAGAGCGTTATGGTCCGAATGACTGTCGTAGCGATGACAGCGCCATGCTCAGCGCATCCAGCTCGACGCTGTTCGGCAGCGCTACCCGGGAGAGCCAGGGAATCCCTGCGACGTCCTCGAGTCGGCTGCCGAGGATGCCGCCGACGATCGCCGCGACGGTGTCGGTGTCGCCGCCGAGTGAGACCGCGTAGCGCAGCGCATCGGCCAATGTGAAGCTCTTCCGTGCCGCGCGCCCGAGGACGTGGACCACGGCCGCGAGTGTTTCCACCGCATTCATCGACACCCCGGCTGGGTTCGGGGACCAGTCGCCGGAGCCGGCGCGGCGTACGGGCTGGAAAATGGTGCAGCTGTTGGGGAATTCCGTTTCGAGCCAAGTGATTTCGTCGATGGCAGCGTCGACGATGCCGCGCAGCGGGCTGGCTTCGATCGCACGCGATCCCATCGCCGAAACGGCGCAGGCGCTGCCGATCGCGCCGACCGCGCCGTGCGTCGTCCGCGACAGCCCAATGCTTAGCTCGCGCCGCCGCTCCGCCGCTGCGGCCGGGAACGCCCAGCCGATCGGTAGGGCCCGCATTGCCGCGCCGTTCGTGTCGCCTCCGGCAGCCTGCAGCGCGCCCGTCGCAGTGAACCGTTCCACGGCCGCCCGGGTACTCGGGCCGGCTCCACGCATGCCAGGAAGCGCCGCGGCAAGCCGGGTGAGGAACCTGCGCTCGTCCACGACCGCACCTAGCTCGCTGAGGTAGCCGGCCATGAGCAGGAGCTGTTCGGTGTCGTCGGAGGTTGCACCCGCTGGCCAGCCTCCACGTGTGGGCAGTCGATCGATCGCCTCCCAGCTGATCGCGGACGGCGGCTGCCCTTCCCACGGCACACCCAGCGCGTCTCCGGCCGCGTATGCGAGCACGCCCGCCCTGACCCGGGCAGACGTCGAGCGCGCTGGCGGAAGCGTCACGCATCTATTGCACGACATGCCGGTCGGCCCGCCAAACGTCGTGGCCATGCAGGTGGCAAAGGCCGGGTCTTCGTCATTTCGACTGACCGGTGCTCGCTGACTGATTTTCAGCTTCAGTGGACCGCAGGAACTCAAACTGGTTCGACAGACGACAGCACGTCCAAGTACTCGGCAGAGGGGATCAGCCGTCGCGGGCTTTGGCCCAGCATCGCGAGCCGGATGGCCAGCACTTGCTCGCGCATCCAGGCGTAGTCAGGAACTATCTGCCAGATGGGCCTGGGGTCGAAGCCCGGGTCGTTCACTTGGTACTCGCCATTGTCGAGCCCCGACGGCTTGGTGAACGGGTCAGCGAACAAATATGTCTTGTCCGCCAGGTCGCCGCCGTAGTCCATCAGCACCCGCCGTATGTAATGCGGGCCCATGACGAACAACGCATCGGCCCGGTCGCACAGGCTGCGGGTCAGTTGGGTGGGCCGGTGTGCGCTTGCGTCGATGCCCCAGCGGGCCAGGAGCGCCACCGAGGTTGGTGCCGGCAGCTCGCCGACACACACGCCTGCGGACAATGCCTGTGCACCGCACAGGCGCTGGTACAGATACGCCGCCAGCATCGACCGGCTGGCGTTGGCATGGCACACGAACAGTGGAGTCATGCGCTGCCTTCCGCCGCTGCTAGCACTATTGACCTCACCCGCTCAGTCTCTCAGTGCCGGGGATGCGAGCGCCAGGGCCTTGGTCGCTGATCCCCCGCGACACCCCTGCCTCGGGTGCCCACGGCGACACCGCACGAGCCGCTCACCACACTGCTGGAGCGTCTGGGACCAGACGCCGGTAACCGCCGCTCTTGTCGTCGAGGCGGGCCGTCTGGCCGGCATTTGGCGCTGATTGTCGATTTCGCCCACCCTTCCAGGAACTATGGACCTTGCGGGACAAGGTTTTTCGGCCTTGGAGGGGCCGGAGGTCACGGACCACGATTGAGCCCTGAGTGCTCGCGCGCCGAGCGCTGTCGGCGGCCAATGTGACCTTTGGGCGCATTCTTGAGGACGTTCGACCCCTCGCCACACAGTCGGCTGGGGTGCGATGGTGGCAGTGCCGGGGAAACTCGGTGGTCTGTCCCGAAGTGCGTTTGGTTGAGCAAGGCCAAACCGCCTTGGTCTTGACCCAGCGTCGCAAGACGGGGACGCCGCCTTCGGGCAGATCTAGATGATTTGCTTGTGCGTCATGAACGGCGGCGATTGACGGAAGGCGGCGGTGGTCCGACGTGGTCGGTGATTCTGATGTGGTGACGGTGCTGCTAGGTGGTGACGTCATGCTCGGGCGTGGCGTCGATCAGATCCTGCCCCATCCCGGCGAACCGGCGTTGCGCGAGCCGTATCTGCGTGATGCGCGGGGGTACGTCCGCCTGGCCGAGGACGTGAACGGGCCCATTCCGCGCCCCGTGGATTGGCAGTGGCCCTGGGGTGACGTGCTGGCGCTCCTCGACCACGCCGCCCCTGACGTTCGTCTGATCAACCTCGAGACGACGATCACCGCCGACCGTGAATTCGCAGAGCGTGAGGCGGTGCGTTATCGGATGCACCCGGATAATTTGCCCGCGCTAACGCCGTTACGGCCCGACGTGTGCGCCCTGGCCAACAACCACATCCTCGATTTCGGCTACCAGGGGCTGACCGACACAGTCGCAGCTCTCACCCAGGCAGGAATCCAGGGCGTCGGGGCGGGAGCAGACCTGGCCACCGCCCGCCGCCCGGCGGAGGTGACCGCTCACGGTGAACACCGGGTGCTCGTCGGCTCGGTGGCGATGAAATCCAGCGGCGTTCCCGAATCCTGGGCCGCGCACCGCGACCGGCCCGGGGTGTGGTTGATCCGGGACCCTTCGCAGTATGACGCCGCCGACGAGGTGGCGGCAGACGTGCTGGCGCACAAACGTGACGGGGATGTCGCCATCGTTTCGGTCCATTGGGGATCCAACTGGGGCTTTCCGATGACGCCAGGTGAAATCGCGTTCGCGCACCGGTTGATCGATGCCGGCGTTGACATCGTTCACGGACACTCCTCGCACCATCCCCGGGCGATCGAGATATACCACGGCAAACCGATCCTGTACGGCTGCGGTCATGTCGTCGACGACTATGAAGGCATCGGCGGGCACGAATCGTTTCGCGGCGACCTCAGACTGCTCTATTTGACTTGCACCGATCCCGCCAGTGGTGAACTGGTCTGGCTGCGGATGATTCCGCTGCGCGTGCGGCGAATGCGACTCGAACGTGCCTCCCGCACCGACGCCGAATGGCTTCGCACCACCATCGAGCACACCAGCCGCCGGTTCCGGATTCGTGTCGTGGCGCGATCCGACGGTCTACTGGAGGTCGTGTCCCTGCACAGCCACACCCATCCCCAGATGATTCCGGCAGGTGTCGGCGGCTGAGGATCACCGACGACATCTAGGCTTGATCACCAGCCCGTAAATCCCGAGAAAGCGACCGACATCCCGGCGTCATCGCAGCCGAATGCGCGGTCGGCCAATCTGTTCGACTACGCAGGCGGCGCGCAATCCGTTGAACGGAATGGTCTTGGGCGCAAGCCGCGCGCTCCGAAGGTTGGTAGTGATCGACCAACGGGCAAGCGAGCGTGTGATACCTATCGTGCGGGCTTGACCGCTCGATGCGCTGGCCATTGCTTCGGTATCGCAGGCATGGGTGATACGACGTGATCGAACCGTTGCGGCCGAGCGAGACCAGTGCACCCCGATTCAGGCTTCTATTCGGATCGTGCTTCAGGACTGTCATTCAGGCGTGGCTGCACGCGCCGCCGCTGCCGGCGCCTGCGGAGTTAGGGTTCGCCATGGCTGTCAGCGATGAGCCGGTGATTGCTCGGCATCGATAAGCAACGTGAATATGCCAAGCAGGCCCGGCCGGTCGGCGGCCGGCTCCGGACGGCGGGGGCTGTGGTTGCGGGCTGACAGACAATGACACACCGACGCTGGGCGAGAGCTCCGCCGACGCCGGTTTCACCTGCGCCAGACGATGATTGGTGGCGCAGCAAGAAGTCGTGCGCAGCAAACCCGAGGCGGCATCGGTTTTTGATGTCGAGGTGACGACCCGCGGCCAGCGGCCCGGTGTCGCCGACTATGCGCGGGGAATGCGGAAAGCCGCGCGTGCCCCGGCGGGAGACGGTGGGCTTGGAGCCGGCGGGGGTGTCTGCCCGTCGGCTTAAATTGGGTGCGGTGCGTGCGGCACCGTCATCGATTATCACCAGTCTGGTCGGTATGGTTCGTTCAGCGACGCCATGTCCTCGACGAATGACCGTTGCCTTGTGAACGGATTGGATCCCCAGGACGGCCAGAAGACGCGACCGCTGACCAATCGGGCCACAGCGCGGCCTGCAGCCGGCGGGTGATCATCGTTTTGACCCCAGACCGATTCGAACGCATCAGCGGCATCGGCATCCGGGTTTTCGCCTAAGCACGTCGGTAACGGGCGGCATTCCTCGATGCCATCATCGACCGGCCGGGCTTGCTCGGCGATTTCGGCCTCGTCAGCATGCGGGATTGGCTCGATCACCATCGGTGTCCAGTGAGTTTGGGGCGCCAGCTGGAGGCGCACGGCGCTATCGGCAGCTGCAACTGTTCTGTGCGTTCACGGTCAGGGGCGTCGCTGGGCCGTCCCGACAGGGCGCCCCACGCTCGGACGACGGCCGCGACAACCATGTCATCGAAGTCGCGGGTCACATCATTCTCGGCGATCGCCACGAGCGCATCGGCCAGCCCCGTCGGGGCGACATTGTGCCGTTTGGCCGTTTGCACAATATAGATGAAGGCCTCGTCGAGGCTGCAATGGC
Source organism: Mycobacterium sp. (assembly GCA_035625875.1). Classification (GTDB taxonomy): domain Bacteria; phylum Actinomycetota; class Actinomycetes; order Mycobacteriales; family Mycobacteriaceae; genus Mycobacterium. The sequence continues at coordinate 71,704 of DASPOT010000051.1, read as the reverse complement.
GCAGCGCGACAACCAAACCTTCGGCCGCACCCAGACTTCGCTGGCCGCCGCGGCGAGGATCCCTCAGGCGATGTGGTTCTGCTTCTGGTCTCACCACGCGCTCCCTTACTCTCGTACTCTGCTGTGATTTGGATGCTGCCCAGCTCGGTCATGGCATGGGCAGGGTCGTAAGTCCTCTCGGCGCGGGGCCGAAAGGCATCTGCTCCCGTCGGTGAACCGCTGGGCACCGGTAGTTTTGCGCGTTCTTGGCTTGCGCTGGGGTTTGCCTCGCCGACTGCGGAGTTCGTCATGCTGGGCCCGGTGGCGCGCCAGCAGCAGCTCGCCTGCCGGCAGGCCGAAGGGGCCTGTCGCTGAGTCGTTCGCCGATGGCGACCGGCATACCCCGAATTCGACCCCGGACAGACATATCGTGAGCCTGCCGGAGTCGTTCAAGAAGTCGGTGCGGTCCTGCAGCACGGTGAGTGGTTCCGGCTCGGGCTCGACAAACACATCGGCGGTGTGCCTGCGCCGTCGATGGTTGCTTGGGCGATCAACGAGTTGGTGCTCGGCGCCAACCTCGCGGTCTTCATCTATCTGGCCGGCCGATACTCGCGGACATCCTGCACGGGATCGGCAACGAGCAACAAAGCACTGGGCTGGCACATCGAGGGTGTCAAACGCTTCATCACCAACGGCGACACCGACGACCTGTTCGAGAACGTCCTGCACATGGTGCTGGCCCGCCCTCGCCGGGTCCGGCACCAAGGGCCTGAGCCTGTTTGTCTTCCGCCGCGACGTTTTTCGTCAAGAACGTGCTGCCACGGCTGACCGCCGAGCGCAGGATCGTGGAAAACGTCGACCTCGCCGATCATGGAGCTTCGCGAAGACGCGTTCTGACTCGTCGCGGCACGACGCTAGCTGTCGAGCGTGTAGCCTATCGGCAGCAGTACGCTCTTTTGCTGGCAGAAATGCTCGACACCCTCCGGCCCGTTCTCCCGGCCGATGCCGGAGTTCTTGTAGCCGCCGAATGGTGAACCGGGATCGAAGGCGTACCAGTTGATTCCGTATGTCCCAGTGCGGATCTTCTGCGAGATCTCAACACCGTGCGAGACATTGGTGGTCCACACGCTGCCCGCCAGGCCATACACCGAGTCGTTGGCGATCGCGATCGCGTCGTCCTCGGTGTCATACGGGATGATGCACAGCACCGGTCCGAAGATCTCCTCCTGGGCGATCGTCATCTTGTTGTTGACGTCGGCGAACACCGTGGGCTGCACGAAGTAACCGCTGTCCAGGCCTTCCGGACGTCCGCCGCCGCACATCAGCCGGGCGCCCTCTTCCTTGCCCTTGGCGATGTAGCCCTCGACACGGGCCCGTTGCTTCTCCGAGATCAACGGCCCGACCTGAGCGGCCGGATCCGACGGCAACCCAACCGGCAGCGCCTGCACGAAAGTGCTTACCGCATCCACGATTTCGTCGTAGCGTGAGCGCGGCGCCAGGATGCGGGTCTGGTTCACACAGCCCTGCCCGGCGTTCATCACTCCGGAGAACACCAGCATCGGAATCGCGGCGGGCAGGTCGACGTCCTCGAGGATGATGGCCGCCGACTTGCCGCCGAGCTCCAAGGTGCACGGCTTGAGCAAGTCCGCGGCGCGTTTGCCGACTTCCTTGCCCACAGCGGAGCTGCCGGTGAAGGTGAATATGTCGACATCGGTGTTAGAGGTCAGCGCCTCCCCGGTCTCGACCCCGCCGGGCACCACCGACAGCACGCCCTCGGGCAGGCCGGCTTCGGCGAACACCTCCGCCAACGCGTTGGCGGTCAGCGGGGTTTCGGCAGCGGGCTTGAGCACGACGGTGCAGCCGGCCAGCAGCGCTGGGCCGAGCTTGTTGACTGCCAGGAACAGCGGGACATTCCAGGCCACGATCGCGCCTACCACACCCATCGGCTCGCGGCTCACGATGGTCTGCCCGTAGGAGCCGTTTCGTGTCTCGGTCCACTTGACCGCGTCGGCGGCGCCGGCGAAGTACGTCAGCGACCCGAGTGAGCCCATCCACTGCATGGTCTCGATGATGGTCGGCGGCTGGCCCGTCTCGTCGCGGAGCAGCTTGGTGAACAGTTCCTTGCGGTCTTCCATCAGCTTCACCGCGGCGGCGATGACGGCCGCGCGCTGGGCCGGCGGGGTCGAGGGCCACGGCCCGGCGTCGAAGGCGTTGCGGGCCACCGCGACCGCGGCGTCGACGTCGGCTGCCGCCGCCAGCGGCACCTTGCCGACGTACTCGCCGGTGGCCGGGCAGTGCACCTCGATGACGTCTAAGGTCGACGGTTGCATCCACTTGCCACCGATGAACAGCTTGTCGTATTCGGTCTTCTGGCGCTCGGTCATGGCGCCACCCTACCCAGCCGCGGGCAAAACGAGAACACGTTTCAATCAAGTGGCGTGGTCAGCTCATTTCGGCCGAAGCACCAGCACCAAATTGCTCACCAGAAACTCCCGTAGCACCGGCACCGAGGTCAGCCACCATGCCCATCGTGGGTGGTAGCGGGGAAATGCGGCGACCATCGCGCCGGTGCTCGCGGCCCAATCCAGGCCCTCGGCGGCCGACACCGCAAAGAGCGACGATCCGTAGTTGTTCTTTGCCGGATGTCCGTGTTTGCGGGTATAGCGCGCCGCCGCACGGGCCCCGCCGAGGTAGTGGGTCAGGCCCGTCTCATGCCCACCGAACGGCCCCAACCACACCGTGTAGGACAGCACCACCAGGCCGCCCGGCCTGGTGACCCGCAGCATCTCGCCACCGAGCTGCCAGGGCCGCGGAACATGCTCGGCGACGTCGGACGACAGGCAGATGTCCACCGAGTCATCGGCGAAGGGCAGTGCCATCCCCGATCCCCGGATGAAAACACCTGGCGCGTTAGCGAAAGCCGGCCCGGCCGCATACATCTCGGCCGGGTCCGGCTCGACGCCGATGTAGCGGACACCCGCATCGGCAAAAGCTGTCGCGAAATAGCCGGGCCCGCCGCCGACGTCGAGCAGCGTGCGGCCGGCCGGCGGCTCGCCGTGCGTGGCCCGCCACAGGTCACTGACCATCGCCGCGGTGTCGACCGCCAGCGCGCCGTAGAACCGTGCCGGGTCCGGTTGCTCGTAGCGGAACTCCGACAGCAGCCGCAGCGAGCGGGCGAGTGTAGCTCGCCGGGCGAAGATGTCGGTGGCCGCCATCAGGCCCACCCTACGGTTAGGCTGTTGCCTGATGTCTGCCGCGCACCGTGAGCCTGCGGGCCACCGATCCCGAGGCTCTCGTGGTTTGGACGCGGTATTGCTGCTGTGCTGGCGCGACACCGGGCACCCGCAGGGCGGCGGCAGCGAAGCGTACCTGGAGCGTATCGGCGCGCAGCTGGCCGCATCCGGTATCGCCGTTACCTTGCGCACCGCCCGCTACCCGGGCGCGCCGCGACATGACGTAGTGGACGGTGTGCGGATCAGCCGCGTAGGCGGGCGGTATTCGGTTTACCTGTGGGCGTTGCTGGCCATGGCCGCGGCCCGGCTCGGGCTCGGAGCGCTGCGGCAGGTGCGGCCGGACGTGGTGATCGATACCCAAAACGGCTGGCCGTTTTTGGCCCGGCTGCTATATGGTCGGCGAGTCGCGCTGCTGGTCCACCATTGCCACCGCGAGCAGTGGCCGGTGGCGGGACCGGTGATCGGCCGGCTCGGCTGGTATGTCGAGTCGACGTTGTCACCACGATTGCACCGGCGCAACCAGTATGTCACGGTGTCGCTGCCCTCGGCCCGCGACCTGGTCCACCTTGGTGTGGACACCGAGCGAATCGCTGTGGTAAGCAACGGTCTCGACGAGGCGCCGGTGCAGTCGCTGTCCGGCCCACGCGCGGCCGCGCCGCGCGTGGTCGTGTTGTCGCGGCTGGTACCGCACAAGCAGATCGAGGACGCGCTGGATGCAGTCGCGGCGCTGCGCCCGCGGATACCCGGTCTGCATCTCGACATCGTCGGCGGTGGATGGTGGTGGCGGCGCTTGGTCGACCATGCCGAGCGGCTCGGCGTGTCCGACGCGGTGACCTTTCACGGCCACGTCGACGATGTGACCAAACACCATGTGGTGCAACGGTCGTGGGTGCATGTGCTGCCGTCCCGCAAGGAGGGGTGGGGATTAGCGGTTGTCGAGGCGGCCCAGCACGGGGTGCCGACGATCGGCTACCGGTCCTCCGGCGGACTGTGCGACTCGATCATCGACGGAGTGACCGGGGTATTGGTCGATGATCGTGCCGAGTTGGTGAATCGGCTCGAACAACTGCTCGCAGATCCGGTGCTGCGCGATCAACTCGGCGCCAAAGCGCAGACCCGCAGCGGTGAGTTCTCCTGGCGGCAAAGCGCTGACGCGATGCGCAGCGTGCTGGAGGCGGTGCACGCCGGCACCCGCGTCAGCGGCGTGATTCAACTGCGAGTGCCGGGTGCGGTTCGCGCCGGACTCGTCGCCGCCAATTCGACACCGCCAGGCCGAGGGCGCCGACGGTGAGCATCGCCAGCCAGACCAGGTGTGCGAGCACGGTCGCGAGCCGCCGGCCGGCGGGTACCCCGGTGGTGACGCCCCCGATGCGATAGAGAGCCAGGTCGCCGTCACGGTAGGCCACCGGCAGAGCGTCGAGGGTGCGCCGGGCCGCACCCATATCGCCGGCGGTGCCCGATTCGACCACCAGCCATGCCACGCCGGCACGGGTCAGGGCGGCAGGATCGGGGCCCGTTAAGAGCAACGTCTGCACCGCTCGGGCGTGGCTGCCCTCGCCGGGAACCGTCACTCCAGAAATGGTCAGGTCACCGGTGGTCAGCACGTCGGCGCGCAGCCAGCGGGGGAGCGGGTCGAGCATCGGGATGCGCCGGGACCAGGAGAAGCGCCGCATGGTGCCGGCGGGCAACACCGCGACCGTCCCGGGATCGTCGTTGATCGCCGCCGCGACGGCCGCCCACCCGCGCGGGTAGTGCACCGGCTCAACCTTTGCCCACACGCCCCACGCCAGATCCGGCAGCGTCAGTATCAGCGCGGCAGAGCAGGCCGCGGCGATCACTGCGGGCCGCAGCCAACGCCGCAGCCTCATCACCGCGCCGGCGCCGGCCACCGCGTATCCAGGTACTGCCAGCGCCACCCACTTTTGCCCATCGCGCAGCACGCCGAGGCCGGGCGCGGCGTCAACCACTGCGCGCAGCATGCCCAGACCCGGGCCGGCGGCCAACGCCGCGGGCACCAGCACCGCCAGCGCCGCCAAAGCCAACAGCGGCACTGCGGCCGGACGACGCGTTACCGCGGGAAGTCCGGCCGCCACCACGCCCAGCAGCACCATGGCCGCGACCAGCGCAAAAAGCGTTGTCCGCGAACTTGGTACGGCCTCGGCATTCCAGATCCCGCCCAGGCTGGCCAGGCTGGCCAGCGTGCCCAAGCCGGGCTCAGCGCGGGCCGCGAACGCGGCAACCGCGGGCGGTGGCGCCCAGGTGGGAGTCGGCGATGACGAGCCCAGCGCTGATGCCGTCAACCAGGGCAGTGCCGCCACCACCGCGCCGCCCAGCACCGCCGCGGCGCACAGCCAGCGCGGTCGGCCCGCACCGGGTGCCGCCACGCAGGCCAGCGCCACCGTTGCGGCCAGCATCAGCCCGGTGGGCGTCAGCCCGGCCAAGCTGATCCAAAACGCCAGCCCGACGAAGCGCGGCCATCCGGCCCCGCCCGCTGACCGCAAGGCCAGCATCGTCGTCGCAACCCATGGCAAGCAGCCATAGCCGACCAGCAGGCTCCAATGCCCCTGCAGCAACCGTTCAGCGACATAGGGATTCCAGATCGCGAGCGTGCTCGCGACGAACTGGCCGCCCACCCCGGCCTCGGGCAGCACCGTCGCGACCAGCCCGGCCGCGCCCCAGCCGGCCAGCCACAGCCCCAGGACAAGCAGCACTTTCACCACGACGCCGCCGTCAAGGAGATGGGAGGCCAGCGCCACCGCGAAGTCCTGCGGGGTCGCCCGCGGGGCCGACATTAACCCGAGGGCACTATCAGACAGATACGACCGCGGCGTCGACACCGCGTCACGCAGCAGCAAGTATCCCGGGCCGAGCAGAGGAGCAACCACCAGCAGGGCTAGGGCCAATGTGTACCCTGGCAGCGCCACTGCGTGCCCCCGCCGGGACCACTCGAGAGCCCAGGGGCATGCTCCGGTCACCCTGGGTTAGGTCCCGTCGGGCGGACCGGGGTTGGTTGGATCACCTTGGGGCGGCACCGAATTGGCTGGACCCGGATGGGGCCGGCTCGGACTTGGCGGGCTCGAGTTGGGTGGACCCTGATCCGGGCGCAGTTCGGGCAACTTCTCGGTCTGGGCTTCGGCGCCGGGCACCGGTTCGCCAACGCCGAAAAAGCCGTGGTCGGCGGTGTCCAGGCCCGAGTCGAGCAGTGCGGCCTCGGTGCGCAGACTGAACGCGCCGAGCAGAACGCCGCCGATCAGCGCGATCAGACCGGCCGCGGTGAACGTGATCGGCAGGACCCGGGACCAGAGCGCCAACCGGTCGCGCTCGTCGCGCGCCGCGTTGACCTGCGATTCGACCGTGTCTTCGTTCGAGGTGACCTTATAGTCGGCCACCGCCACCTCCGGCTTAAGCGGATCGCGGGCAAAGTAGTGGTTGGCGTGCACCTCTTCTTTGACAATGGTGCCCGACACCGGGTCCACCCAGAACCTTCGCTGGGCGGCATAGTAGCGGGTCATGGTGATCGTGTCGTCCGGATTTTCGGCCGGCACGCCCCACATCGCTGCGGACGCGGTGACCTGGCTGTCCTCGTCGTGGGTGTAGAGCGACGCATACTTGATCGGCTCGACCAGCCTGCCGTCGGTGCCGTAGCCGACGTTTTGGGTGAAGCGGTAGGTGGTCAAGCCGTTGACGTCTTCCTCGCCGTCGTAGTTGGCGTCGAATGCCTTCTGCGCTATGGGGTCGAAATAGGAATAGGTCCTCTTTTCGGTGTGAAACGGGAACCGGTAATCCAGCCCCTGGTGTGGTAGCGCGATGCTGGTGGGTGGGTTGTCATCACTGATGGTGCGTGGCTTCTGGACGGCGCCGCCGGGATGGGTCTCGTCGGAGACGGCTGTCGCCGTCTTGCGGTTGAGCGTGACGGTGTCGACGATCGCCAGCAGCAGGCCGGTGTCCTTCTGCTTGTCGGTGCGTCGAACCGAGCTGCCAACCTGAAACGTGACCACGTCGGCGTTAGCGGGCGACTCGACACTGATCTGCTGTTGGGACACCACCGGCACACTCTTGTTGACGACCAAGTGGTCACCGGACAATGACGCCGGGTCGAGTGCGGTCCCGCTGCCGTCACTGATCAAGGTGGCATCGATATCGAGCGGGATCTTGGTGATCCTGCTGGTGGTGTATGTCCACAGCAGCAGCGCGGCAATGAGGAGGGCGGCTCCGAGTCCCATGATTCCGCACGCGGCGAACCGCAACATAACTGCTCGGTTCACGTCGCCGTGCCCTCCTTCTGGTCCAACACCGCCATGCTTCTCGTCGCGGCCCGCTCAGAGGTGGCAGCGAGGCAGAACCCGTTTGACCCTAACAAGCGAATCTAAGGTCACCATTTATGGACGGAGTGCCACTTCTGCGGGCAATCGGGGTGTACCCAAACCCACCCGCGGTGAGCTATGTATTAAGTAGCCGATTTGCCTCGGCAACGCATCACGGCAGACTGTGGTCGTGACCGATGGCCAGCAGGTCGGCGGGACTCGTAGCTTCCTGCCCGCCGTGGAAGGTATGCGCGCATGCGCGGCCATCGGCGTGGTGGTCACCCATGTCGCGTTCCAGACCGGGCACTCCACCGGTGTCACGGGCCGGCTGTTCGGTCGCTTCGACCTGGCCGTGGCGGTCTTCTTCGCGTTGTCGGGATTCCTGCTGTGGCGCGGACACGCCGCGGTGGAACGAGACTTGGGCGCCAGGCCGGTCACGGGCCGGTACCTGCGCTCACGGGCGGTGCGCATCATGCCGGCCTACGTGGTGGCCGTCATCGTGATCCTCAGCCTGCTGCCTGATGCCGATCACGCCAGCTTGACCGTGTGGCTGGCGAATTTTTCGCTCGCCCAGATCTACGTGCCGTTGACGCTGACCGCCGGCCTGACGCAGATGTGGAGTCTGTCCGTCGAGGTCAGCTTTTACCTGGCGTTGCCCATACTCGCGTTGCTGGCCCGCAGAATCCCGGTGCGCGCCCGGGTGCCGGCGATCGCTGGTCTGGCGGTTGCCAGCTGGGCGTGGGGCTGGGTTCCGTTCGGCTCGCCGTCCGGGCTCAATCCGCTGAACTGGCCGCCGGCGTTCTTCTCCTGGTTCGCTGCGGGCATGCTGCTTGCGGAGTGGACCCATAGCCGCATCGGGCTGGCGCACCGGTTGGCGCGGCGGCGCGTACTGATGGCCGTCGTCGCGGTGCTGGCCTACCTGGTGGCCGCCTCCCCGCTGGCCGGTCCGGAGGGCCTGGTTCCGGGCACCGCCACGCAGTTCGCGGTGAAGACGGCGATGGGCGCCCTGGTGGCGTTCGCCCTGGTGGCGCCGCTGGTGCTGGACCGGCCGGACACCCCGCATCGACTGCTGGCCACGACCGGCATGGTGACATTAGGGCGTTGGTCCTACGGGGTGTTCATCTGGCACCTGGCCGCGCTGACGGTGGTGTTCCCGGTGATCGGAAGATTCGCGTTCAGCGGTGGGATGCCGGCAGTGTTGGTGTTGACGCTGACCTTCGCAATCGCGATCGCCGCCGTGAGTTACGCACTTGTCGAGTCGCCGTGCCGGGAAGCCTTGCGCCGCTGGGAGTTTCGGCAGCAGCGGTCGATGCCCGCACCGGAGAGCCCGGTCGGGGCGGCCCAAGAGAACGCAATCGCGCCCTGACGGTCCCGGTCAGTCGTAGGCGCCCCGCCGCTCGAAGATGCGACGCGGGTTCTCGACGAGCATGGTGTGGATCTGCTCGTCGGTGACACCTCGCTCCTTGAGAGCCGGGATCACGTCGTTGTGGATGTGCAGGTAATGCCAATTGGGCGCGGCCACCGGCAGCATCGCCTCGGGCAGCGCGTCGAAATAGCAATTCGCGTCGTGCGATAACACCATCTTGTCGGCGTGCCCGCGCTCGCACATGCGCGCCACCGTGTTCACCCGATCCTCGAACGGCAGTATCACGTCGATGCCGAAGCGGTCCATCCCGATGTAAGAGCCGTTGTTGATGAGCTCTTCGAGGTAGTCGAGATCGGTGGTGTCACCAGAGTGGCCGATGATCACCCGGGATAGGTCGACGCCTTCCTCGGCGAAGATGCGTTGTTGCTCGAGCCCGCGCCGCAGCTCCGCGTGGGTGTGCGTGGAGATCGGCACCCCGGTGCGTTTATGAGCTTGCGCGACGGCGCGCAGCACCCGCTCGACGCCGGGGGTGATGCCCGGCTCATCGGTGGCGCATTTGAGGATCGCGGCCTTGATACCGGTGTCGGCGATGCCCTGTTCGATGTCACGAACGAACATGTCGGTCATGATCTCGGGCCCGTTCAGCGGCGCGTCCGGGCCGAGATAGTGGAAGTAGAACGGCACGTCGTTGTAGGTGTACAGCCCGGTGGCGACGACGATATTCAGCTCGGTGGCCGCGGCGACACGCGCGATGCGCGGGATGTAGCGGCCCAGCCCAATGACGGTGAGGTCGACGATGGTGTCCACCCCGCGCGCCTTCAGTTCGTTGAGGCGCTTTACGGCATCCGCCTCGCGTTTGGCTTCGTCGCCCCACCCTTCCGGATAGTTCTGCATGATCTCGGTGGTCATGATGAACACGTGCTCATGCATCAGAGTGACGCCCAGATCAGCGGTATCGATCGGTCCCTGTGCGGTATTCAGCTGCGACACGCCGCCGATGCTAAGCCGATCCGGCGGCGCTGTCGGTGGAATCAAGAAGCCGGTTCCCTGGGCCGTCGCGTCCGGCAAGCACTGACCGCTGCTAGCGAGCCAGGGTCAGTATCGCCAATCGGCTCAGGATTCCCACGCGTCTCAGGAAGTTGGGGGTACGTCGTAGTGCCCGCCTACGAGCGACAAAATTGTTCCGTTTCGACGCGCAACGGCGTACGGCATCCGATTCCGACTATCTCTGACAGGTGGGCGAAACCCACCCCATCGGCGTGGTGACTCATGTTACAGACGAGGCGCCGCGGCGCGAGCCAATGGCGCGCCAGCTCATTCCGATTCATGCACGGTCCGGCTCACCGACTGGTCGCAGCCCGGCCTTGACTGTGAAGTGGCTCACAGTAAAATGACCAGTGGTCATCGACGCTAGGAGGACCCTATGCCAACGGTGACGTGGGCCCGCGTCGATCCGATTCGTCGCGCAGCCGTGGTGGAAGCCGCGGAGGCCGAGTTCGCAGCGCATGGATTCTCACAAGGCAGCCTGAACGTCATCGCTCGGCGCGCCGGGGTTGCCAAGGGAAGCCTGTTCCAATACTTCGCGGACAAGCGCGACCTCTACGCGTTCATCGCCGACGTCGCCGGTCAGCGGGTGCGTTCCTATATGGAGGACCGCATCCGCGAACTCGACCCGAGCAGACCGTTCTTCGAATTCCTCACCGACCTTCTCGACGTGTGGGTCGCGTACTTTGCCGATCATCCACGCGAACGTTCGCTTCATGCCGCGGCGAGTTTGGAGGTCGACACCGATGCCCGCATCAGTGTGCGCACGGTCATTCACCGCCACTACTTGGAAGTTTTGCGGCCGCTCGTGCGTGACGCGCACGCACGAGGCGACCTTGGTTCGGATTGCGATACCGGCGCGTTGTTGTCGCTGCTTCTGCTGATCTTTCCGCATCTGGCGCTGGCACCCTACGTGCGCGGTATGGACCCGATCCTTGGGCTCGACGAGCCCACACCCGAGCAGCCGGCACTGGCCGTGCGCAGGCTCGTGGCTGTGCTGGCGGCCGCCTTCTCCGCGTTGCCACACACGACCCACCGACACGACCTGAAGGAGGTCAAATGACACGGACACGTTACGGCTCGCTGGCCGCAGGTGGCCTCAACTGGGACAGCCTGCCGCTCAAGCTGTTCGCGGGCGGCAATGCGAAGTTCTGGGATCCGGCCGATATCGATTTCTCCCGCGACCGGTCGGACTGGGAGGCGCTTTCGGACCGTGAACGCGACTACGCCACCCGGCTCTGCGCCGAGTTCATCGCCGGCGAGGAAGCGGTCACGAAAGACATCCAGCCGTTCATGGCCGCGATGCGCGCGGAAGGCCGGCTGGGGGACGAGATGTATCTGACACAGTTCGCGTTTGAGGAGGCCAAACACACCCAGGTGTTCCGCTTGTGGCTCGACGCCGTCGGGATCACCGATGACCTGCACGGTCACCTCGATGAACTTCCGGCTTACCGGCAAATGTTCAACGAGGAACTTCCGGACTCACTCAACGCTTTATCGACGGATCCCTCGCCGGCTGCCCAGGTTCGGGCATCGGTGACGTACAACCACATCGTTGAAGGCATGTTGGCGCTGACCGGCTACTACGCCTGGCACAAGATTTGCGTGGAGCGCGGCATTCTGCCCGGCATGCAGGAGCTGGTCCGGCGCATCGGTGACGACGAGCGACGCCACATGGCGTGGGGCACCTTCACGTGTCGGCGCCACGTCGCCGCCGACGACGCCAATTGGACGGTGTTCGAAACGCGGATGAGCGAGCTCATCCCCTTGGCGCTGCGCCTCACCGAAGAAGGCTTTGCCCTGTACGGTGACGAGATGCCCTTCGACCTGTCGGTGGAAGAGTTCATGCAGTACTCCAGCGACAAAGGGATGCGGCGATTCGGGACGATCGGCAGCGCCCGCGGTCGACCGGTCGCAGAGATCGACGTCGATTACTCGCCGCTGCAGCTCGAGGACACGTTCGCCGACGAGGACCAGCAGGCGCTGGCTGCCTCCGCATAACGCTTAGGCGATCCACACGGTCTTGACGTTGCAGAACTCGCGGATCCCGTGGGCGGAAAGCTCCCGGCCGTAGCCGGACCGCTTGACCCCGCCGAACGGCAGCTCGGGATAGGACACCGTCATCCCGTTGATGAACACCTGACCGGCCTGGATGCCGTCAATGAAACGCCGCTGCTCGGCCTCGTCAGTGGTCCAGGCGTTGGATCCCAGCCCGAAAGTGGTGGCGTTGGCGATCTCGATGCCTTCGTCGATGTCGGCGGCGCGGTACACCGACGCCACCGGGCCGAACACCTCCTCGGTGAAAATCGGCATGTCCCTGGTGATGTCGGTGATCACAGTCGGGGGATAGAACCACCCGGGCCGGTCGAGGCGCTTGCCGCCGCAGCGGATCATCGCGCCGGCCGCGGCCGCCTGGTCGACGAGCTTCTCGACGTCGGCGCGGCCCTGCTCGGTTGCCAGCGGACCGACGTCGGTGTCCGGGTCGGTCGGGTCGCCGACCTGCAGCGCCTCCATCCGCGCGACGAACTTGTCGAGGAACTCGTCGTAGATGTCGGTGTGGGCGATGAATCGTTTTGCGGCGATGCAGGATTGGCCGTTGTTCTGCACCCGGGCGGCGACCGCGGTGGTGACCGCAGCCTCGAGGTCTGCAGACGGCATCACAATGAACGGGTCGCTGCCGCCGAGCTCCAGCACCGTGGGCTTGACCTCATCGCCGGCGATGGCGGCGACCGATCGACCGGCCGGTTCACTGCCCGTGAGCGTGGCGGCGGCCACCCGGGGATCGCGCAGGATGTCTTCCACGGCACTTGACGGGACGAGCAACGTCTGGAAACAGCCCTCCGGAAAACCGCCGCGCGCGATGACGTCAGCGAGGTAGAGCGCGCATTGCGGCACGTTGGACGCGTGCTTGAGGATGCCGACGTTGCCGGCCATCAGCGCGGGTGCAGCGAACCGAACGGCCTGCCACAGCGGAAAGTTCCACGGCATGACGGCCAGCAGCACCCCGAGCGGTTGATACCGGGCGTATGCCTTGGACGCGCCGACCGCGGCAGCGTCGGCCGGTTCGTCGGCAAGCAGCGCTTCGGCGTTCTCGGCGTAGAAGCGAAACCCCTTGGCGCACTTCAATGTCTCGGCTTTCGCCGCCGCCAGGGTCTTGCCCATCTCGAGAGTCATCATCGCTGCCGCTTCTTCGGCCTCGGCCTCCAGTAGGTCGGCGGTGGCGCTCGCGCACCGGGCACGTTGCGCGCAGCTGGTGTGGCGGTAGTCGGCGAACCGGTCGTAAGCACGAGCTATCGCGGCATCGACTTCGCTGGAGGTTGCCGGAGTGAAGGTCTTGACTGTCTCTCCGGTGGCCGGGTTGATCGTGGCGATGGACACGCTGACATCCTTCGGTGGGCGGGCATGTGAAATGGATTCCGATATCCAGCGTGCCACTATCGTGACGAGAGTAAACGGATCCGAGGCAATTCGGACGGAGGGGCCAGATGAGTACGCCCGCCCAGCTGATGGTCAGGTGCCTCGAATCCGAGGGTGTTTCTGTCGTCTTCGGGCTGCCCGGCGAGGAGAACATCCACTTCGTGCAGGCATTGGCCGCGTCGAGCATCCGCTACGTGCTCACCCGGCACGAGCAGGCGGCGGCGTTCATGGCGGAGATGTACGGCCGGGTCACCGGCCGCGCCGCAGTGGTTTCGGCCACCTTAGGCCCGGGCGCGATCAACATGCAGCTCGGCGTCGCCGATGCCACCACCAACAGCACTCCGCTGGTCGCCATCTCCGCGCAGGTCGGCCAGGATCGCCAATACAAAGAGTCGCACCAGTACGTCGACCTGGTGTCGATGTTCGCCCCGATCACCCGCTGGGCCGACGGCGTTCCCACCGCGCAGGCCATACCGGAGATGTTCCGGAAGGCGTTCAAGCTCGCCGAGACCGAACGCCCGGCCGCGGTCTACCTGGCGGTGCCCGAGCACCTGGATGCAGATGCCGCCGACTATCCCGACCTGACACCGTTGCCGCGCAACGTCGTGCGCGCCGAGGCACCGGCGGCCGGTCAGGTCGCGCGGGCGGTCCTCGTCCTGCGCACAGCTCAGCGACCGGTGGTGCTGGCCGGGCATGGTGCCGCCCGCGGCGACGCGACCGCAGCTCTAATTCGATTTTCTGACGCAACCGCAGTTCCAGTCGCCAACACCTTCCACGGCAAGGGCGTGATGCCCGACGACCATCCCAACAGCCTCGGGACCATCGGGTTCATGACGCATGACTACGTCAACTTCGGGTTCGACAGCGCCGACGTCGTCATCGCGGTCGGCTACGAGCTACAGGAATTCGACCCTGTCCGGATCAACCCGCATGCCGACAAGGAGATCATCCATATTCATCGCTTCCCCGCCGAGGTCGATATGCACTACCCGGTTGCCGTGGGAATCATCGGTGACATCAGTGCCTCGTTGAACGCGCTCACCGACGCGCTCGCGAAGCAACGTTTCGGCGGCGGCGGAATAGTCCCCGGGTGCGACTTGCTCGCCGAGGAATCCAGTCGCGGACAACAAGATTCGCGATTTCCGCTGACGCCGGCGCGGGTTGTGGCCGACACCCGCGCGGCGCTCGGCCGCAATGACATCGTGCTGGTCGACACCGGTGCTACCAAGATGTGGATGGCGCGGCTCTACCCGACGTACCAGCGGAACACGTGCCTTGTCTCAAACGGCTTGTCCGCCATGGGGTTTGCCTTGCCCGGAGCGCTCGGCGTCAAGCTGGCTCGACCCGACGCCAAGGTGTTGGCCGTAGTCGGTGACGGCGCGTTCTTGATGAACTCCCAGGAGATCGAAACCGCCGTCCGGGAGCGGATACCATTGGTGGTTTTGATTTGGGAGGACGGCGGTTACGGCCTCATCGAATGGAAGATGGATCTCGAACTCGGAGAACATTACTACGTGAGGTTCAGCAATCCCGACGTAGTGGCCTACGCGCAGAGCTTTGGCGCCAAGGGATATCGGATCACCAGCGCAGAGGAATTGTTGCCGACGCTGAAGGCGGCGCTGGACGACGACGGCGTGTCGCTGATCTGCTGCCCGGTCGACTACTCCGAAAACCTCCGCCTCACCGAAAGGCTCGGCCAGCTGGACGAAACACTATGATTAAAGACGAGGGTCAGATTCATTCGGCCGAGGCGGTGGTGAATCAAATAGCGGTCTGGTGAGCGGAAGGCTCACCGATGGAAAGGAATACGACACGATGACCACAATTAGTGATACTGAACGATCGGCGGTCTTCAACGAGCTGGGCGTGCGGGTTGCCGCCGGTGACCCAGATTCTCGCTTTGAGGTCACTAACGCGATGACGGGCCGGCCGCTCGGCACGGTCCCACGTTGCACTAGTGAGGATGTGGCGGCTGCGGCTCAGCGTGCCCGTGCGGTGCAGCCGGACTGGGCCGCCCGGCCAGTACGAGAGCGAGCAGCTGTTCTGCTGCGGTTCCACGACCTGGTGCTGCAACGCCAAGACGAAGTTCTCGACATCATTCAGCTCGAGAACGGCAAGGCACGCCGGCACGCGTTCGAAGAGGTCGCCGATGTCTGCCTCACGGCGCGCTACTACGCCCACACCGCCGCCAACTACCTGAAGCCGACACGCCGCCAGGGCGTGCAGTTGATACTCACCGAGGTGTGGGAATACCACCACCCTAAGGGTCTGGTAGGCATCATCTCGCCGTGGAACTACCCGCTGACGCTGGGGATCAGCGACGCGCTACCGGCGATTGTCGCCGGTAACGCGGTGTTGGCCAAACCGGATCAACAGACGCCGTTTTCCGCGTTGTGGGCGGTGCGCCTGCTCGAGGAGGCCGGCATGCCACCGGGTGTGGTGCAAGTCGTCACCGGAGCCGGATCGCAGCTGGGCACACCGATCATCGAGCAATGCGATTTCTTGATGTTCACCGGCTCCACCGCCGTGGGTCGCAGCGTCGCCGCTCAGGCAGGCCAGCGGCTCATCGACTGCTCCATGGAACTGGGCGGCAAGAACGCGTTGCTGGTGCTCGACGACGCCGACATCGGAAAAGCCGTGCGCGGCGCGCTGCGGGCGGCGTTTTCCAATGCCGGTCAGCTATGCATTTCCATCGAACGGATATATATCCCGACCGCACTCTGGGACGACTTCGCCGACCGCTTCGCCGCGGCCGCCAAGGCGATGAAATTATCGGCAGTCCTTGACTATTCGGCTGACATGGGCTCGTTGATCTCAGATAGGCAACTCAAGACGGTGATGCAGCACGTCGACGACGCGGTGGCCAAGGGTGCCACCGTGCTCGCCGGCGGTCGCCCACGCCCAGACATCGGCCCGCATTTCTACGAGCCGACAATCCTCACCGGAGTACGCGAGGGCATGGATGCGTTCGCCGACGAGACCTTCGGTCCGGTGGTCTCCCTCTACCCGGTCGACAGTGAAGAAGAGGCGATCGAAAAGGCCAACGACAGCGCCTACGGCCTGAACTTCAGCGTGTGGACCAGCGACCGCGCGCGGGGCCGACGAGTCGCTGCCCGGCTGCAAGCCGGCACCGTCAACGTCAACGAGGGGTATGCCGCCGCATGGGCTTCCATCGACGCGCCCATGGGCGGAATGAAAGACTCCGGCGTCGGACGCCGCCACGGTGAACATGGAATCCTCAAATACACTGAGGCGCAAACCATTGCGGCGGAGCGCATGATACCCGTCGGCGTACCGGCGTGGCTGAGCGCCAAACGATACGCGCGCGTCATGACCACCGCGTTGCGCGCTTTACGGCGCCTGCCGGGAGTCAAGTAGGCGCATACCGCTCACTCGCCCGACCTGGGCGACTTCACCGTCTCAATCGTGACGGGCGGGACGTATCTATCCTCCAGCGTGCGATGCCACCACGATCGCTCGTGCCACAGTTCCCGCCACGTGGTGAAGCGGTACCGGTAAAGCTGCGCGCGCACATACCGTGGCGGGGACTCGGGGAAGGGATTGTGCCGCAGCAGCCGCAGTGTTGGCGGGTCGTTTTGCAGTAGTCGCACCAGAAACGGTGTCAGCCACTGGTGCGCGTAGTGCGGCGAGATGGCGGCGAACCACATGAGCCAGTCCAGCCGCAGATGGTACGGGGCCCATTGCGGCGGCAGTCGGCGCAGGGCGCCCGGCTTGCCCTTGAATTCGTATTCCTTCCACACCGTCTGGGGGGTGATCTCCTCGTCGTCCGTGCCTTCGATCACCACCTCCCGGCGGGTGCGGCCGACGCTGCCGAAGGCCCCGTAGGTGTTCACCAGGTGGAACGGGTTGAACGACATGTTCATGCGCTGGTGAGAGGAGAGCATGTTGCGCGCCGGCCAATAGCTCAGGAACACCACCGCCACCGCGAACACGATCACCAACGAGGCAAACCACGGCGGCGGCCCCGGTGGCGCCGGCCGTGCGGGCACCGGCAACACCGCCGCCGCCGACGATTGGTCGATCACGCTGCACGCCAGGATGATCGTCAGCCAATTAAGCCAGGCGAAGTTGCCGGAGATCACCAGCCACAGTTGGGTGATGACGATGATCGCCGCGGCCACGCTCGCGCCCGGCTGTGGAGTGAACAACCCAAAGGGCACCACGAGTTGGGCGAAATGGTTGACCGCCACTTCAACCCGGTGCAGCGGCTTGGGCAGGTGATGGAAGAACCAGCTCAGCGGTCCGGGCATCGGCTGTGTCTCATGGTGGTAGTACAGGCACGTCAGATCCCGCCAGCACCGGTCACCGCGCAGCTTGATCAGCCCCGCACCGAACTCGAGCCGGAACAGCAGCAAACGCGCCAGCCACATCGTCAACACCGGCGGCGCTGTGCGGTCATTACCGAGGAAGATCGCCAGGAACCCGGTCTCCAGCAGCAACGACTCCCAGCCGAACGAATACCACGTCTGCCCGACGTTGACGATCGACAGGTACAGAACCCAAAGCAACAGCCATAAGAGCATCGCGGCCCACAGCGGCACCAGATCGGCCACCCCGGCGACGATCGCCGTCGCCAGCGCCGCACCGAACCACGAGACGGTGGCGAAAAGCCGATCGGAATAGCGGAAGTGAAAGATGCTCGGCGCCCCCCACAAGGATTGCCATGCCAAAAATCGCGGCACCGGCAGCATCCCGTGCTCGCCGATGAGCGCACGGAACTGTCTGGCGGCGGCGACGAAGGCGATCAGGTAGATGGCCGCCACACCGCGCTCCAGTACCAGTCGGCCCAGCCAATATTCAGGTGCGGTAAACCATCCCATGTCCGCAACTCCCCGGACGGTGGACGTTCACAACTATCCTGCCGCGTACTCGGCCGACCAGGGCGAAAACCGCCGGTCGGCGAGCAAAGTCATTGCGTGCGCGGTCGGGGAGTAACGACCGACGCGGCTAGCACGGCCAGCGAAATGAGCGCCAGCAGTTGCACAATCGCGGAGTGCCCGGCGTAGCCGTCGACAGAGCGCCAGGGATGCCGGGATAGCGCCGCCCCGGCCAGAATCAGCCCACCGGCGCTCAACCCGACGGTGACTACGTCACGCAACCACTGTCGGTGGCGCAGCGCGTACCGCAGACCAAGGGCAGCGCCGAACACGATGATCCCGGCTGCGCCGGCGATCACCGCCCCGGCGGCCAGCACCGCGACCGCCACCCAGGGTCCGGGTGCCCAGGGGCGTGCGGGTGGGTCATTGTGACGCGTCCGTCGCGGCGGCCACCACGCCAGCAGGCCTAACAGCGGCAGCAAGGCCAGTCCGCCCGCCAGGCCCACGCGGTAGGCCGAGTTGAAGGCGAAGGTCAGCGTGATCGTGTCGGCGGTTCCCGGGGGCACCACCCAGCCCTGCTGCCACCCGTTGACGGCGACCGGCGTCAGCCGGGTCCCGTCACTGGTGCGTGCCACCCAGCCGGGGTTGATGCTTTCCGGCACGACCAGCACCCGAGAGGTCGCCGCCCCTTGTGTGCGCACCTCGCGGCGTGCGGCGCCCCAGGCACCGGTGGAGGCGGGCACCAGCGAGGTGCCAGTGGCGCTGGGTAACTCGGCGGCCTGCGGACCGGACAGCTGGGCTCCGTCGACGACGAACTCCGCGCCGGGGCCGATCAGCAGCTCCTGCTGACCGGCCGGCAGCGTGATCGGCCGGCGATCGCATACTTGGGCGGGAACCGGCTCGCCGTCCAGCAGAGCGCCCACCGAGGTCTTGATCGAGGTGTGCACAAATCGGCCCGCGACCGCGATGACGGGGCCGTGGGCGCAGTCGACCGTGATTTGCCGCGACCGGTTACGGGCCGCGTCGGCAGGCGCAACCGGTTCGCCATCGCCGCCGAGCACCACGACCTCGGCCAGCCCCGGCGGTTTGAGCTGGTCAAAGCCCAGCGCGGTGCGGTCGATAACGTCGTCCCAGTCGAGCAGGCTGAGGGTGACGGCGTCGGTGACCCTGGATTTGAGGGCCAGGGTTTGTGGCCCGCCCGCCCCGTCGCCACTCGGTTTTAATTCGCGGACCTGCGGGCCGTCGCCGAGGTCGACGGCCACCATCGTCGGATGGGCGGGCGCTGCTGACGCGCTGGGGGTGAGGCGCAGCCCGGTCACCTCGGTGGGCCGAGGCAGGGTGAGGGTGAGTGTCGGCGGGGTTTTGTGCTGGACGACCCGCTGCGGCGCCGTCCACGCGGTGGCCGGATCACCGTCGGTGGCCGCATATGCCGAGCCGAGAACGTCGACCAGATCGGAATCACCGCGGGCCCGTGTGGTGTCCGGCTGGGCGATCAGATCGGCCAGCTTGGGGCCCTGCCGGGGCCGCACCCACACCATGGGGGTCACCGAGACCGGGCGTGGCACGGTCAGCGTGCGACTGAAAGTGACCGGTTCTTCGGGTGCCAGCGCCATCGACGCCGCGCAGCGCACGTCGTCGGGCCCATGGGCGCAGCCCGGTCTGCCGAGCAGTTCCGATCCCAGATCCCACCGCGCGACCATCGAGGCTGATGGCGGGCCGGAAACCAGCACGGTGTGCCGCAGGTCGACCGGGTGGGCGAATCCGGACGCGTCGTACTGGGCGACCGCCAAGTCCGTGATACCGAACTGCACGCCGGCGGACCCGTCATCGGCGCCGATCGCGGTGATCCGCACCCACGGGGTTTCGCCGTAGGGCAGCGCCGCGGTGAGCGGCTTGCCGGCCTCGTCGAACCGCAACGTGGTAGTGCCGTTGACAGTGGCAATCTGAATGCGGCGGATCTGGGCGCCGACGGCGGTCGCGCTGGGTGTGAGGGTGATGACGGCGTTGGTCACCGGGTGGTCGAAATCCACTTGCAGCCATTGACCGACGGCGGACTGCAGCGCGTTGGACACCCACGCGGTCGCCGGATCGCCGTCGATCGCGGCGGCGGGCGAGGTCGCAGGCGCGACATCGGGCAGCGCGGTGGCATCCGACGACGAACTGGACGCCGTGATCCGCCCGCCCGTCCAGCCCCCGAAGGCCGGGTCGGCGCCCGGAACGGGGTAGTCGGGCACCCGGTTGAAGGTGTGCCGGGCGTCGCCGGCGGCGCGGATCGCCGACGAGTGGTTGTCCACCCGGCCATAGTCGGTCTCCCGGGCCACCGGGGTGTCGGTGAGGGTGACGACGGGCACCGGCAGACCGGCCTGTCGGGCGTCGGCGGTCATCAATACCGGCCCCAGCGCAGGTTCACCGAGCAGGCGCCGGCGTTCGTCGAGCCGCAGCAGCACCTCGGGCCCGCCGTCGACGCGGGCCAGCTCGTCGGTGTCGGCGAAATAGGGGGCAGCGGGGTCGCCGCCGCCGACGGCGACCCGGTAGATCTCCACCGCCGGATACCGCGGTCGCAGTCCGCTGTCGATGACGAAGCCCGACACCGCGCCGGGCCCGACCGGTGCGCCGAACTGTGCCACCCTCTGCAGTCGCGGCGATCCCGCAATGGCCCGGTGTACCAGGATCGGGCGTGCTGAGCGCGACGTCTCGGGGTCCAGGTCATTACGTACCACCACATACGAAATGCCTTGGCGGGCAAGGGTATCGGCTAACCCCGCCGATGACTGGCCGGCGGCGAGCAAGCGTTGCACGGAATCGAGCGCCCGGATGGTTTGCGGCGGGGTCAGCGGGATGGAGTCGCGCACCCCCCACGGGCTGCTGCCAAGCACCTGCAACGGTTCGTCGTGACTGGTGCCCCACACCTGGGTGGCGAACGGCGCCCCGGGAACCACGAGTACCCGCCCGGGAGTGGGCGTACCGGTGTTGTGTTCGCTGAGCCAGTCAGCGGCGTCATGCCAGTACTGGGGTATCGCGCTGAACGTGCCGGGCGGGGTGAGCCGGCCCGTCCACGCCAAGGATGTGCTGACCATCAGGGCAATCAGGACGACGATCCCGGCCGCGACCCGCTTGTCGTGTTCGGGGTGGGCGAACGCATGGATCCACTCCCGCACCGGGGCGCTGCCCGGTAGCGGTATCCGGCCTAGCAGCTGAGCCAGCCCCAGCACCAGCGGGATCCGGATCACCGACTCCAGCTTGTGCACGTTGCGCAGGGGTGCGCCGCCGGCGTCCAAAAACGCCTGCACCTGCTGCGCCAGCGGCGATCCCAGACCACCCGCGTAGCCGATGGCCAGCAAGACCACCCCGACCAACAGCACCGCCACCAGCCGTCCGCGTGCGGGCATGTCGCGCATCGCGAGCCCGGCAAGCCCGGCGGCGGCGACCAGACAGGTGGCCAGGACCTCGACTGATCCGGTGACCAGCGGCGCACCCGCGGTGGCATCGGGCGCCACGAACGGTGTCCAGCTGGCGGTGCCGCGCAGCATCTCGGTTAGCGACGTCCATTGTGTTGTGACGCCGGAGGATTCGATGAAGTCCAGGAACGGGGGGCTGACGTGCCCCAGCAGATCCAACGCCACCAGCCACCACAGCATCGCCAGCGTCAGGGCTAACAGCCACCACGCGGTGTAGCGCAACCACAACCGGTTCGGCCGGTGACAGGCCCACCAGATCACCGCGGGCAGGCAACCCGCCAGCGTCGCGATGGCGTTGACCGCCCCCATCAATGCCACCGCCAGCCCGGCCTGAGCGGCCAGCACTCGCACCGACCTGCCTGCCTCGGCGCGCAACGCCAGGATGGTGGGCAGCAGCACCCACGGCGCCAGCATCATCGGCAGGGTTTCCGACGAGATCGACCCGAGAGTGGTCAGCACCCGCGGCGACAGCGCGAACGCCGCTGCGGCGAGCGCGCGCGACGTCGGGCTGCCGATGCCCAGCGCTTCGGCGACCCGCAGCAGTCCCCAGAACCCGACGATGAGCAGCAGCGCCCACCACAGCCGCTGGGTGACCCAGCCGGGCAGCCCGAGCAGGTGGCCGATCAGGAAGAAGGTGCCGTGTGGAAATAGGTAGCCGTAGGCCTGGTTCTGGGCCTGGCCGAACGGGAGGTCGCTGTTCCAC
Source organism: Mycobacterium sp. (assembly GCA_035625875.1). Classification (GTDB taxonomy): domain Bacteria; phylum Actinomycetota; class Actinomycetes; order Mycobacteriales; family Mycobacteriaceae; genus Mycobacterium. The sequence goes on along the minus strand of DASPOT010000051.1, from coordinate 49,362 downwards.
AGGTTGGTCGCGCGGGCCAGGAAGCGCAGCGGATTGGCGGTCAGATCGAGCTTGGTGTCGGGACAGATCTGTCCCGGGGATTGCGCGAAGCTCAACACCAAGGTGACCGCCGCGACTAACCACAGCCAGCGACGCGGCAGCGACACGGTAAACGGTGTCTGTGAGGAGGAGGCGGAGGCCGGAGCGCTCCGATTAGCTGCGGTTACCGTACTCGACCCGGTTGAGCACCGACGACGCCGGATCACCGCCGGGCAGTGGCGGCTTCGTGTTTTGCTCCACCATCAGGGTGATCCCGAAGATCGCGGCCGCGCCCAACAACAAACCAACCACGACGCTGGCGGCGGCGGGCGCAACGAACCGGTTCATCGATGGCTCCTCGAGGTTGCGGTCGTGGTTTGTCGCCAACCTAGCAGAAAGGCGGTCGCGGCCTGCGCCACCGATCTTCCGCCTCACGGACGAAGCTCTGGCGGCACCTTATTCAGGCACTCTCGCTTAGTGCTGCAAAGCAGGCCTAGGGCAGGCAATATCCGTGCCAACAGTTGGGTAGGCAATGCCCGTGGAAGCAGCGGTCGCCGTACTGCACCAAGTTCGATACCGACGGGTTTGGGTCGTGTTGCGGCTGCACCGCCCTGGCGTCCTGCTGCACGACAAGGGTCACTCCCATCACCGCGGCGGCGCCGAGCGCCAGGCCTGCCACGATGCTGGCCGCTGCGGGCAGCACGGACCGGCGCATCGAGGGCTCCTTGGTTGTGGTCGTTGTGTTTTCGGCAACGCGCTTGCCAACGTAGCAGCAGTACACGGTTGCAGCCGGCGACCAACGTGGGCGTGGCGGGGTCTGATCGCCGCACACGGCCCGCATCGTCGTCGGGCGGGAGCTTGACGCCCGACTCCTCCTCGGGCCGCACACGGCCCGCATCGTCGTCGGGCGGGGTGCTGCTCACACGGATCCGCGCCGTGACAGCATGGGCTGATGGCTGTTGCGCGCATCCTGGCTGTGCTGGCCGCGGCGTCTGTGCTCGCGGCAGGGTGCGGCGCGCACGCCAAACGACCCGCATCCTCACCATCGCCTGCGGTCCGTCAGCCGGTGGCCAGGCCGATTCCCCCGGGCTGCGGGGACGCGACGGCTCTACCTACCCGCGACAAGCTGGCGCAGCTGCTAATGGTCGGGGTGCGAGACGCCGGCGACGCCAGGGCCGTCGTTGCCGATCATCACGTGGGCGGCATCTTCATCGGCAGCTGGACGGACCTCTCGATGCTGACCGACGGCTCGCTGGCCAACATCGCCGCCGGCGCTGGCCCACTGCCGCTGGCGGTGAGCGTCGACGAAGAAGGCGGCCGGGTGGCGCGGCTGTCGTCGCTGATCGGATCGGCTCCGTCGGCGCGGGTGTTGGCGCAGACCCACACACCCGACGAGGTCTACAACATGGCACTGGACCGCGGACACAAAATGCGCAACCTCGGCATCACCATCGACTTCGCCCCCGTGGTCGACGTGACCGACGCCCCGGCCAACACCGTGATCGGCGACCGGTCGTTCGGCCCGGATCCCGCTGTGGTCACCGCTTACGCCGGGGCATATGCGCGCGGACTGCGGGATGCCGGGCTGCTGCCCGTGCTCAAGCACTTCCCCGGCCACGGGCATGGCTCGGGCGACTCGCATACGGGGACGGTCACTACGCCACCGCTGGACGACTTGCAGAGCAGCGATCTGGTGCCCTACCGGACGCTGGTCACCGCGGCCCCGGTCGGGGTGATGCTCGGTCACCTGCAGGTGCCCGGGCTGACCGGCGACGAACCGGCCAGCCTGAGCCGGGCGGCGGTGCAATTGCTGCGCGGCGGCGTCGGCTACGGCGGGCCGCCCTTCAATGGACCGGTGTTCAGCGACGACCTGTCCAGCATGGCCGCGATCTCCAACCGGTACGGCGTGGCTGAGGCGGCGCTGCGCACCCTGCGGGCCGGCACCGATACCGCGCTGTGGGTCACTACCGACCAGGTGCCCGCAGTCGTGGACCGGCTGGAGAAGGCAGTGGCCGCAGGCGAGTTGACGATGTCGGCGATCGACGCCTCGGTATCGCGAATCGCGGCGGTGAAAGGGCCGAATCCCCGGTGTGGACACTAAAGAGTGTGCGTGGAAAGCACATTGCCTACCCTGGAGTCAGATAACGTCGGTTCAGGGCGCACGCAGGCGGCAACAAGTGCAGGTAGAGGGCAGAGCATGGCAGGTGGTACCAAGCGACTACCTCGTGCTGTCCGCGAGCAGCAGATGCTCGACGCCGCCGTGCAGATGTTTTCGGTCAACGGCTACCACGAGACCTCCATGGACGCGATCGCGGCCAAGGCGGAGATCTCCAAGCCGATGCTTTACCTGTATTACGGTTCCAAGGAAGAACTGTTCGGCGCCTGCCTGAACCGCGAGCTGACCCGGTTCATCGACGCTGTGCGCGCGGATATCAACCCTAAGCAGAGCCCGAAGGACTTGCTGCGCAACACCATCGTGTCCTTCCTGCGCTACATCGACGCGAACCGGGCTTCGTGGATCGTGATGTACACCCAGGCCACCAGTTCCCAGGCATTCGCGCAAACAGTACGCGAGGGGCGCGAGCGAATCACTGAACTGGTGGCCGGGCTGCTGCGGGTGGGCACCCGGAACCCGGAGGCGGATACCGACTTCGAGATGATGGCCGTGGCGTTGGTGGGCGCCGGTGAGGCGGTGGCGACCCGGCTCAGCGCCGGCGACACCCACGTCGACGAGGCGGCCGAGCTGATGATCAACCTGTTTTGGCGCGGCCTCAAAGGCGCGCCGTATGATCGCGACATCTCAGACGCCGCACCGAAAGTCGCCACCGGCTCCGGCTGACCGATCGCCGCTTCGAGGCCCACCCTCACGAATTGCAATGTGCCCTCGGGAGTTCCACCCACCGAGCGAGCTACAGCGCCCGCACCGCGCCGGTCAGGTGCGGATACCCCTTGGCGATATTGCGCAGCGTGAGATCCCAGCCGTCTTCGACCTGATCGACGTAGAGTCCCACCCTGGCGGGCAGCACCACCGGCTTGCCGAACCGCACCGAATACGTCACGGCATCCGGCAGCCGAGCCTCGATGTTAGCCAATACCGCTGCTGCACCGAACATTCCGTGTGCAATGACGCTCGGGAAGCCGAATAGTTTGGCGCCGATCGGATTGGTGTGGATCGGGTTGTGATCACCACCGATGGCGGCGTAGCGGCGGATCTGGGCCGGGGTGATCCGCAGGATCGCGTTCGGTGGAGGTAGCTTGGGCTGCTTCTGCGGCGGCGGTTTGGGTTCATCGGACAAGCTGGTGCGTTGCTGATGCAGGAAAGTCGTCACCTGGTGCCACGCAGTGTCGTTGCCAACGCTGACGTCGGCCACCAGGTCGACCAGCAGCCCTTTGCGGTGCTCGCGAAGGTTCTCCGCGTGCACGGCGATTCCGACGGAATCGGTTACCGCAATCGGCCGATACTGTGTGATGTGGTTCTCGGTGTGCACCGATCCCATTGCGGCGAAAGGGAAGTCAAACGCGGTCACCAGCGACATCATCGTCGGGAAGGTCAACGTGAACGGGTAGGTCAGCGGCACGGCGTCGCCGTAGCGCAGCCCGGTCACCGCCGCATAGGCCGCGACGTTGGCGCGGTCGATCGGCACGTCTTGAACTGTTAGCGTCCGGTTCGGCAGGTGGTCGCCGCGCGGCACCAGCGGCAACGCGCCGGCCGCCGCGCGGAGCATGTTCATCAGGCCGCTTGGTTGAGTCATGCCACCCCCTAGGCGCCCATCATGGCCTGGCCGCAGACGCGAATGACGTTGCCGGTCACCGCGTTCGAAGCCGGGCTGGCGAAGTAGGCGATGGTTTCGGCGACATCGACGGGCTGCCCGCCCTGCAACAGCGAGTTCAGTCGGCGGCCCACCTCGCGGGTGGCCAGCGGGATGGCGGCCGTCATCTGGGTTTCGATGAATCCCGGTGCGACGGCGTTGATCGTGATGCCCTTTTCAGCGAGCTTCGGTGCCAGCGCCGTGGTAAGGCCGATCATGCCGGCCTTGGTGGTGGCGTAGTTGGTCTGCCCGCGGTTGCCCGCGATACCGGCCACCGACGACAACCCGATCACCCGGCCACCCTCGCCGATACTGCCGTTGCCGACCAGTCCTTCGGTAAGCCGTAACGGGGCAAGCAGATTGACGGCCATGACCGCGTCCCAGCGGGCGTCGTCCATGTTGGCCAACAGCTTGTCGCGGGTGATTCCGGCATTGTTGACCAAGATGTCGGCCCGCCCGCCGTAATGTCCGCCCAAGTGGTCGGCGATACGGTCAACCGCATCGTCTGCGGTGACGTCGAGTGTGAGTGCCGTGCCACCGACGCGGGAGGCGGTTTCGGCCAGGGCCTCGCCGGCGGCCTCCACGTCGATCCCGACGACGCGGGCGCCGTCGCGGGCAAACACCTCGGCGATGGTCGCGCCAATGCCACGGGCGGCGCCTGTCACGATGGCGACCTTGCCGTCCAAGGGTCGGTCCCAATCGGCCGGCGGCGTGGAGTCGGCCGCTCCGATGTAGAACACCTGGCCGTCCACGTAAGCCGACTTAGCCGACAGGATGAACCGCATCGTCGATTCCAGGCCGGTGGCCGCCGGTTTGGCATCCGGGGACAAATACACCAGCGCAGCGGTGGCCCCACGGCGCAGCTCCTTGCCCAGCGAGCGGGTGAAGCCCTCCAGCGCGCGCTGCGCGATCCGCTCGTCGGCGCTGCCGGCCGCCTCGGGTGTGGTGCCGACGACCACCACGCGGGCACAGCGGCCGAGGTTGCGCAGCAGCGGAGTGAAAAAGTGGTGGAGCGCCTTGAGGCCTGCGGGCGCGGTGATACCGCCTGCGGGCGCGGTGATACCGGTAGCGTCGAAAACCAGTCCGCCGAACGAATCAGCCCAGCGGCCGCCGAGGTTGTTGCCCACCAGCTCGTAATCCTTGGCCAGCGCCGTCCGCAGCGGCTCGACCACCCTGCCCTCGCCGCCGATCAGCAAAGATCCGACCAGCGGCGGATCGCTCACGCGATAGCGGCGCAGTGTCTCGGGCTGGGGAATGCCCAGTTGCTTGGCCAAAAACGACCCGGGAGCGGAGTTGACGACCTGGGAGAACAGATCGGATGAAAGCTTGGGGGCCACTGAACTGCCTTCCGTGTCGGGCGTACCTGATGTTGACAACCGTATCGAGCCGGGACGAACTTACTCCAGAGTAAGGACAGTGAGTAGTATGGCCTTCAGCGGCGGATACCCCAAACTGACAACCGGGAGACAAACGTGGCCCCTGCAAGTTCGATACCGAGTATTCAGGCATCTCAGAAGAGTTCACAGACCAGGCGACGCGTCGCTGTGCTCGGCGGCAATCGCATCCCGTTCGCACGATCCGACGGCGCTTACGCCGACGCGTCCAACCAGGACATGTTCACGGCGGCCCTGGGCGGGCTGGTGGAGCGCCTCGGGCTCGCCGGCGAACGACTCGGCGCGGTCATCGGCGGCGCGGTGCTCAAGCACAGCCGCGATTTCAACCTGATGCGTGAATGCGTGCTGGGATCGGCCTTGTCGCCCCATACGCCCGCGTTCGACATGCAGCAGGCGTGCGGCACCGGTCTGCAGGCGGCGATCGCCGCGGCCGACGGGATCGCCGCCGGCCGCTACGAGGTGGCCGCCGCCGGCGGGGTCGACACCACCTCCGACCCGCCGATCGGTTTCGGCGACGAGTTGCGCCGCACGTTGCTGAAGCTGCGCCGGTCCAAGTCCAATCTGGAACGGCTGAAGCTGGTCGGCAAGCTGCCCGCCACGCTCGGCGTGGAGATCCCGGTCAACAGCGAGCCGCGCACCGGCCTGTCGATGGGAGAGCACCAAGCCATCACCACCAAGCAGATGGGGATCAAGCGGGTCGACCAGGACGAGCTGGCGGTCGCCAGCCACCGCAACATGGCGGCCGGCTACGACCGCGGTTTCTTCGACGACCTGGTCACGCCGTTTCTGGGGCTCTACCGCGACGACAACCTGCGGCCCAACTCGACGGTGGAGAAGCTGGCCACACTGCGCCCGGTTTTCGGGGTGAAGGCCGGTGACGCGACGATGACGGCCGGCAATTCCACTCCGCTGACCGACGGCGCCTCGGTCGTTTTGCTGGCCAGCGACGACTGGGCGGCGCAACATTCGCTGGCTCCGCTGGCTTATTTCGTGGACGCCGAGACCGCCGCGGTCGACTATGTCAGCGGCAGCGACGGGCTGCTGATGGCGCCGACCTACGCCGTGCCGCGGCTGCTGGCCCGTAACGGGCTGACCTTGCAGGACTTCGACTTCTACGAAATCCACGAGGCATTCGCCTCGGTGGTGCTGGCGCACCTGCAAGCCTGGGAGTCCGAGGAGTACTGCAAGCAGCGCCTGGGCTTAGACGCCGCGATGGGGTCCATCGATCGGTCCAAGCTCAATGTCAACGGTTCGTCACTGGCGGCCGGGCATCCCTTCGCAGCCACCGGCGGGCGGATCCTCGCTCAGATGGCCAAGCAGCTCGCGGAGAAGAAGACAGAGCGGAAAGGAGCCGCCAGCAAGCCGGTGCGGGGGCTGATCTCGATCTGTGCCGCCGGCGGCCAGGGTGTGGCCGCGATTCTGGAAGCCTGACACCGCGGCCCGGGTGTGGCCGCCACTGCGGAATTTGAATTCTGTTCCGGTGGTTTAGTAACGCGACGGCACGGGTAACCGCCAGTCCGGATAGCTCTGTGTTGTCGTCCCACCCCCGACCCGATGACAACGCGGGGCATCCCTGAATCATCGTGGCCAAGGCGCGGCCCCATCGAGGGGCCTGCCGCTGGAATGAGGGGATCCAGCGGTGGCCCTTTTCTATGCGCCTTCTCGCCGAGCTTTGCCGTCAGCCGCGATGGTGCGCGCCAACTCGAACCAGCTGGGGTTCGCCGGAACTAGTAAGCTGGGCTAATGATCGACGTCGTCATCGCGGGAGCCGGTCCGAACGGCCTGATGCTGGCCTGCGAACTCGGCCTGGCCGGGGTCCGGCCAGTCGTGTTGGATCCGCTGCCCGGCCCGAATCCGCTGCCACGCGCCAATGGCATTGTCGGCCAGGGAGTCCGGATCCTCGACCACCGCGGCCTCTACGAGCCGCTTGCGGGTAACGCGGAGCCGCCCCGGCCGGCGGCTGGCCATATGTTCGGCGCATTTTCGCTGGACTTCAGCTCGGTGCCGCAGTCCCAGGTCTACCGGTTGATGGCTCCGCAGCCCAAGCTGGTGCAGGTGCTTGCCGGTCGGGCCGCCGCGTATCAGGCCGATATCCGGTGGGGACATGCGCTGACCGGTTTCGACCAGCACGCCGCCGGCGTCACCGTCCAGGTAAGCGGACCCGACGGCCGGTACGAGCTGACCGCCGCATATCTCGTCGGAGCGGATGGCGGTACCAGCCCGACCCGCAAGCTGGCCGGGATCGATTTTCCCGGGATGTCCTCCCACGACGTCATTGGTCGCATAGCGGCGGACGTGCTGCCTCCCCACGGCTGGGTCGACCCGGAAACCGGCGCGCTCGACGTACCCGGCTTCGGTCGGGTACCGCCGCTGCAGTTCGTGCGGACCGAGCGTGGGTTGTTCATCTGGGCCTGGCTGAATGGCCGATCGATGATCGGCAGCATCGAACTCGACGGCGCGCCCGACGACGACCAAGCCCGTGCAGGGCAGGCCGAGGAGGGTGCCCCGCTGACCCTGCCGGAGCTGCAGGCCAGCATCGAACGTGTGTTGGCCGTCAACGTGCCGCTAAGGCCCCCGGCGTCGAACGCCCCAGTCGACTTCCGCCGCTTCGCCGGCATCAACTCCCGCATCGCCTCGCGTTACACCGCTGGCCGGGTGATCCTGGTCGGGGACGCCGCGCACGTGCACTCGCCCCTGGGCGGACCGGGATTGAACGTAGGCCTGCAGGACGCCGTCAACCTGGGTTGGAAGCTGGCCGGTGTCGTGCAGGGCCGGTTCGAGCCGACGCTCCTGCAGACTTATGAGGCCGAGCGCAGGCCCGTTGCCGAGCGGGTGATCATGCACAGCCGCGCGCAGTTGGCGCTCATCAGGCCGGGGCCCGAGGTGACGGCTTTGCGCGAATTATTCGGCGAGTTGCTGGCCGACCGGCATGCCGTCCGTCGTCTCAGCGACTTGCTGGCCGGCGCCGACGTTTGCTACCCCACCGATCCTGGGGCACATCCCCTCGTCGGGCGTTGGGTCCCGGACCTCACAATCGAAACGCCCAGCGGTGCAAGCAGAGTCGCGGAGTTGGCGCGAGACGGCCGGCCCCTGTTGCTGGACTTCACCGCCAACGCCGTGTTGGCCGCGGCGGTCAGCGATTTCGACGGCGTCACTGTCGTCGCCGGCCGCCCGGTCGAGCCGGTCGCGGCTAGCGCGTTGCTGGTGCGTCCGGACGGCTATGTGGCCTGGGCATCCTCATCGGACGCGCCGGACGTTGACGCGCTCGACCGGGTGCTGCGGCACTGGTTCGGAATCGGCGCGCTGGGATCGCAAGGGGCATCCTCGGTCTCGGCGTGATTGGCTCTGGCGTGACGGGAGCCCGTGGCGCTACCATCGATAGCACGACGGGTTCGGGAGTGACTGATCCGAAGTGCCGGTGGGGTGAAAGCCGGCCGCGCGAGTCAAGTGAGACGCCCCCAAAAGTGTCCTCCCGAACCCGCCCTCGTTTTGGATGTGGCCCGCTACCGTGGGCGTCATGCAAACCAGCATCGTTGCGTCGCTAAGTGACACCGGCGGGCGTTCACCGGTCGACGCCACCACGCACAACCTCGCCCAGCTGCGCGACGAGGGCTTCCGTCGGGTATGGCTGACCCAACTGCCCTGGGAACCGGACCTGCTCACAGTGCTGGCTGTCGTGCTGCGCGAGGTCGACCGTATCGAGGTGGCCACCGGCGTGATACCGATCCAGAACCAGCACCCGATGCTGCTGGCACAGCGCGCGCTGACGCTCAGCCTTATCGGCAACGGCCGCTTCATCCTTGGCCTGGGTATGACGCATCAGACGGTCACCGAAGGCATGTGGGGAATCCCTTGGGATAAACCCGTCCGGCGGTTGCGTGAGTACCTCAACGGCCTACAGCCGCTGCTGGCGGGTCAGGCCGCCGACGCGCTCGGCGAGACCGTGACGACCCGCGGGGCGCTTCAGATTCCGGGTGCCCCGACGCCCGATGTATACATCGCAGCGTTGGGTCCGCAGCTGTTGCGGCTGGCGGGCCGGCGCACCGCGGGCACCTTCACGTGGATGACTGGGCCCAAGACGTTGGCCGACCACGTCGGTCCGACACTGCGCCAGGGGGCGGCCGACGCCGGCCGCCCGGACGGCTCGGTCCGGGTAGTCGCCGCGCTTCCGGTGAGTGTCACCGACGACGTTGCCGGGGTGCGGGCGCAGGCCGCCCGACAGTTCGCGATGTACGGGCACCTGCCGTCGTACCGCGCCACGCTCGACCGCGAGGGCTTCGCTGGACCCGCGGATGCGGCAATCATCGGCGACGAGCGAGTGGTGGCGGACCGCATCGAGGAGCTGCGCGCAGCTGGCGTCGACGAGTTCGTCGGCGGCGTCTTCGACAGCTCCACCGAGGGTCGTGCGCGCACCCGGGCCCTGCTGCGGCAGATGGACTCGTGACCGTGGTCAGACGAACACCCCGAGCCTGGTCGAAGCGGCCGACATAGTCGCTCCGCCAACGAACAACCAGCAGACGCAAAGTCCTCCGTTTCGCAGCGAAATGGGGGACTTTTGCGTCTCAGCAGCCGATCAGAAGGCCGCTTCGTCGAGCTCCATGATGTCGTTGTCCAGCGTCTCGATCACCTGTCGGGTGCTGGAGAGCAGCGGTAGGAAGTTCTTCGCGAAGAACGAGGCCACCGCGACCTTGCCCTCGTAGAAGGCGCGATCCGCGTCGCTGACGCCGACGTCGAGAGCCTCGTTGGCCACCGCGGCCTGACACTGCAGCAACCAACCGATCATCAGATCGCCGACGCTCATCAGGAAGCGCACCGAACCCAGACCAACCTTGTAGACGTTGGTCACGTCATCCTGCGCGGCCATCAGGTAGCCGGTCAGCGCAGTAGCCATCGCCTGAACATCGGCCAGCGCGGTCGCCAGCAGCTCACGCTCGGCCTTCAGCCGGCCGTTACCGGACTCGTTCTTGACGAACTCCTCGATCTGGCCTGCCACATGCGCCAGCGCCACACCCTTATCGCGGACGATCTTGCGGAAGAAAAAGTCCTGCGCCTGGATGGCGGTGGTGCCCTCGTACAGGGAGTCGATCTTCGAGTCGCGGATGTACTGCTCGATCGGGTAGTCCTGCAGGAAACCGGACCCGCCGAAGGTCTGCAGGCTCTCGGTGAGCTTGGCGTAGGCCTGCTCAGAGCCGACGCCCTTGACCACCGGCAGCATCAGGTCGTTGACCTTGGCCGCCAGCTCGGCGTCCACACCGTGCACCGCCTCGGCCACAGCGGCGTCCTGGTAGGTCGCGGTGTAGAGGTACAGCGCACGCAGCCCCTCGGCGTAAGCCTTCTGGGTCATCAGGCTGCGCCGCACGTCGGGGTGGTGGGTGATGGTCACCCGCGGCGCGGTCTTGTCGGTCATCTGGGTCAGGTCGGCGCCCTGCACCCGGCTCTTGGCGTATTCCAACGCGTTCAGGTAGCCGGTGGACAGCGTTGCGATCGCCTTGGTGCCGACCATCATGCGAATCTGCTCGATGACCTCGAACATCTGCGCGATGCCGTCGTGCGCCTCGCCGACCAGCCAGCCCTTGGCGGGCACACCGTGCTGGCCGAACGCCAGCTCACAGGTCGCGGAAGCCTTCAGGCCCATCTTGTGCTCGACGTTGGTGACGAATACGCCGTTGCGCTCACCGAGCTCGCCGGTCTCGGGGTCGAACAGGAACTTGGGGACGAAGAACAGCGACAGGCCCTTGGTGCCCGGCCCGGCGCCCTCTGGGCGGGCCAGCACCAGGTGGAAGATGTTTTCGAAAAGGTCACCGGAGTCGGCGGAGGTGATGAACCGCTTGACGCCGTCAATGTGCCAGGAGCCGTCGTCCTGTTTGATCGCCTTGGTGCGGGCGGCGCCCACGTCGGAGCCAGCGTCGGGCTCGGTGAGCACCATCGTGGATCCCCAGCCGCGCTCGGCGGCCAGCACGGCCCACTTCTTCTGCTCATCGGTGCCGAGGTCGTAGAGGATGTTGGCGAAACCGGCGCCGCCGCCGTACAGCCACATCGCCGGGTTGGCGCCCAGGATGTGCTCGTGTATCGCCCACACCAGCGCCTTGGGCATCGGGGTGCCGCCGAGAGCCTCGTTGATGCCGACCTTGTCCCAACCGGCCTCCAGCACCGCACGTACCGACTTCTTGAACGACTCGGGCAGCGTCACCGAATGCGTCTCGGGGTCGAAAACCGGCGGGTTGCGGTCACCTTCGAAGAATGACTCGGCGATCGGGCCCTCAGCCAGCCGACTCATCTCCGCCAGCATCTCACGGACAATGTCAACGTCCAGGTCACTGTAGCGGCCCTCGCAGAATGCCTCGTCGACGCCAAAGACCTCGAACAGGTTGAATTCCTGGTCGCGGACGTTGCTCTTGTAGTGGCTCACGTGCTCCTCCTCGATGAGAACGCCACTCGTGATTGGCTACCCGGGTTAAGTTACCCACCAGTATACCGGTCGGTAACTTCAACGCCAACATAGTGCGAGCAAAATTTCAGCACCTAACTAACCAACCGGTTGGATTCTGGTTGAGCGAGACCCTGGCAGGCGGTCTCACCTGCGACGATGATGAACCGGTGACAACTGTTTCGAGCGTCACTGAGCTTCCCGTGGTGGATCTCCGCGCAGATCCAGACGAGCTGCGACATTTTCTGCGGGCGGCGGCCCACGAGGTCGGATTTTTCTACCTGACCGGCCATGACGTGCCCGAGCGGCTCACCCGCAGGATGCTCGAGGTGGCGCGTCGATTCTTCGCCCTGCCGCAGGCCGACAAGGACGCCATCGCGATGGTGCACAGTCCGCATTTCCGCGGCTACACCAGGCTGGGCGGTGAGCTGACCCGCGGCGGGGCGGACTGGCGTGAGCAGATCGACATCGGACCCGAGCGCCCGTCGGTCGGCGGGCCGGGTAAGCCGGATTACTGGTGGCTGCAAGGCCCTAACCAGTGGCCGGCCGCGCTGCCGGAGCTGCCCGAGATCATCGACGAGTGGGACGCCGCGCTCTCTGGGGTGGCCCGCATCCTGTTGCGGCATTGGGCGGCGTCGCTGGGCAGCCCGCCCGATGTGTTCGACGCGGCCTTCGCCGACACGCCGGCCACGCTGATCAAGATCGTGCGGTATCCCTCACGCGCAGCCACCTCGCAAGGTGTGGGCGCGCACCGAGACGCAGGGGTGGTCACCCTGCTGCTGGCCGAGCCGGGCGGCCACGGCCTGCAGGTGCGGCGGTCAAGGGGCGGTCGCCGGGGTGGGGATGACTGCTGGGTCGATGTTCCTGCGCTGGACGGCGCGTTCATCATCAATATCGGTGAGCTGCTCGAGGTGGCGACGGGCGGGTACCTGCGGGCGACCGAACACCGGGTGAACCTGCGGCAGTCGGGCGCCGAGCGGATGTCGGTTCCGTACTTCTTCAACCCACGGCTCGACGCGCAGCTCCCGGTGCTGTCGCTGCCCGATGAACTGGCGGCCCGGGCCGTCGGACACACCGACCCCGCCGACCCCATCTTCTCCGTGTATGGTCGCAATGCCTGGAAGAGCAGACTGCGGGCCCACCCGGATGTCGCCGCCGCACACGGATACTCAGCGGGTATTGCTGAGCGTGAAATGCCCGGCGAGTAGGGTCGTGTGCGAGAAATCCATCGACGCGAATGAAGCCCGGTGAAGTCGACCAGCAAGCTGACGCCGTCCTCGCTGCGGGAGGCCTTCGGCCATTTCCCGTCGGGGGTGGTTGCCATTGCTGCCGAGGTCAACGGAGTCCGGGAGGGGCTGGCGGCCAGCACATTCGTGCCCGTCTCGCTGGATCCACCGCTGGTGTCGTTCTGCGTTCAGAACACGTCGACGACATGGCCCAAGCTCAAACTGGTGCCGCTGCTGGGCATCAGCGTGCTCGGCGAGGCGCACGACGAGGTGGTGCGCACGCTGGCCGCCAAGACCGGGGACCGCTTCACCGGGTTGGAGACGGTGTCCAACGGTGGCGGCGCGGTCTTCATCAAGGGAACCAGCGTGTGGCTGGAGAGCGCGATCGAACAACTCATCCCGGCCGGGGATCACACCATCGTGGTCCTGCGGGTGAGCGATGTCAGGGTGGACCCGGACGTGGCGCCCATCGTGTTCCACCGCAGCGTCTTCCGCCGGCTCGGCGCCTGACCGGCGCTCGGCCGGCGTTCGGTTGGGGGTGCTGGCCGAGTTCGTCGCGGAGCCCTGAACGCGCTGCTCGATCTCGGCGGCATCCTCGTGCCGGCCCTCCTTGTGGGCGACTTCGGCACGGATCGATAATTCGCGGATCGCGGTTCGAATGTCGTTGATGCTGGCGGTTTCTCGCATAGGCATCGCACTTTCGTAGACAGAACTGTGTCCTCATCGTGGGATACCCGGAGCGGCCGTGATCGCACACCTCAACCCGAGTGCTCTAACGGGTGCTCAGCGGCGGAACAGTTTGTTACCCAGCCACACCACCGGATCGTATTTGCGGTCGGCGACCCGCTCCTTCATCGGGATCAGCGCATTGTCGGTGATCTTGATGTTTTCCGGGCAGACCTCGGTGCAGCACTTGGTGATGTTGCAGTAGCCCAGGCCGAGCTCCTCCTGCGCCTGGCTGCGCCGGTCCAGAGTGTCCAGCGGATGCATTTCCAGCTCGGCGATCCGCATCAAGTACCGCGGCCCGGCGAACGCCTTTTTGTTCTCGTCGTGGTCGCGGATCACGTGGCAGACGCTTTGGCACAGGAAGCATTCGATGCACTTGCGGAACTCCTGCGAGCGCTGCACGTCGACTTGTGCCATCCGGTATTCCCCGGGCTGCAACTCCTTGGGTGGTGTGAACGACGGGATCGCGCGCGCTTTCTCGTAATTGAACGAGACATCGGTAACCAGATCGCGAATTACCGGGAACGTCCGCAGCGGTGTCACGGTGACGGCCTCGTCCTTGGCGAATGTCGACATCCGGGTCATGCACATCAGCTTCGGCTTGCCGTTGATCTCCGCCGAGCAGGAACCGCACTTGCCCGCTTTGCAGTTCCACCGCACCGCAAGGTCAGGCGTCTGGGTGGCCTGCAACCGGTGGATGATGTCGAGCACCACCTCGCCCTCGTTGACCTCGACAGTGAAGTCCTGCAGCGCCCCGCCGTGCTCGTCGCCGCGCCATACCCGCATGCTCGCGTTGTAGGTCATCTAGCTTCTCCGTCCTGGGTGCTCGGCCAGCTCTTCGTCGGTGTAATACTTTTCGAGTTCATCGATCTCGAAGAGCTCCAGCAGGTCGGGCCGCATCGGCACCTGCTCTTCGCGCGTGATGCTGATGCTAGGAATAGCGGAACTGCCGGCGCCATCGTCACTGGCGCGGCACACCAGCAAGGTCTTGCGCCAGTTGGCGTCCATGGCGGGGTGATCGTCGCGGGTGTGACCGCCGCGGCTCTCGGTGCGCTCCAGCGCCGCCTTGGCCACGCAATCGCTGACCAGCAGCATGTTGCGCAGATCGATGGCCAGGTGCCAGCCGGGGTTGTACTGCCGGTGCCCCTCGACCACGACGTTGGCGTAGCGCGCCTTCAGCTCATCCAACCGTGACAGCGCCTGGGTGATCTCGTCGGCCCTGCGGATGATGCCGACGAGATCGTTCATCATGTCCTGCAGGTCGGTGTGCACCTTGTACGGATTCTCCGCCGCCGCAATGTCTTTCGGCGGATTGAATGGCGCCAGCGCCATCTTGGCGGCCGCCTCGACGGCCTTGGCCGGAACCGTTGGCCGCTGCGAGAGGGCACGCACGTAATCGGCGGCGCCCAGGCCCGCGCGCCGACCGAACACGATCAGGTCGGACAGCGAATTACCGCCCAGCCGGTTCGAGCCATGCATGCCGCCCGAGCACTCGCCCGCCGCGAACAGCCCCCGCACCGTTGCCGCACCGGTGTCCGGGTCGACTTCGATGCCGCCCATCACGTAGTGGCAGGTCGGACCGACTTCCATTGGCTCCTTGGTGATGTCGACCTCGGCCAGCTCCATGAATTGGTGATACATCGACGGCAGCCGGCGTTTGATCTCCTCGGTCGGCAGCCGGGAGGCGATGTCCAGGTAGACCCCACCGTGCGGCGTGCCGCGGCCGGCCTTCACCTCGGAGTTGATCGCGCGGGAAACC
Source organism: Mycobacterium sp. (assembly GCA_035625875.1). Lineage (GTDB taxonomy): Bacteria > Actinomycetota > Actinomycetes > Mycobacteriales > Mycobacteriaceae > Mycobacterium. The sequence continues at coordinate 34,003 of DASPOT010000051.1, read as the reverse complement.
TCGTCACGCGGCAGCAGATCGGGTGTGCGCCGCGCCGAGTCGTTGTCCTTGAGCCACTGATCGGCTTCTTGCTCGGTCTCGGCGTACTGACCCTTGAACACCGGCGGGATGTAGTCGAACATGAACCGCCTGCCCTCGGAGTTCTTCAGCACCCCGCCGTCGCCGCGCACGCCCTCGGTGACCAGGATGCCCTTCACGCTGGGCGGCCAGACCATGCCAGTCGGGTGGAATTGGACGAACTCCATGTTGATCAGCGTCGCGCCGGCCCGCAGCGCCAGCGCGTGTCCGTCGCCGGTGTACTCCCAGGAATTCGAGGTGACCTTGAACGACTTGCCGATGCCGCCGGTGGCCATCACCACCGCTGGCGCCTCGAAGAGGATGAATCGTCCACTTTCGCGCCAATATCCGACCGCGCCGGCGATGCGGTCGCCATCCTTGATCAGTTCGGTGATCGTGCACTCGGCGAATACCCGGATGCGGGCCTCGTAGTCGCCGAGCTCGGCCTTGTCCTCCTGCTGCAGCGAGACGATCTTCTGCTGCATCGTGCGGATGAGCTCCAGGCCGGTGCGGTCGCCGACGTGTGCCAGCCGCGCGTACGTGTGGCCGCCGAAGTTGCGCTGGCTGATCCGGCCGTCCTTGGTGCGGTCGAACAGCGCGCCGTAGGTCTCCAGCTCCCATACCCGGTCCGGCGCTTCCATGGCGTGCAGCTCGGCCATCCGCCAGTTGTTCAGGAACTTCCCGCCGCGCATGGTGTCGCGGAAGTGCACCTTCCAGTTGTCCTTGGGGTTGGCGTTGCCCATCGCCGCCGCGGCACCACCCTCGGCCATCACCGTATGAGCTTTGCCGAACAACGACTTACACACCACGGCCACCTTCAGGCCGCGTTCCCGCGCTTCGATCACGGCGCGCAACCCCGCGCCACCGGCACCGATCACGACCACGTCGTAGGAGTGCCGCTCGACCTCAACCATGAAACCTCGCTCAACTCTTTACTGGCTAGCTTGAAATCCCTCGTCAACCAATGAATCTCAAGTCGTGAATAGTGCCGCTGGCCACCAGCATGACGTAGAAGTCGGTGGTCGCCAAGGTACCCAGCGTGATCCACGCCCACATCATGTGGCGGGTGTTCATCCGACTGACCTGTGTCCACATCCAGTAGCGGACCGGGTGTTTGCCGAAGTGCTTGAGGCGGCCGCCGGTGATGTGGCGGCAAGAGTGGCACGACAACGTGTACACCCAGAGCAGGATCACGTTGCCGACGAGAATGATGTTGCCCAAACCGAATCCGAAGCCGGACGGGGAATGGAACGCCCTGATCGCGTCGTAGGTGTTGATCACCGAGACGATCATGGCGACGTAGAAGAAGTAGCGGTGACTGTTCTGGATGATCAGCGGAAGCTGGGTTTCGCCGGTGTAGCGTGAATGTGGTTCTGCCACAGCGCATGCCAGGGGGGACTGCCACACTGAGCGGTAGTAGGCCTTGCGATAGTAATAGCAGGTGATCCGAAAGCTGAGCAGGAACGGAAGCACCAATATACCCAGCGGGATCCACGCCGGGAAGTGCCCGAACCAGACACCGAGGTGGCTGGCGCCGGGTTGACACGACGCGCTGACGCACGGCGAGTAGAACGGCGTCAGGTAGTGGTAGTCAGCCACCCAGTATGCGCTGCCCCAGAACGCCCGGGTGGTGGCATAGATGACGAATGCCGCCAGGCCGATGTCGGTCATTAGCGGCGCGAACCACCATCGGTCGGTGCGCAGTGTGGGTGGCGCTATCTGGGCGCGGGTGGGTGAGTAGACGCCGGTCGCGGGACGGTTCGCCGTGGGTGCGCTCATCTGTGTGGTTCCTCTTCGCTTTGCCTGGTCGGAGCGTACTGAGACAAGAGCACCCGGTGTCGCGGGGGGTGGATCAGGCCCTGCTATAGCCGCCGACGCCCTCGTCGTCGACGTCGCGCCAGAACTCGGCGTCGTACTGGGTGTGGGGAATCGCGATCTTCTCGCCCGACTGCTCGGCGGTGCAGCGGGCCAGGTCTAATTCACCGGCGTCGATATCGAGCAACTCCACATCGTTGAGGATCCGCTCGGCGTCGTTGACGATGCGCCGCATCGCCGGGGTGTCGCCGTATCGCGCCTTCAAAGACGTCACACACCGCCGCAGGCCACCGATGAGGTCGTGAAGTCCGGCGAGTTCAGTAGTGCTGGGCAACGGATCTCCCCGCGCTGAGGTGTCTTAGATCACAGTACGACACCCGATACTATCCCCGCACGAACAAAACGTGACACAGGGCACGTCCCGCGACCGGGAAAGCAAGCACCCATGGCAGCTCAGCAGGCATTGGCCGATCGGGCGACGGCGCTACTGGCGCTGCATCGGCCGGGCAACCCGGTGATCTTGCCGACCGTGTGGGACGCCTGGTCGGCGCGGCTTGCCACCGACGCCGGCTTCGCCGCCCTCACGGTCGGCAGTCATCCGGTCGCCGATTCCATCGGCAAACCGGATAACGAGGGCATGTCGTTTAACGACCTGCTCAGTCGAGTCGCGCAGATCACCGCTGCCGTCGACGTTCCGGTCTCGGTGGACATCGAATCCGGTTACGGCCTGCCCGCGCCGCAGCTGATCGACGGTTTGCTGAGTGTGGGCGCTGTTGGGCTCAACATCGAGGACACCGTGCACAGCGAGGGCAAACGGCTGCGTTCGGCCAGCGAGCACGCCCAGCTGGTCGGCGCGCTGCGAGCGGCCGCCGACGAGGCCGGGGTGCACGTCGTGATCAACGCCCGCACCGATCTCTTCCTGCGTCAGGAAGGCCCTGAAGAAGGTGGAGCGTCGGACCGCGTCGAGCGGGCTGTCGCGCGGTTGACCGAAGCCGCCGCGGCCGGTGCCGACGTCCTGTATCCGGTCGGCCGCCACGACCCGGAGACGTTGCGGCGCTTGACCACCCAGCTGCCGCTGCCGGTCAACGCGATCGCGCTGCCCGACCAGGACGACCCGGCATCGTTCGGCCCGCTCGGTGTCGGGCGCATCAGCTTTGGGCCGTTTCTGCAGTCCGCGCTGGCAGTGCGGGCCAAAGAGATCCTGGCCCGCTGGGCCTGACCGTGTTACGGCTCCGACCAGCGGGTCGGTTGGGCTGAGTCGAATCGCCCAGCTCCTCCTCGGGCCGCGGCGCGGCCCGCATCGTCGCTGGGCTGACACAACGAACCCGGTGGAGCCGTCAGGCCCCACCGGATTCGCGGTGTTACCGGGAATTACTTGGTGATCGCGATGCGCTTGGCCTGAGTCCCGGCGTAGGCGCCGGCGACCCGGACGGTCAGCACGCCGGCGTCGTAGGAGGCCGAGATGGCTTCGGTGGTTACGTGCGCCGGCAGCTGGAACGACCGACGGAACGATCCGTAACGGATCTCACGCAGGGTGCGGCCATCCTTCTCCTCCGCGTGCTGGTCGCGGTGCTCGCCGTGGATGACCAGGCGGCCGCGGTCCAGCTCGACGTTCACGTCCTTGTCGACGTCGACGCCCGGCAGCTCCAGCCGGACAACGGCGTCATCGCCATCCTTGACGATCTCAGCGGCGGGGGTGAAGTCGCCGCTCAAGGGCTTGACCCAGTCGGTCGTGGCGGCGGGGCCGAAGAAGTCGCGCAGCCAACGGTCGGTATCCCACAGCGGTCGCGACCACAACGCCAGATTGCTCATTAGTTTCTCCTCGTGCTTGTGATTGCCGACACCTTTGTCGGCTCCTGCTGATACAAACGTGAGTCGACTACGCTTAAGTTCCACCTGGGCGTTCACCGGCAGCGAACGCTCTCACGGCAACTGCGGTCAGGTGTGAGAACTCCGTCACGGCGGTGTCACATTGGGCCACATTTCGGAAATATCGCGTTTCTAACCTCGTGGTCATGGCTGCAGCGGCAAACCCGCGCGCGACCCGCGAGATTGTCGTGGTCGGGCACGGCATGGTGGGCCACCGGCTGGTCGAAGCGCTGCGTGCCCGTGACACCGACGGGTCCTTGCGGATCACCGTGCTGGCCGAAGAGTCCAACGCAGCCTACGACCGGGTCGGGCTTACCACCTACACCGAGAGTTGGGACCGCGAACGACTGGCGCTGCCGGGCAACGACTACGCCGGTGACGAGCAGGTCCGGTTGCTGTTGAGCAGCCGCGTCACCGAGATCGACCGCGCCACCAAGTCGGTGCTGACCGCGGACGGCCAACGGCATCGGTACGACAAACTGGTGCTGGCCACCGGGTCCGCCGCGTTCGTGCCGCCGGTGCCCGGCCATGACCTGCCCTGCTGCCACGTCTACCGCACGCTCGACGACCTCGACGCCATCCGTGCCGACGTGCAGCGCACGGTGGATGCCGGCCACGCATGCGCCGGCGTGGTTGTCGGCGGCGGCCTGTTGGGACTCGAAGCCGCCAACGCGCTGCGCCAGTTCCGGTTACAGACACACATCGTGGAGATGATGCCGCGACTGATGGCCCAGCAAGTCGACGAGGCCGGCGGTGCGCTCTTGGGACGGATGATCGCCGACCTTGGCATCGCGGTGCATCTCGATGTGAAAACCGAGTCGATCGAAGCCGTTGGGCATGCGGACGGTTCACAGTCGGTGCGGGTGAGCCTGTCCGACGGTGAAGTCATCGACGCTGGTCTGGTGATCTTCGCGGCGGGCATACGCCCACGTGACGAGCTGGCCGCGGCGGCCGGCCTGACGATCGCCGAACGCGGCGGCGTGCTCACCGATTTGTCCTGCCGCACAAGCGATCCCGATATATATGCGATCGGCGAGGTAGCCGCGATCGAGGGCCGCTGTTATGGATTAGTCGGGCCGGGCTATACCAGCGCCGAGGTGGTGGCCGACCGGTTGCTCGACGGCGCCGCGGAATTTCCCGAAGCCGACCTGTCGACCAAGCTCAAACTGCTCGGCGTCGACGTCGCCAGCTTCGGCGACGCCATGGGGACGACCCCGAACTGTCTCGAGGTCGTCGTCAACGACGCGGTGAACCTGACCTACGCCAAGCTGGTCCTCTCCGACGACGCGAAGACACTACTCGGCGGCATCCTGGTCGGCGACGCCTCCAACTATGGGGTGCTGCGGCCGATGGTTGGCGCGGAGCTACCTGGCGATCCACTGGCACTGATCTCCCCGGACCAATCCGGTGGTGGCGCAGCGGCTTTGGGGGTGGGCGCACTACCGGACTGCGCGCAGGTCTGCTCGTGCAACAACGTCACCAAGGGTGAGTTGACCGCCGCCATCGCGGACGGCTGCACCGATGTGCCCGCGCTCAAGACCTGCACCGCGGCGGGCACGTCGTGCGGGTCGTGCGTCCCGATGCTGAAGAAGCTCCTGGAAGCCGAAGGTGTGCAGCAGTCCAAGGCGTTGTGCGAGCACTTCAGCCAGTCGCGCCAAGAGCTGTTTGAGATCATCATGGCTACCGGGATCCGCACGTTCTCCGGCCTGGTGGAGCGCTTCGGCAGCGGAAAGGGTTGCGACATCTGCAAACCGGCGGTCGCCTCCATTCTGGCGTCCACCGGCTCCGACCACATTCTCGACGGCGAGCAGGCATCCCTGCAGGACTCCAACGACCACTTCCTGGCCAACATTCAGCGCAACGGCAGTTACTCGGTCGTGCCGCGGGTCCCCGGCGGGAGTATCAAACCGGAGCACCTGATCCTGATCGGTCAGATCGCGCAGGAGTTCGGGCTGTACACCAAGATCACCGGCGGGCAGCGGATCGACATGTTCGGCGCCCGGGTCGATCAGCTGCCGGCGATCTGGCAGCGGTTGGTCGAAGGCGGCATGGAATCGGGACACGCCTACGGCAAGGCGGTCCGCACGGTGAAAAGCTGCGTGGGTACTGACTGGTGCCGCTACGGGCAGCAGGATTCGGTGCAGATGGCCATCGACCTGGAGCTGCGCTACCGGGGTCTACGGGCGCCGCACAAGATCAAGCTGGGTGTCTCGGGGTGTGCGCGGGAATGCGCTGAGGCCCGTGCCAAGGACGTCGGTGTCATCGCGACCGAAAAGGGCTGGAACCTCTACGTCGGCGGCAACGGCGGTTTTTCTCCCAAGCATGCGCAGCTACTGGCCAGCGACCTCGACGACGAGACGTTGATTCGCTACATCGACCGGTTTTTGATGTTCTACATCCGCACCGCCGACCGGCTGCAACGCACCGCGCCGTGGATTGAATCCCTTGAGGGCGGGCTCGATCACGTGCGTGACGTGGTGTGCAATGACTCGCTGGGCCTGGCCGAGGAATTCGAGGCGGCCATGGAACGGCACGTGGCGAATTACAAGTGCGAATGGAAAGGGGTGCTGGAGGATCCACAGAAGCTGGCTCGGTTCGTGTCCTTCGTCAACGCCCCTGACGCCCCCGACCCCACAGTGACCTTCACCGAATTCAACGGGCGCAAGAGGCCGGTGCCGCCACCGGATGAGGGGCGCCCTGATCCGGTGCTCATCGGTATACCGCGAGTGCGGACGTAAAACGCGAAGCGCAATAGGAGATCTCATGACGCTGGTTGACGACACCACCGAGCTGCTGGCCCTCGACGACGAGACCTGGACCGCGGCCTGCGCCTACGACTATCTCATCCCCAATCGCGGCGTCGGCGTGCTGCTCCACGACGGATCTCAGGCGGCTCTCTTCCGGCTGGACGACGGATCATTGCACGCGCTGGGGAACGTCGACCCGTTCACCGGCGCCGCGGTGATGTCCCGCGGCATTGTCGGAGACCGAGCTGGGCGAGCCATGGTCCAATCACCCATCGGCAAGCAGCCTTTCGGCCTCGATGACGGCCACTGCCTCGACGATCCTACGGTGGCGGTGCCGGTGTACCCGGTTCGTGTCACACCCGCCGGCCACGTCTACGTCGGGCAGGCGACTGCCGCCTAATTCAGGCGGCGGGTGTACAGGTCTCCTGGAGGGGCCAGCAGCGTGGACGGGGATGGACCGTTACCCGCCCGGATACCTACACCGATACTGTCGCGGTGTGTGCGACCACTGGGGGCACCACCTGCTCGCGCGGGAGAATCGGCTGGCGACCAACCGAACTAACCTGAGATTGGTGCCCAGCGGATCGCTGACCAGGTCGGCGCCGGAGTTTCGCAGCCGGTCCTGGAACAGGCCGTCGGCCAGCAGGTAGGAGGCGACCACGACGCGGCGCGCACCTCGACGGCGCGCATGGGCGACTGCCTCGTGCACGCGCGGTTCACCGGCGGCGAACGCCAACTCCACGCGTGATCCGATCAGCGCGGACAGCAGTGTCGCGGTGGTGTGCAGGTCGGCGCGCGCGGTTCGGTCCGATGTGCCGGCGGCCGCGAGGATCACCGAATCACTTGGGCGCCAACCTGATTCCACCATCTGCTCGCCAACTATCCGCACGATCTGCGGGCTCAGCCCCAACGCGGGAGTAACGGTGACGTCCGGGTGTCCGCTGGCCGCGACATGGGCGGGCAGATCGGTGCGGACATGATATCCGCGGGACAGGAACGCCGGGAGCACGATGGCGGGCCGGCCCGTTGCCGCCGCCGGCGAAAGCACCTCGCTGGGCGTGGGTCCCAGCACATCGACGAACGCCACCTGCACAGTGCGGTTGACCAGCACGCCGACATGCGCGGCGAGGTCCCCGATCATGGCGACACCACCCGGTCGGCGGGTGCCGTGCGCGACCAAGATCAGATTCATGCGGCCCCCAGGTGTTCGTCGGTCGCCAACCGATAACCGCGCTTGACAACCGTCGCCACGATGTTTTTGTCGCCCAAGGCTGTTCGCAGCCGCAGCACCGCCGTATCCACCGCGTGGGTGTCGTTGCCATTGCCGGGCAGCACGCGGAGCAGGTCACCGCGGGTGACGACGGCACCCGGGCGTCGCGCCAGCGCGCGCAGCGTCGCCATGCCGGACCGCGACAGCGACTTGACCGCGCCGTCGACCACCACGCAGGTTCCGCGGATCTCGATCACATGGCCAGCTGCTTTCACGGTGCGCGACCGCCGCGGCGGCAGCTCTTCAACGATGTGCCGCGCTAACGCCCCTAACCGCATCCGTTCCGGCGACGACGTCGGGATGCCCAGTCGCATCAACGGTTGCGCGGTTACCGGGCCCACGCACATCGCGTGCACGTCAGAGCACAGTGCGTCGATCAGCTGGGCCTCGATATCCAGCTCGCGGGCGCGTAACAGGGTCGCCGCCGCGGCAGGTGCCGATGTGAAGCTGACCGCGTCGAACTGCCGTTGCGCGACCTGGGTGATCAGCTGGTCGAATTCGCCGCCCGGCGGCGCTGGCCGCCACCGGTAGACGCGGATGGGCACGACGTCGGCACCCGCGGAGCGCAGCTCGTCGAGAAATTCCGGGAACGGATCCCAGTCCTCGGTGGCGCCGTGTTGTTGGACGGCGATGCGCCGACCGGCGACTCCAGATGCGAGCAGGTATCGCAGCACGTCGCGGGATGATTCGGATTTCGGGGACCACTCCTCGTGCAGGTTTGTCGCGCGCAGCGCACCGGTGGCCTTCGGTCCCCGGGCCACGATCCGGGCCGTGGACAGCGCCGCGAGAAGCTGATCGGCCAGCCCCCACCCGTCGGCTGCGGCCACCCAGCCACGGAATCCGATGCCGGTCGTCGCGACCAGAATGTCGGGCGGGCGGGCGATCAACGCCTCGGTGTGACGGTGCAGTTCGTCGTCGTCGGGCAGGGCCACCATGGTGATCGCCGGGGCGCTGCAGACTGTGGCGCCGTGACGGCGCAGCAACGCGCATAGCTCGTCGGCACGGTTTGCTGACGTCACCGCTACCCGATAGCCGGTGAGCGACGCCGTGCCTGGCTGGCCCATATAAAGTGTGTATGCCTGGTAGATTTCTGCGGCGTTACCACGCAATTGCTGACGCGTTGCCCGGCGCTTGTCATCGATCACACCCGGGCCGTTGCCGGCTCGGGTTCAGACCGCGGCACACCGGGGGCCGAGACTGGTCGGCGCACGTACCTCCTCCAGGTCAGGATCGCAGCGACGACGTAGGACGCCAAGAAGATCCAGAACGCCGAGGTTTCTGTGCCGGTGCTCAGGTAGGACTGCCGCAGCGCCAGGTTGATGCCCACGCCGCCGAGCGCGCCGACCGCCGCAACGAACCCGATCAGTGCCCCCGACATGGAGCGCGCCCAGTGGCGGCGTTCGGCTTCGCCGGCGTTCAGTGAGCGGCTGCGCGCTTCGAAGATCGACGGGATCAGTTTGAAAACCGATCCGTTGCCCATCCCGGCCAGGATGAACAGCGCAATGAAGCCGGCGACGTAGCCGACGATCGTGGTGGTCGTCGGCGGGCCGTAGATGTGGCTGGGGCCGCGGGTGTGGTCGTCATAGGTGCTCAAACCCACCGGCAGCACGGCAGCCGCGATCATGCCGGTGAAGATGGCCAAGCTGACGCTGCCGCCGCCCATTCGGTCGGCCAACTTGCCGCCGTAGATCCGGGACAATGATCCGAGCAGCGGACCGAGGAAGGCGATCTGGGCTGCGTGCAGCGACGCCTGGGCGTGCGTTTGCCCACTCTCGATGAAGTTGATCTGCATCACCTGACCGAACGCGAACGCGAACCCGATCCACGAGCCGAAGGCGCAGATGTAGAGCAGCGAGACCACCCACGTATCGCGCTCGAACAGAATCAACCGCACGGTGTCCACCTCGATGCCGTGGTCGAGGTTGTCCATGAAAAGCGCGGCCGCTACACCGGCGACCGCCAGCAGCACCAAATAGATCGCGCACACCCAGTACGGTTGCCGGTTGCCGCCGGCGGCCAGTACCAGCAGGCCGACCAACTGAACAACCGCCACCCCGATGTTGCCGCCACCGGCGTTGACGCCTAGCGCCCAGCCCTTGAGCCGCTGCGGGTAAAAGGCGTTGACATTTGCGAGCGACGCGGCATAGTTGCCACCGCCCAACCCCGTCAGCGCCGCGCACGCCACATACATCCACAACGGCAGGCCGGGGTTGGCCAACAGCACGATCGTGCCGATGGTGGGGATCATCAGCACAAATGCCGAGAACGTCGTCCAGTTGCGGCTGCCGAATTTCGCGATTCCCAAGGTGTAGGGGATGCGCACGCACCCACCGACGAAGGTGGCCGTGGCCCCCAGCAGGAACTTGTCGGCCGCGGAAAAGCCGTAGACCGATTCGGGCATGAACAGCACCATCACCGACCAGAGGGACCAGATCGAGAAGGCGACGTGGTCGGCCACCACGGTGCAGATCAGGTTGCGGCGGGCGATCTTGTTGTTACCGGCCTCCCAGGCCGCTGTGTCCTCCGGATTCCAGTCCGTAATGCGATGCCCGCGGGCCATCAGTCTCCTCGTGATCGATGCCGCGGTGACGATAGGGATCCCGTATTACCGGGACGCTGCCGACGTTGACCGCGGCGTGAAATTACCTTCACGAGCTGGGACGTGACAGCGAGAAAGCTGGGAGTCGGCAGTGACCCGGCCACCCTGAGATGAGCTGCGCGACGTTGAACGGCCAGTTTGCCGATCCGTCGGTGAGCAAACTCACAGTGGCGGCCTGATCCGTCGCGGGAGGAGAGAAGATCGATCACCCAGGACTAGGGGGTTGCTACGCCTCCGCTCTCGCTGGCTCCAAACGCACTGGCACACCGGCAGCGGCCCGGCCCGGGCGGCGCACGTATATCGCCCAGGTCAGCACCGACGCGCCGACATAAAACGAGATGAAAATCCAGAATGCCGCGGTCGCCGAGCCGCTGCTCAGATAGGACTGCCGCAGCGCCATGTTGATGCCGACGCCACCGAGGGCGCCGATGGCGCCGGCGAACCCGATCAGCGCCCCGGACATGGCCCGTGACCAGTGCTGACGTTCCGGCTCGCTGAGGTCCAGAGACCGGCTGCGTGCCTCGAAGATCGACGGGATCATTTTGTACACCGAGCCATTGCCGGCTCCGGACAGGACGAACAGTGCGATGAAGCCGACGACGTAGCCGACCATGGTGGCGGCGGTCGCAGCGCCGCCACCATGGTCGCCGTGCGTGCTGACGCCGACCAGCAGGCCGGCGGCGGTGATCATGCCGGCGAACACCGCCAGGGTGACCCGGCTGCCGCCGATGCGGTCGGCGAGTGTTCCGCCGTACACCCGGCTCAGCGACCCGAGCAGCGGGCCGATGAAAGCGATCTGCGCAGCATGCAGCGCTGCCTGTGCCGCGCTCTGCCCGCCAGCGATGAAGTTGATCTGCAGCACCTGGCCGAACGCGAACGAGAACCCGATGAACGAGCCGAAGGTGCCGACGTAGAGCAGCGAGATCACCCAGGTGTCGCGCACGGACAGGATCGACCGCATGGCCGTCACATCGATCTTGTGCTGGTCGAGGTTGTCCATGAACAGCGCTGCCCCGATGCCGGCGACCGCCAGCAACACCAGGTAGACCGCGCACACCCAGTACGGCGCCCGGTTGCCTGCGGTGGCGATCACCAGCAGACCGACCACCTGGACCACCGCCACCCCGATATTGCCGCCGCCGGCGTTGATTCCGAGCGCCCAGCCCTTGAGCCGCTGCGGGTAGAACGCGTTAATGTTCGTCATCGACGACGCGAAGTTGCCGCCGCCGAACCCGGCCAGCGCCGCGCACACCAGGTATGGCCACAGCGGCAGCCCGGGGTGGGCCATCAGCCACATCGTGCCGACCGTGGGGATCAGCAGCACGAACGCGGAGAACGTGGTCCAGTTACGGCCGCCGAACGTCGCGGTGGCCAGCGTATACGGGATACGCAGGCCGGCGCCGACCAGCGAAGCCGTGGCGCCCAGTAGGAACTTGTCGGCTGCGGAGAAGCCGTACACGGACTGCGGCATGAACAGCACCATCACCGACCAGATCGACCAGATTGAGAAACCGAGGTGCTCGGCCACCACTGACCAGATCAGGTTGCGACGGGCGATGGCCTTGTTACCGGCCTCCCAGGCCACGATGTCCTCGGAATCCCAGTCCGAGATGCGATGTGCGCGGGGCATGAATCTGGCGATTGACACGCCCTCACGCTAGGAACCCTTTGTTACTCAAAACGGCGGCCGATAGTAACCCGGGCGTGAAATTGCGCTCACCGGCTCGCAGGTGGCCCCGTGAGACTGCGGTCCAGCCACGACTCCGATCGAGCTTGCGCTACTGCCCTTCTAGGAGTCCCGCCGTCAAACGTAGGCTCGCTGCGATCCAGATGAACGACAGCGCCTGGACGTGGAAACCCCCCGCGGGTCGGCGAAATCACAGCTGGCGACCTACCGGCAGAGGGTCGACGTACGTACCTTGCCCAGGTCAGCACCGATCCCGCGGCGTAGCACGCCAAAAAGAACGCCCCCGAATTTCACGACGGTCATGAGTCGATGATCCGGAAGCATCCACCCACCAGGGTGGCGGTGGCACCCAACAGGAACCTGTCGCCCGTGGAAAACCCGTAGACCGGCTCGGGCATGAACAGCACCACCACCGACCAGAGGGACCAGATCGAGAAGCCGATGTGCGTGGTCGCCACCGACCAGATCAGGTTTCGTCGCGCGATTTTGTTGCTGCCGGCCTCCCAGGCCGCGGTGTCTTCCGGATCCAGTCCGCGATGTGGTACGAGCGGCCCACGCGGTCCCCCTTCCGATCGATGCCCGCGGTGACGGTACTAGGCATCCCTTGAGGCTCGCGCGCCGGCAGCTGTGGTCTGGCCGTGAAGCTCCTGCGGAGATCTGAATGTGCGATGCTCAAGCGACCGCCGGAGCCGACGTAGATCCTCTGCGAGTTCGGCTACCAGACGTCGCCGTCACGGAAATCACACATCAGGCCCGCAGAGGTGTCCAGGCTGATCCCGACCGGCAGCACGAACACCCTGCCGTCGGCCTCGGGCGTGCGGGTCGGCCCGGTAGGTGCCAGCACCGAGGTCAGTCCGCGCCAGGGCAGCCAACCGCGTGACGTGAACAGCCTGCGGCCCTGGTCCGACGAATTGATCGCCCCAAGCTGGTAGGCGCCGCGCATCACTTGTTCGACGGCGTCCAGCAGCGCGATGGCCAGCCCTTGGCCACGCCAGTCCTCCCGCACCGCAACACCTTCGATATAGCCGCAGCGCAGCGCGGCGCCGCGGTAGAACAGCCGCCGTTGAACCACCGCGGCGTGGGCGATGATCGCGCCGTGATGCCAAATCAGAGCATGCATCCCGCCGAGCGCATGCTCCCAGTCCGTGTCGGTGAAGTCACCGGCGAACGCATCGGTGACCATCTGGTAGGCGCTGCGGCGGGTCTCGGCGTCGAGGTCTGCGGTGTGGACCAGGCGGGCGGTGTGTACCAGAGCGCGCACACTTCTTATTTACCAGTCGGTTACCGCGGTCGACGGGCCTGCGGCAGCCGAACCCGACGCGGTAGCCAGCCGGGGCCGCGACCAGTGCAACCGAACGTGTTGGCCGGGCCGCATCTGGGCGACCTTGTCGATATCCTCGTCGATCACCACGCCCACCACCGGGTAACTGCCGGTCACCGGGTGGTCGGGCCCCAGGATCAGCGGTAACCCGTTGGGCGGCACCTGGATCGCGCCGCGGGTGGCGCCCTCACCTGGCAGCTGCCCGCCCGGGCTGCGGTACTGCAACGGGGGGCCGACCAACCTCATCCCCACCCGGTCGCAGCGGTCGGAGGCCAACCACTCGGTATGGACCAGGACATCGGGATCGACGAACCAGTCGTCACGCGGTCCGGGTGTCACCAGCAGCTCGAGCGGATCGTCGGTGATGGCGGCGACCGGAGCCTGGTCGAGTTCGGGGTAGTCCTCGGTATGCTCACCGACCGGCAGCACGTCCCCGGGCTGCAGCGGCAACGGGCCGATCCCCGACATCACGTCGTAGCTGCGCGATCCCAGCACCGGTGTCACGTCGATGCCGCCGCGCACCGCCAGATACGTCCGCAGCCCGGCGTGCGGGGCGCCCAGTGCGATCACCTCGCCGTCGCGGACATGGTGAATACTGTTGGTGCCGAACATAACTCCGTTGACGGTTGGGTCGGTGTCAGCACCGGTCACCGCGATATCGACGTCGCCGCCGCGGACGCGGGCCGAGAAACCGCCGAACGTAACCTCGACGGTGGCGCGGTCGTCAGGGTTGGCCAGCAGCCGGTTGGCCAGCTTGTGCGACCGGCGGTCGGCGGCCCCGGAGCGGGTGACACCGAGGTGGGCGAGTCCGACCCGGCCGAGGTCTTGGACGAGGGCCAGCGGTCCGGTGCGCAGGATTTCCAGCGTTGTCACGGGCATTCTCCTCCCACCGGCGAAGCTAAGCCGCTCGGAATTGGACCCACATGCCCGGCGTCAGCAGTGCCGGGTTGGGACGGTCGATATCCCAGAGGACCGCATCGGTGTGGCCGATCAGCTGCCAGCCCCCGGGGGATCGGCGTGGGTAGATTCCGCTGAATTCGTCGGCGAGGCCGACTGATCCGGCGGGCATCGACGCGCGCGGCTCGGACCGCCGCGGCACCTTCAGCCGCGGGTCGCCGCCAACGAGGTACGCAGAACCGGGAGCGAAGCCGCTGAACCCCACTCGCCACGGGGTGGCGGTGTGAGCGTTGATCACCTGCGTGATGGTAAGACCGGTACGGTCGGCGACCTCGGCGAGATCCGCGCCGTCGTAGACCACGTCGACCACCACGTCGACGCAGCCGTCCGTCGGAGCGGTGGGTAGTGCGTCGGGGGCGACCTGCAACTTACGCAGCCGCTGGCGGGTGACTCCCTGGTAGCGGGGGCTATCCAGCTTCACCAGCACTGTGCGGGGACCCGGGACGATGTCGAGCACACCGGGAAAGGCCGCCGCGCGCAGCGCGGCCGTCCACGCCAATACGTCAGCGGTACTGTCGAACTGCAGCAGCAGCGCCTGGTCGCCGTAGTCGAGAACGGTAGCGGCCACCCTGAAATCCATTGCCACGCTCATTACTCGACGGTAACTCCGGGTCCTGGCGGCGGCGAGAGATTTTCGAGCTCTGCCAGAGGTGCCTTAGCAAACGCTCAGACGTTGACGGGACAACCAAGGCTTGCGGCGTTTGACGACCACGGTCGCAGCTATCAGGAGCCGAGGATTTTGCCGATCAACGGGGGCAGCTCGTCGGCCACCAGTGGGTAGCTCAGTGGTGAGGCGAAGGCGATCGCTCCGGCCTGATCGGTGGTGGTGAATATGTTGCGTGCGCGCAGAGCCGCCACGTCCGGGTTGGCCAGCAGCGCCTGTTGGTCATCTGGGCTGTCGGTCGTCCAGATCAGCACGTCGGCGACATCGAGCACGCCTCGGATGTGGTCGGGCGGAATGAAGGCGCGGTAATCGACGGCGAAAGAGTTGATGCTGTCGGGGACAACCAGACCCATCTCGGTTAGGAATTCCGTTCGCCAGCCCGGCATGGTTGCGACCACATTGCCCTGGTCGAGCCTGCCCTGCAGCAGCAGCACCTTCTTGGCTTTGAATTGCGGATTCTTCTGGCCGACAGCCTTGAACTTCTCGTCGACAGCGTCGATCAGCGACTTCATCTGGGCGGCCTGGAACACCGCCTGGCCGATCACGGTGGCCTGGTCCTTCCACGGCTCGAAGAACGCGTCGCCGTCCGACTGCGGGAGGGTCGGGGCGATCGCCGACAGCTTCTGATAGGTGTCGGCGTCCACGCCGGCGTTGGTGGCCACGATCAGGTCGGGTTTCAGACCGGCGATCTGGTCGACCGGAATGCCGTTGTCCAGGTTCAAGACAACCGGGTGCGCCCCTCCGAGCTTGGGCCGCGCCCACGGCCACACCGCGAACGGCTGGTCACCGAACCAGTTGGTCACCGCGATCGGAACGACGCCCACCGCGAGCAGGTCGTCTTGCCCGGTGTACCCGGCGCTGACCACCCGTTTGGGCGGCGCCGGGATGGTGGTCTCACCGAAGACGTGTCTAATCGTCACCGGCCCACCGCCGGGTGTGCCGGTTGCCGGTTTGCGGGACGAGCAAGAAGCCCCTGAGAGCCCAGTGGCGAGCAGGCCCGCCGCCGCGGCAGCGCGCAAGAATCCGCGCCGACTCCGACGCTCGGGCACCGCGGGAGACCTCACGTCAGTGGCATGCCGGCGTCGAGGAAGTCCAGGGCGCGGTACACCGCGTCCACAGCGCCCGGCGCGCGGTCGAAAGCGGCCATCATGGCGCCGGTCAGCGCACCTGCGAAGACTCGGACTTCGAAATCGTTTGCGTCACGGCCGATTCGGCAGGCCATCGCCTCGGAGATCACAGTGATGGTGCGCAAGTACTCGTCGTACATGGCGGCCTTGAGTTCGGGTATCGAGAAGATCAGCCGCTGGCGGGTGTGCTCGAATTCCCACTGCTCCTCGGACATGCCGGCGATGGTGGTCTCGTAGGCCCGGCGGAAAGCCTGGGTCGGCGAGAGCTCGGGCGGCTGTGCTGCGAAGCCTTCCAATATCGCTGGGTCCAGGTCGTCGGCGAGCAATACCGATTCCTTCGACGGGAAGTACCGGAAGAAGGTGCTCGGCGATACTTCGGCGGCCTCGGCGATCTGCTCGACGGTGGTGGCGGCGTAACCGTTTTCGTCGATCAGCCGGAACGCCTCCCGCCTAATGGCTTGGCGGGTCTTGATCTTCTTGCGCTCCCGCAAACCGAGGGCTTGGTCAGTCGCCTGCATGCCGCAATTCTCCCGCATCGCTGCCGGGCTGGCGTTCATTGGTGCCCGTATCCGCCGCCGCCGGGGGTGTGGATCTCCAGGATGTCACCGGGGTACACCTCGGCCGAGTCGCAGCCGGCGAGTTCGATGACGGCGCCATCCGCGCGGCGCACCAGGTTGCGGCCCAGCGCACCGGGTGCACCACCGGCCATCCCGTATGGGGGGACACGCCGGTGCTGTGACAGCGTGCTGACCGTCATCGGCTCACGGAACCGCAGCCGCCGCACCGAGCCGTCCCCGCCGCGCCACCGGCCGTCGCCGCCGCTGCCGCGGCGGATCGCGAAGCTGTCGACCAGCACCGGGTATCGCCACTCCAGCACTTCGGGGTCGGTTAGCCGGGAGTTGGTCATGTGGGTCTGCACCACAGACATGCCGTCGTAGCCCGGCCCCGCGCCAGATCCGGAGGCGACGGTCTCGTAGTACTGGCGGCGCTCGTTGCCGAACGTCACGTTGTTCATCGTCCCGGAGCCCTCGGCCTGGACTCCGAGCGCCGCGTAGAGGGCACCGGTGATGGACTGCGACGTCTCCACGTTGCCGGCCACGACCGCGGCCGGGTAAACCGGCGCGAGCATGCAGCCCGGGGGGATGAGCACCCGCAGCGGTTTGAGGCATCCGCCGTTGAGCGGGATGTCGTCGTCGACCAGGGTCCGGAACACGTACAGCACCGCGGCCATCACCACCGACGACGGCGCGTTGAAGTTGGTCGTCAGCTGAGGGGAGGTCCCGGTGAAGTCGATCGTGGCCGCACGCCTGTCCCGGTCCACCGCGACACGGACCGTGATGATCGCGCCACTGTCCATCTCGTACGCGTACTCGCCATCCCCCAGGGCGTCGATGACCCGCCGGACCGCTTCCTCGGCGTTGTCCTGGACGTGGCGCATGTAGGCCTGCACCACCTCCAGCCCGAAGTGGTCGATCATCTTGCGGACCTCCTCGATGCCCTTCTCGGTGGCGGCAATCTGGGCGCGCAGGTCCGCCAGGTTGGTTTCCGGGTCGCGGGACGGGTAGGCCGCGCTGGTGAGCAGCCGCCGGGTCTCGGCTTCTCGGAAGCGGCCATGCTCCACCAGCAGCCAGTTGTCGAACAGCACGCCTTCCTCGTTCACCTCCCGGCTGTGCGCCGGCATCGAGCCGGGACTAATCCCACCGATCTCGGCGTGGTGACCGCGGGCGGCGACGAAGAACAGCAGCCGCTCGCCGCCCCCGAAGACCGGCGTGACGACGGTGACATCGGGCAGGTGGGTGCCACCGTGGTAAGGGTCGTTGATCGCGTAGACGTCATCAGGTTTCATCCGGCCCGTGTTGCGGCCGATGATCTCCTGGACGGCCGCTCCCATCGAACCCAGGTGTACCGGGATGTGCGGCGCGTTGGCGACGAGGTTGCCTGCGGGGTCGAACAGGGCGCACGAGAAGTCAAGGCGCTCTTTGATGTTCACTGACTGGGCTGTTGCCTCCAGGCGTACCCCCATCTGCTCGGCGATCGACATGAACAGGTTGCTGAAGATCTCCAGCATCACCGGGTCGGCCTGGGTGCCGACCTCGTCCGTGGTGCGGGCACGCACGCGCTCCAGCACCAGGTGCCCCAGCGTCGTCTCCTGGGCCCGCCAACCGTCGTCGACCACCGTGGTCGCGTTGGCCTCAGCGATGATCGCCGGCCCGGTGACCGTATCGCCGGGGCCGAGCCGCTCGCGACGAAACAGCGGCGCCCGGCGCCAGGCCCCCTGCGTATACATGCCGACGGTGTCCACCGGCCCCGACGACGGGCCGTCCGAACGCGACGTCTTCTCGAGGGCGTTCAGATCGAACTGGTCGGTGAGGCCCACGGCCTCCACGGAGACCGCCTCGACCACGACCGGACGGTCCATGAGGAAGGAGTAGGTGCGCCGGTAGCTCGCCTCGAACTCGGCGACCATCGTGTCCAGATCGGCCAGTCCGACCTGGACCGCGGTGTCGGTGCCCTCGTAGCGCAGGTGTGCCTGGCGGGTGACGCGGATCCGCTCGCCGGGCACATCCTCCGTCATCAGCCGGGCGCGCGTGGTTTTCTCTAGTTCGGCGGCGACCTGGCGCAGCCGCCCCGTCGCCTCCGGGGAAAGAACGCACTCGACCGACTGCTCACGCATCGCGGTGGTGTCGGCGAGCCCGATGCCTAACGCGGACAGCACCCCCGCCATGGGCGGGATCAGGACCGTGCGGATGCCCAGGGAATCAGCCACCGCGCAGGCGTGCTGGCCGCCGGCGCCGCCGAACGTGGTCAGCACGTACTCGGTGGCGTCACGGCCTTTTTGCACCGTGATGCGTTTGACCGCATTGGCCATGTTGGCGACCGCGATCCGCAAATACCCCTCGGCGACCTGCTCGGGAGTACGGTCGTCGCCGGTGTGGGCGGTGATCTGGCGGGCAAGGTCGGCGAACCGCCGCCGCACGATTTCGGCGTCCAGCGGCTGCTCGCCGCCGGGCCCGAAGACGGCGGGGAAATGATCGGGCTGGATGCGGCCCAGCATGACGTTGGCGTCGGTGACGGTCAGTGGCCCGGTGGCCCGGTAGCAGGCCGGACCGGGATCGGCGCCCGCCGAGTCGGGGCCCACCCGGTAGCGGGTGCCGTCGAAGTGCAGGATCGACCCGCCGCCGGCGGCGATGGTGTGGATGTCGAGCATCGGCGCCCGCAGCCGCACCCCCGCGACCTGGGTGTTGAAGACTCGCTCGTACTCCCCGGCGTAGTGCGACACGTCGGTGGACGTGCCGCCCATGTCAAAGCCGATGGTTTTGTCGAATCCGGCCAGGGCCGACATGCGGACCATGCCGACGATGCCGCCGGCCGGGCCGGACAGGATCGCGTCCTTGCCGCGGAAGTGGCCAGCCTCGGCCAGCCCGCCGTTGGATTGCATGAACATCAGCCGCACTCCGGGCAGTTCGCAGGCCACCTGCCCGATGTAGCGGCGCAGGATCGGCGAGAGGTAGGCGTCGACGACGGTGGTGTCACCCCGGGAGACCAGCTTCATCAGCGGACTGACCTCGGAGGACAGCGAGATCTGGGGAAAGCCGACCTGCTTGGCGACCTTGCCGACGGCCTGCTCGTGAGCCGGGTGCAAGTGGCTGTGCAGACACACGACGGCCACCGCGCGGATCCCGTCGTCGTACGCCGCTTGCAATTCGCAGGCCAGCTTGCCCAGGTCAGGGGCCCGCAGCACGGTGCCGTCGGCGGTGATCCGTTCGTCGACCTCGATGACGCGTTCGTGCAAGAGGTCTGGCAGGACAATGTTGCGGCTGAAGATGTGCGGCCGATTCTGGTAGCCGATCCGCAGCGCATCCCCGAACCCCCGGGTCATGACCAGCACCGTGCGGGCTCCTTTGCGCTCCAGCAGCGCGTTGGTCGCCACCGTGGTGCCCATCCGCACCGCCTCGATCCGCTCAGCAGGGATCGGATCATCTGCGGCCAGGCCAAGCAGCGCGCGGATACCCGCCACCGCCGCGTCGGCATAGCGCGAGGGGTTGTCCGAGAGCAGCTTGTGCGTCACCAGACGCCCGTCCGGCCGGCGGGCGATGATATCGGTGAACGTGCCGCCCCGGTCGACCCAAAACTGCCACTTCCCGGCCACCCGATGCTCCTAACCCGTCGGCCACGGGCTGTAGTCGGCGATCAGCTCCTCCTGCGGCGGGCGCTGGTCGGCCGGCACATGCTGCAGGTTGACGCGGATCCGGTACCAGATGGAGCTCGGCCCGCGCATGCCGTCGACCAGGACGTCGGCCGGTTGCAGCCGATCGGCCACGGCGGGGTAACGCTCGCGCCAGGTGTCCAACGCGGCCATCGCCTCGTCCCTGGTTTTGGTGCGGGCAATCTCGATGAGCGGCATCGCCGAGACCCGCCTGCCGTCGCGACTCCTCCCCGCTCCTTTCGGCGGCTTTTCGGCGGGACCCAGCTCTTCGGCCAGCGCGAGCAGCCGGTCGAGACTGCCCGCAGCGTCGTCCATACCAGCCCAGGGGTCCCCGATGTCGGCGAACCGGTCAGGCACGCTGGCCACGGTGAACGTCTCCGGGCGGCAGTCGGCGACCTCATCCCAGTGCAGCGGTGTCGAGACTCGGGCGTCGGGGGTGGCCCGCACCGAGTAGGCCGAGGCGACCGTGCGGTCTTTCGCGTTCTGATTGAAGTCGACGAACACCCCCTGACGCTCCTCCTTCCACCAGCGGCTGGTTGCCAGGTCGGGCACCCGCCGCTCGACTTCGCGCGCAACGGTCTGGGCGGCCATCCGCACTTGCCGGAACGGCCAGCGCGGCACGAGACGCGCATAGACATGGAAGCCGCGCGACCCGGATGTCTTCGGCCACGCGGTCAGCCCGTGATCCGCTAGCACCTCGCGCGCCACCAGCGCGACGTCGACGATCTGGCGCCACTCCACCCCTGGCATCGGGTCCAGGTCGACCCGCAGTTCGTCGGGATGGTCGAGGTCGTCAGCGAGCACCGGATGGGGGTTGAGGTCGATGCAGCCCAGGTTGATCACCCACGCCAGTCCGGCGGCGTTGTGGATGACGGCCTCCTTGGCCGACGTGCCCGATGCGTAGCGCAATTCGGCCACGTCGACCCAATCGGGCCGCTTCGCGGGCGCACGCTTCTGGAATATCGCCTCTTCTGCGATGCCGTTCACAAAACGTTTCAGGATCATCGGACGTCCGGAAACGCCGCGCAGGGCACCGTCGGCGACGTTCAGGTAGTAGCGGATCAAGTCGAGCTTGGTGTAGTCCGGTCTGCCGTTGTCACCGGGAAAGATCACCTTGTCCGGATGGGTGATTCCGACCTGGCGTCCGGCCACCTCCAGTGACAGCGGACCGGCCATGCGGTTCATGGTAATTTTCCCGGCCGTACTGCGACGTGCGTCACATATTGTGAGGTTATGCCTAACCTCATCGGCCTCCCCGGGCAGGCCGCGGCCAAGCTCCAGCAGTACGCCGACCGTGGCTTGGCCGAACTGCATTACCTCCGCAAGATCATCGAATCAGGCGCGTTCGGACTGCAGCCGCCACATAACTACGCCGCGATGGCAGCGGATTTCTGGAGATGGGGCGAGATCGGCATGCTGCCGGCGCTCAACGCCAGGCGCACCCCCGACCGTGCGGCGATCATCGACGACGAGGGCACGTTCACCTACAAAGAGCTCGACGAGGCCGCCAACGCGGTCGCCCACGGTCTGCTCGAGAAGGGTGTGCGCGGCGGCGACGGTGTCGCGATCCTGGCCCGCAACCACCGCTGGTTTGTCATCGCGAACTACGGCTGCGCGCGCGCGGGTGCTCGCATCATCCTGCTCAACAGCGAGTTCTCCGGCCCCCAGATCAAAGAAGTCGCCGAGCGCGAAGGCGCCAAACTGATCATCTACGACGAGGAGTACGCCGCCGCGGTGAGCAAAGCCGACCCGCCGCTGGGCAAGTTGCGGGCGCTCGGGGTCAACCCGGACTCAGACGAGCCGTCGGGCAGCACCGACGAGATTCTCGCCGACCTGATCGACCGCAGCAGCAGCGCGCCGGCGCCCAAGCCCAGCAAGCACTCATCGATCATCATTCTGACCAGCGGCACCACCGGCACCCCCAAGGGCGCGAATCGTAGCACCCCGCCAACCCTGGCTCCCATCGGCGGCATCTTGGCCCACGTCCCGTTCAAGGCCGGTGAGGTGACGTCGCTCCCGGCGCCGATGTTCCACGCCCTGGGCTTCCTGCACGCCACCATCGCGATGTTCCTGGGCTCGACGCTGCTGCTACACCGGCGGTTCAAGCCGGCCACCGTGCTGGAAGACATCGAAAAGCACAAGGCGACGGCGGTCGTCGTGGTCCCGGTGATGCTCTCGCGCATGGTCGACGCAATGGAAAAGATGGAGACCAAGCCCGATCTGTCGAGCCTGCGGATCGTGTTCGTCTCGGGTTCGGCGCTGGGTGCCGACCTGGCCGAGCGAGCGCTGAAGGACCTCGGCCCCGTCGTCTACAACATGTACGGCTCGACCGAGGTCTCGTTCGCCACCATCGCCGGGCCCAAGGAGTTGGAATTCAACTCGTCGACGGTCGGGCCCGTCGTCAAGGGTGTGAAGGTCAAGATTTTCGACGACAACGGTAACGAGGTGCCGCAGGGGCAGGTCGGGCGGATCTTCGTCGGCACCACCTTCCCGTTCGCCGGATACACCGGCGGCGGCGGCAAGCAGATCATCGACGGCCTGCTGTCGTCGGGCGACGTCGGCTACTTCGACGAGCATGGGCTGCTCTACGTCAGCGGCCGCGACGACGAGATGATCGTCTCCGGTGGCGAGAACGTCTTCCCCGCCGAGGTCGAGGACCTGATCAGCGGGCACCCCGACGTGGTGGAGGCCACCGCGATCGGCGTCGAGGACAAGGAGTGGGGTGCGCGGCTGCGCGCATTCGTCGTCAAGAAACCGGACGCCGCCCTCGACGCGGACGCCATCAAGACCTACGTGCGCGAACACCTGGCGCGCTACAAGGTGCCGCGGGACGTGATCTTCCTCGACGAGCTGCCGCGCAACCCGACCGGCAAGATCCTCAAACGCGAGCTGCGCGACATCGAACCCTGATCGTGTGGGGTGGGCCGCTTAGTCGCCGAATCCGGTTGCGCCGTCGAGTTGTTCGCGCAGGATGTCGAGTTGTCCGGCGTGGCGGGCGGTCTCCTCGATCAAGTGCACGTAGATCCAGCGCAACGACACCCGTCCTAGCCGGACATGCGGTACCACATGATCGAGCTGATACTGCGCTGCGATCTGTCGAGACTCCTCGCACTGCCGTTGATACTCGTTCACCAGTGCCGTGAGTGACTCCTCCGGGAGGAACTCGAACTCCCACGAACGCTCATGCGCGCGGCGGTTGTCACCGGCACGGTTGTGCAACAGCTGACGAAACCAGCCGTACTCCACCCAGCGCAGGTGTTTGATCAGCCCGCCCACCGTCGTCTGCGAGCTGACGAGCCGACGTCTGGCGTTGGTATCGGACAAACCGGCGACCTTGTGTACCACAATGTCTCGGTAATCGTCTAGGAACGACTCCAGCGTGGCGCGCTCGCCGACAGGTTCTTGCTCGCGACGACGGTGCACATGGGCTTCGGCCATGAGGGCGAAGCTAGCAGCTGCCAAGCTATCCACCGAGGCAGCTTCGGCAGCGTCGTCGAACTGGTCACAGCCATCGAGAGATACATCCACGGACACAGCCGTGACGAGCAGCTGCCGGACACCGCTGATCGACCCGCAATTCGCGGCGACGTCGGTCCGCGCCCGCCCATCGACGCACCATGCCCCGTTCGTGGCGTCAGCGCCGGGCCTGGATGCTGCGTATGACCTGGGCGGAGAGTTTCGGGTCGCCCAGGAGTTGGTCGATGAGTGCGGTAAGGACCTCTTGTCCGGTGGCGCGGGCAAGTCCGAGGTGGAGTCAGTGATAGGAGACGGCGTGCCTCGGGCGTAGCGCTCCAGGTGCCCAATGGTGGGGCGGAGCACCCGTAGGCCGGCGACGATGCGGTCCGGGACGGCCCGAGGTGGGGTACCGCCCGCTTGCGGGAGAGAGAGTCGGGCAATAAAGGTGTAGCCCGTCGTCGGTGATGAGTTGCCGGTGCAGCTCGGCATGGATTTGCTTGCAGACCAACATTGCTTGCTCGAGGCTTGAAGCGGTCGCGATGCCGCGCGGCTGATCGCTTGGAACCACCGCGCCCGTCCCGTCATGTGGACCAACACCGCCGACGAGATCAAAACACCAGGGTCGTCGTCGGACGAAAACCACAGTCGAGGAGTGGATTTCGCCGAGACGGCGCGCCTTTATTCCGCCGAGTCGTTAAGGGTCGCGGGGCAGGCCCAGCAGCCGTTCGGCGATGATGTTGAGCTGTACCTCCGACGTGCCGCCGTAGATAGTGGTGGCCCGGCTGGCCAGCAGGTACTCGCCCCACTTGCCGGGCAGCTGCTCAGGGTCGCCGATCGCGGCGTCGGTGCCGAAGGTGGACACCGCGAACTCGGCGTAGCCCTGGGCGGTGCGCATCGACAACAGCTTGGAGATCGCTGCTGACGGCATGGCGTCTCCGCCGGCCAGCGTCAACAGCGTGGAGCACAGGTTGAGCAGCTTGGCGGCGTGGCCCTCGGCGATCAACTGCCCGGCCCGGTTCTGCGCGATCTGGTCGAATTGCCCGTCGCGCACGAACTCCACAAGCTCGTCGAGGGTAGCCAAAAACGGTGCCTCGCTGCTGCCGATCGATACCCGTTCGGCGGTCAGCGTGTTGCGGCTGACCTCCCAACCCCGGTTCACCTCACCGAGTACCAGCTCGTCGGGCACGAACACGTCGTCGATGAAGACCGTGTTGAACATCTCGCCGCCGGTGAGCTCACGCAGCGGCCGAACCTGCATGCCTTCGCTTTTCATGTCCAGCAGGAAGTAGGTGATGCCATTGTGTTTCGGTGCGTTTGGGTCCGTCCGGGCCAGCAGCGCACCCCAGTGCGAGAACTGCGCGGCGGTGGTCCAGATCTTCTGCCCGGTGATGCGCCAGCCGCCGTCGGCCCTGGTTGCCTTCGTGGTCAGCCCGGCCAGGTCCGATCCGGCGCCCGGCTCGGAAAACAGCTGACACCAAAATATTTCGCCGCGGAATGTCGGTGGCAGGAACCGTTGCTTCTGCTCCTCGGTGCCAAACGCCACGATCGACGGGACGATCCACGACGCGATACCGATCTGCGGCCGCTTCACCCGACCGGTGGTGAACTCTTGGGCGATGATGATCTGCTCCACGGGGCTGGCCGCTTGGCCCCACGGCTTGGGCAGATACGGCAGCACCCATCCGCCTTCGGCGATGGCGACCTTGCGTTGGTCACGCGGCATCGCCTTCAGCGCGGCGACCTCGGCGCGGATCTCGGCGCGCAGTTTCTCGGTGTCGGGGTCTAAGTCGATGTCCACTTTGCGCATGCCCGTGCTCGTCGCGGTGTCCACCACCCGCTGCGGGTACTCGGAGCTGCGGCCGAAGGATCCGGCCAGCATCAGCGCACGGCGGTAGTAGACGTTCGTATCGTTTTCCCAGGTGAAGCCGATGCCGCCATGCACCTGAATGCAATCCTGAGCGCAACGCTGTGCGGCCGCCGGTGCCAACGTCGCCGCCACGGCAGCAGCGAACTCCACCGCGGAAGCGGCAGTGTCCCAGCCATTTTGGCTGGCCTCGTCGATCGCTCGGGCAGCGTCCCAGACCGCGGCGGTGGCCCGCTCGGTGTCGGCGATCATCTCCGCGCACTTATGCTTCACGGCCTGGAACTGGCCGATGGGCCGGCCGAACTGTTCACGGATCTTGGCGTAGGCCGACGCGGTATCGGTGGCCCACCGGGCGACGCCGACGGCCTCCGCGGACAGCAGCGTGGACATCAGCGCATGCGCAGCGGTCGTGCTCAGGTTGCTCAAGACCGCGTCATCGCCGACCTCCACGGCGTTGGTCCGCACATGCGCGATCGGTCGCAGCGGATCGATGCTTTTGACGGGTTCGATCTCAAGCTGCTCGGCGCGCAACACCACCCATTCTTCGCCGCTGTCGATCACGACCGGCAGCACTAGCACCGACGCCTGCGCCGCCGCGGGAACAGCCCGGAGTTCGCCGCGGATCACGAGCAGCGTGTCGCCGTGGCGAGTCGCGGTCAGCCCCGAATCCCGCGCATAGGCGGCGATGGCTGCGCCGGAAGCCAGCTCGGCGAGCACCTTGGCGTCGGGGTCGTGCGCCGAGATGAGCGCACTGGCGATCGCCGACGGCACGAACGGGCCGGGCACCGCACCGTAGCCGAATTCGGCCAGCACCACGGCCAATTCGAGGATGCCGAATCCCTGGCCACCGACGGATTCGGCCAGGTGCACGCCCTGCAGACCTTGGTCGGCGGCCGCCTGCCAGTACGGCGGGGGATTGTCGATCGGGGTTTCCATCGCCGCATGCAAGACCTCCGACGGCGCGACCCGTGCCACCAGGGACCGCACCGAATCGGCCAGCTGTTGATGCTCAGGAGTTATCGCGATAGGCATCGCCGTGCCTTTCGTTAGCGCCTTCCCTAAGGCGTTCGGCCAATCCTCAATCTAATAACCGGTCGGTTGGTTGACCACATGGGCTAGTTGCTCCCCGTCGCGCAGCCGACGGCGGTTGGCGATCGCCTCGTCAGGTCGCGCCGGACCATTGGATTAAGTATCAGGTGACGTGCGGGGTGAGCACCACGTTGTCCAGGCGCAGCAGCGGGTTGTCGGGGGCCACCGGCTCGACGGCGAAACGCCCAGTCCCGCGGCGGCCAGCCGGCCGGTGCGCCGCGCATCGCGGTCGAGCAGATGGTGCGTGGCAGCTGTCAACGGTACGTGCGGCGACACGATGTCGCTGGCGGCCAGCAGCTCGGGCAGCGGCCGCCAGCCGGGCAGCCCGTCATCGCGGGTGCTGGTGTGCACGAGGTCGGCACCCATCGCCTCGTCAGCGGCGCACCATCGGATGTCGAGCCAACCCGCTTCGCGCAATGAAATCAAGCACCTTGTCGCCGGGACGAAATGGGCGAGAACCCTCAGCGCCACCGCTTGGCGATCCACTTGGCGATCGTGTCGGCCTGCTCGCTGCGCGCGCCCGGGGTGGTGAAGTAGTGGTCGGTGTCGAAGGCGACCCGCGTTTTGTCGGTGCTTGCCAGCGCGTCATAAATGCGTTGCGCGTCGGACGGAAAGACCCCGGTGTCGGCCTCGGCGTTGATCACCAGCGCCGGGCAGGTGATGCGGGCCAGATGCGGCTCGGCCCGGGTCTGCGCCACGCGCAGGCTCCACATGGCAAGCCAGTTGCGCAGGGTGCAGGCCGCGGCGATGCCGTGTGCGGAGCGGTTGGCCCTGGCCGGGACGCCGGCATAGCACATGTTGGGCTGACGTTTGGTCGGCTCGATGCTGGGATCGACCATGCGCGGATCGGCCCAGGTCCGCATCACGGCGAACGGGCGGTCGGAAAACCCTGCGGCGCGAACACGTTTCAGCTCTCTTTCGGCCCAGTCGGTGATGGCGTGGTTGCGCGCGACTTGCGCCGACCGGTAGCGGGTAAGGAACTCCGGCGAGTACGGCGGGCCGTTGTGCTCATTGAACAGGTCGAGGTCGGGATCGGTGGCGACCGGGTCGTTTTCGTCGACGACGGCGGCGTCCATCCAGGCGGTCAGCACATCGGGGCGCCCGGGATGAGCGGCGCTGGCGACGTAGCCGTCCGCGGGCAGCAGCTCCGTTAGCCCGGCCGCCGGTCGCATACCCGCCAGCGGAGTCACGTTCGGGTCGACCGCCTGCGACTGATAGGCGGCCATCAGCGAGCCCCCACCGGAATTACCCAGCAGCACAACCGTTTCCACGCCCTGCACTTTACGCAGCCAGCGCACCCCGACACCGATGTCAACCAGCGCGTGGTCGAGCAGGAAGCTGCTTTCGAAACCGCGAAAGCGAGTGTTCCAGCCCAGGAATCCGATTCCTCGGGTGGCCACGTAATCGGCGAGATAGTGCTCGGAGAAGTCGACCTGGTAGTGAGTGGCGATCACCCCCACCTTGGGCTTGCGTCCTACGCTGCGATAATAGAGCCCCTGGCACGGGTGACCGCCGGCGCCGGCGCGCCGCGCGGTTGGCGACGGCAGCCCGACGAACTCACGGATAACCCCCAGCGTTCCCATGTCAGCGGACCTCCTGGCAGTAGATCGCTCGATAGAAGATGTTGGCCAAAGTCTCGATGCAGGCCTGATCGTCGGGATCACCAGCCGCCGGGTTCGAACGGGGCCCGCTGAGCTGGATGTAGCAGAATTGGTTGAACATCGCCACGATCGCCTCCGCGATCAGCTGCGGGTTATCACCGGCGCAGTAACCCTCGGCCTGGGCACGTTTGACCATATCGGTGATGAAAGAGATGGGAATCGCGCACAACTCAACCCAATACTGCGCGAAGTCGTCGCTGATCATCGCCAACTGCGACGCGCTGATCATCTCGGCAAGTCGGTTGCGATAGGTGTACCAGTGAGCGGCGGCGGCCTCGTAGGCGCGCTCGCGATTGGACAGGCCATGCCGGGTCACCGTCGGCGCCCGCTGGTGGGCTTCGTCGCGGAACCGCAACGCCCACTGACGGACCATTGCCTCTTTGGAGTCGTAGTAGTTGTAAAACGATACCGTCGAGCGGCCCGCCTCGGCGGCGATATCGGCGATGGTCGTCGCCAGGATGCCTTTGCGGGCAATGACCGCCCGGGCGGCGGCGTCGATCGCGGCCTGCGTCCGCCGACCCCGGTGCGTCGGCAACTCCGCGCGTCGGCTGGGCTGCTCGGACACGGTCGACACCTCGGCGGCTCCTTCCGTTGCGGCCCCCCCGGAACGCCACGACCCCTGGAACGGACCTGAACCTGATGTTAGGTTCAGGTTCAGATCTTGACCAGGGATGCGCCCGGGGACCGATGGGAGCCGCGAGATGATCAAGCCGCACAACACCAACCCCGAGTTCGAGCTCAGCGGGATCAACCATGTCGCGCTGGTGTGTTCGGACATGGCGCGCACCGTGGACTTCTACAGCAACGTCCTTGGCATGCCGTTGATCAAATCGCTCGATCTGCCCGACGGCCAGGGACAGCATTTCTTCTTCGACGCCGGCAACGGCGACTGTGTCGCGTTCTTCTGGTTCGCCGATGCGCCGGATCGGTTGCCGGGCGTCTCGTCACCGGCTGCCATCCCGGGCATCGGGGACATCATCAGCGCAGTGAGCACTATGAACCACTTGGCATTTCACGTCCCGGCCGAGAAATTCGACTCCTACCGGCAGCGGCTCAAGGACAAGGGGGTGCGGGTCGGCCCGGTACTCAACCACGACGAGAGCGAGAGGCAAGTCTCACCGACGGTGCATCCCGGTGTCTACGTGCGTTCGTTCTACTTCCAGGACCCCGACGGCATCACACTGGAATTCGCGTGCTGGACAAAGGAATTCACTGAGAACGACGCACGAGCCGTACCGCGCACGGCGGCCGACCGCCGCGTTCCTGCTGCTCACTAGTGTTCTGGTCAACCGCTATTCCCGGTACAGATTCGGGTCGGCGAGTTCGTCGAGCAGCGCCGCCAGCTGATCGACGAGCTGATCAGCACTGAGTCGCACCTCGCCGGCCAGCCAGGCGCTGAGAGTTTGCCCGACGCCGCCAACCACGAAATGCGCTGCCGCCCTAGTCCGGTCGTTTTCGGGCACCCGCAGGGCGCTCTGGACGTGCTGGCCTGAGAGCATCGCGAATAGCGCGGTGGATTCGACACGCTTGCGCACCACCACGGCGTTCGCCAGGTGCGCGCCGAATAGCAGGCGACCGATCCGGGCGTCACCCGTGATCGTCCGCACAATGTTGGCCATCCCCGCGCGGGTCGGCTCGTGGACCGGTACCGCGGCCACCGCGGCCTGGGTGGTGGCGGCCAGATCGGCGGCCACCCAGTCGAAGACCGCGCTGACGAACTCATCCTTGTTGGCGAAATTTTCGTAGAAGTAGCGGACAGCCAGGCCAGCCCGACGGCAGATGCCGCGAACGGTCAGCTCGGGGGCGTCCCGCCGGTCTGCCCCCAGCAGATCCAGGCCGGCGCCCAGCAGTCGGTTTCGGCGCACCGCCAGCCGCTCGGCGGCCTTGACACCACGGTATGGCCGCACACTCGAGGTCTGGACGGCAGCCATGGGCACCATCTTGACCCCGACACCAGCCAATCGGCGATGTTCACGTTTTCAGCAGTGGTGGGCAGTAGCGGCCTGGGCGGTAGCGGCGTCGAACAACGCGCGCACGGTTGTGTAGATCTGCTGGGCAGCATCGTCGATGGTGCTCATGGGTTGCAGCAGATGGCTGAGCGTCAAGCGGACGTCGACTTCGACGATCGACTTCAACCGCCGGTCGATTGGATCCGGGAGATCGTAGAACTCACGGACAGCCGTCGCGATCGCATCGATGGCACCGGCCAGGACCGGTCTCGGTCCCACGGTCAATAGCGGAATCAGGCCGGTCTCCGCGTCACGCGCGCGGGTCAAAGTCGCTTTGACCAGGGAGTCGTCGGCGCCGGCGCGCAGGGTGAAGGCTGCACCGGCCGCGAGGCCGGCGGCCACGTCGTCGGGGTGGTCCCGCATAGCCGAAATGACCCCGGTGATGAATCGGTTGGTCTCCCGTTCGACTAGGGCCTCGCCCAGTGCCTGTTTCGCGCCGATCTCCTTGTACAGCACTTGTCGGCTGATGCCGACCGTGGCGGCAATGCGCGACATATTTACCGCCCGCCAGCCCTCCGCACAGACGAGCGCATAAGCCGCATCCAAGACTCGGTCGCGCAGCAACTGGCGGACCTCGGCCTGAAAGTTCGGCGCGTCCGACATACCTCAGAAGATATATGACAGACAGGGCAGCAATGTCGCAATTGACACATTTGTGGCTCTGCTGTGTAGAATCCGTACAACATCAGGCGAGTTGTATCGGGAGCCGGTCGCGAGCCAATCGGGATGATGCCGTCGTCGAGCAGCGGGTGCGCCGCGAGCGAGAATGCGCCGTGTGGGACGCCATCGGCGGCCGGCAGGGCGCGCCACGACGGCGTTGATCGGCGCGGGATGGCCGGATCCGCCACACAGCACCTGGGAACCGAGGCCAGAGTGCAGTGAGGTGTCCACGGACCGAGTTGGCGCGGCGGGCCCCGTGGCAAGCCGCGATCTACGTCAACGTGGACGGGAATCTGGTCAGGGATGCGGTGGCCCACTTGTCCGACCGGCACCGCGCCGTGATCTACCGGTCCTACTACCTCGGACGGACGACGACGCAGATCGCGGCCGAGCTCAAAACCGATGACGACGTCGTCAAGGACGACCTACACCACGCATTGCACGCGTTGCGCATGACTCTGGAGAGCGTGGTCGACAGGCCCTTGCAGTAGGGGTTGTGCGACCGCTTTCGCCCACTCAGTCGAAGTGGTTGCCGGAGGACTCCGAACCCGCGCAGCGGGGTGTGCCTATCCGGACAGTGCCCGAGATGTGTAAAGACATCGTACATTCTTGATAATGATTCTCACGTTCAGTATGCTCGGGCATCCGGGGGAAAACTCGCCAGCCTAGGAGTGCTGTCATGACGTTGCGCGTCGTTCCCGAAGGCCTAGCCGCTGCCAGCGCGGGTATCGAAGCGTTGACCGCCCGCCTGGCGGCCGCGCATGCCGGGGCCGCCCCGCTGATCACGGCGGTGGCACCGCCGGCGGTGGATCCGGTTTCGCTGCAGAGCGCGGCCGGGTTCAGCGTTCGCGGCGGCGAGCATGCGGCGTTGGCGGCCCAGGGTGTCGAAGAGCTCGGTCGCTCCGGTGTCGGAGTGGGCGAATCGGGCACCAGTTACGCGACCGGTGACGCCGCGGCGGCGGCCTCGTATCTGGGCGGCTGATAGTGACGGCGCCGGTGTGGATGGCGTTCCCGCCTGAGGTGCACTCGGCGTTGCTCAGTAGCGGCCCGGGGCCGGGGTCGTTGCTGGCGGCCGCCGGGGCGTGGAACTCGTTGAGCACCGAATACGCGTCGGTGGCAGACGAACTCACCGCGCTGTTGGGGGCGGTGCAGGCCGGAGCATGGGAGGGCCCGAGCGCGGAGTCGTATGTGGGCGCGAATGTGCCGTATCTGGCGTGGTTGATGCAGGCCAGCGCCGACAGCGCGGCAACGGCCGCCCAGCATGAGACAGTGGCCGCTGCCTACACCACCGCGTTGGCGGCCATGCCGACGCTGGCCGAGCTGGCCGCCAACCACGCCATTCACACGGTGCTGGTGGCGACCAATTTCTTCGGGATCAACACCATCCCGATCGCGCTCAACGAGGCCGACTATGTGCGGATGTGGATTCAGGCCGCCACCACGATGAGCATCTATCAAGCGGTCTCCAGCACGGCGGTGGCGTCGACGCCGCAGACCGACCCAGCGCCGCCAATCCTGAAATCCAACGCGCAAACCCAGGACCCACCCCAGTCCTCGACGGTTACGACTTCACCGAACCCCTCCATCGCGACGGCCATCTCGAATATCAATCCGAACAACCCGCTAAATCTCCCGCAGGGGCTCGTCAATTTCCTGCAAAACTTCGGTATAGGAAATGCCGCAGTTGACCACGACCCGTTGATCGACAACGCGGTGGATAACTTCATTGCGAATATCCTGCAGAACTTCGGGTATGACTGGAACCCCGCCCAGGGCACCCTGAACGGGCTCACCTACGACTCATACGCGAACCCCGGCGTACAGGCCTTCTGGGTTGCTCGAGCCCTCGAACTCGGTGAGGATTTTCAACAGTTCGGCGTCGACCTGACGCAAAATCCGGTGGCGGCTTTCCAGTACCTGGTCAGCCTGGAGCTGTTCGACTGGCCGCTCCACATAGAGGAAATCGGTATCTGGGTGACCCAGACCCCGCAGGCGCTGGCGGCCGTGGTCAGCGCGGCGGCTGCCCCCTTCGGGTCTGTGGGCGGCTTCGCGGGGCTGGCCGGGCTGGCTGCCGTTCACCCTGCCGCGACCGCCGTCGCGCCGGCGCTGGCACCCGTGGCGGCTGCGCCCAGTATGTTGCCGGTGGCCGCGATGGCCCCGACTTTCGCCGCGCCCGTCGCGGCCCCTGCGACGGCTCCGGCTCCCGCGCCCGCGCCCACGGCGAGCACTGTCGCCAGTTCCGCGTCGCCGCCGACACCGCCGCCGGCCGCCAGCGGCGCGGGTTTTGCCCCTCCCTACGTGGTGGGCCCTCCCCGCATCGGGTTGGGCTCGGGGATGAGCACCAGCGCCAGCTCCAGCGCCAAAAGGAAGGCGCCGGAGCCCTCTACCGCCGCGGCGGCGGCCGTGGCGGCCGCGCGGGAGGCGGCGCGAGCGCGACGGCGCCGGCGCGCAACGCTGCGCGGGTATGGCGACGAGTTCATGGATATGAATGTCGAGGTCGACCCGGACTGGGGCGCGCCGCCGGGGGAGGAGCCAGTCGCCTCGACGGCGGCCTCCGATCAAGGTGCCGGGCCGCTGGGGTTTGCCGGCACGGTGCGCAAGGAGACAGCCGCGCAGGCCGCGGGGTTGACCACGCTGGCCGCTGATGAGTTCGGCGGGGGCCCGACCATGCCGATGATGCCGAACACGTGGAACCCCGACGGGGACGCGGGAGAAGGGGAAGAAGGGGGAGAGCATGGGGAGAGCAGAGCTGACACAGCAACCCTTATCACCATAACCAGCAATCGATTCGGGAAGGAATCGCCATGAGTCTTTTGGATGCGCATATTCCGCAGTTGGTGGCCGCGCAGTCGGCGTTTAGCGCCAAGGCGGCGTTGATGCGTCACACGATCGGTCAGGCCGAGCAGGAGGCGCTCTCCGCGCAGGCGTTTCATGTGGGGGAGGC
>DASPOT010000050.1:0-2114 GCA_035625875.1 Mycobacterium sp. | reverse complement strand
CCACCTTGGCGATTTCCGTTCTGGTGCAGCGGCTCAAGGGCCGCACGGCTCACGCCGTGCGACGCGAATACACCGGCGCTTGTGTCCGCGCCCGCATGCGCGGACACCTGTGGTCCCCGTCCTACTTCGCCGTCTCCTGCGGAGGCGCACCGCTGTCGATCATCAAGCAATACATCGACGGCCAAGCACGCCCACTTCGAGCGCCGGGCTACGCCCGGCGACAAACGGGATGAGCTTACCCCGGACTTGAAGCCCGGGGCTTGCGCCCAAGAAAATTTCGGTCACCAGGCCGCGGCCGAACGCCACCGCAAGCATGTCGTAATCGGCGCTCTTGATGTAGTTGTCCTGATTGGAAACCAGGACGTGCCGGGCGATTTCTGGGCTGCGCACGACCACGAACCGCAGGAAAGGCAAGCGCGCCACGAGGACGTCGTCTTGTCCGGGCAACTGCGTCGCCAGATAGTCGATAATGGTTCTGTCGCGCCACCGCGGTAACGTACCGATCGCGAGCCACCAGGACTGCACCCACGACACGTTCGTGCGATGCCAGCGCAGCATCGCAGGCTGCCATCGCGGTGGGCGCAACGTGGCGCCGGGTGTCGTGCGCACGGGGCTCATCACCTCCTCTGGATGGTTGCGTAGTGAACCGCAAGGCCGATGCCCCAACCCAGCAGCGGATAGAGGAACCACGGGTGTGCCGTGCCGCCGGCAGCAAGCCAGACCAGCAGCCACACGGCGAACAGCAGAACTTGAACGGCGACGAACGCCGCGGCATGGATGCGGAAGGCCTGCCGGTTCATCTGGCACAGCTGTCGATGCGTGGCATCGATGCGGCGGCGGCGTGCATCGGCATCGATTCGCTCGACGGCCCTATCGAAGGCATCGGTCATCCTGCTACCCCTTTGAGCCTCTTAATCTTTGGGACTTCGGCAAGTGCTTCGATCTCGCCGGCGGCGCGATCGAGCACGTCGGCTACCGTGTCGGGATCGGCTCGACCCGACAACGGCATTACCCGCGCCCGAAACCGCGCCAGCACCGGTTCGAGCGAATCGTTGAGCGACAGCCGGGCGCCAGTGCGGACCTCCAGCGCCGCCAGCATCTCCGAACGCGCCGCAAGCGCACGATCACCGGCGACGGTGGTTTTGTAGATCGTCTTGCCGTCCCGGGTCTCCCCCAGGAGCAGGCCCTCGGTCTCCAGTGCCTCAACTGCCGGGTAGACGCTGCCCGGCGAGGCGGGATAGCCCGGAAACACCCGCGACAGCTCGGCCATCAGCTCATATCCGTGCATCGGACGCTGGGCGAGCATCGCCAACACCGCCAGCGGGAGCTCGCCATGACGGAAGAACCTGCTCGGCATCGGCACCCCCGAAGACCGGGTATTACGAAACTGCTACGAACTATATTCCGAAACTGTTACGAAAGCAACCCAATCGTTCAGTAGGGGTGGATTGCCGGTCAGCGACCAGAGCGGGTTCCGTGCCGGGGGTCCTAACTGCCAGTTGATGCCTTGCCCGACGCACGACAGAGTCGACGTGTCCACTTGCACCACACCTGTTGCGGCCACTAGCATTTCACTACCGGCTTCTGAGTTGCGCATATTCAGTGGATTGCGCTTGCCGCGCAGGGCTGACCCCAGAGAACATCCCGGTCTCGACCATCAGCCGAATCAAAAACCGTTCACGGGCGTGGCCAGTTGCGGCGAGCAAAGCGCAGACCTCATCCTCGTCCAACGACTCCGGCGGCGTTGACTAGTTCATCTGTTGTTTGTTTGGCCTGCTAGTTTCGATGACCTGCCCCACACCACATCGAACTTCGGTCATCGGCGACCGTCTGTTGTTCTCGAGGAGGCAATCAACGTGAAGCACCACCGACCAGGTGCCGCCATAAGCTTGCTGGCTGCGGGTGCCCTGGTGCTGTCGGCATGCACCATCCCCCACACGATCCCGCCCTATGCCGGCGGGGCCAGGGTGGATTGCGGCGGCAAGCAGGCCTTGACCGCCAGCGGCTCGAGCGCGCAAGCCAACGCGATGACCCGGTTCATCAGCGCTTACCGCACCGCCTGCCCCGGGCAGACACTCAACTACACCTCCAACGGCTCGGGCGCCGGGATCAGC
>DASPOT010000049.1:0-6819 GCA_035625875.1 Mycobacterium sp. | reverse complement strand
CCCGCAAAGTCAAGCACCGTAAGCAGCACCATCCACGACAGCGTGGCATCGCCAGTGGCGGCACTTCGGTGAACTTCGGCGACTACGGTATCCAGGCCCTCGAGCACGCCTACGTCACCAACAGGCAGATCGAGTCGGCTCGTATCGCCATCAACCGCCACATCAAGCGTGGCGGCAAGGTGTGGATCAACGTCTTCCCCGACCGCCCGCTGACCAAGAAGCCCGCCGAGACCCGGATGGGTTCGGGCAAGGGCTCGCCGGAGTGGTGGGTGGTCAACGTCAAGCCCGGCCGGGTGCTGTTCGAACTCAGTTACCCCAATGAAACCGTCGCCAGGGCGGCGCTTACCCGAGCAATCCACAAGTTGCCGATCAAGGCACGCATCGTTACCCGAGAGGAGCAGTTCTGATGGCAGTGGGAGTTTCCCCTGGCGAACTGCGTGAGCTCACCGACGAGGAGTTGACCGAGCGCCTGCGCGAATCCAAAGAAGAGCTGTTCAATCTGCGCTTCCAGATGGCGACCGGCCAGCTCAACAACAACCGTCGACTCCGCACCGTGCGTCGGGAAATCGCGCGCATTTACACCGTGCTGCGTGAACGTGAGTTGGGTCTGGCCTCGGGGCCGGTTGGTGAGGAATCGTGATGGCAGAGGCTGAAACCGGCTCGAAGGCCGCACCGATAAAGGCCGCATCGGCGGAGGCCGCTCCCAAGGAGCCGACGGACACCAGGAGCGACGCCGCGCCGAAGGAGAAGGGCCCCAAGCACACTCCGCGCACACCGAAGCCCCGAGGCCAGCGCAAGATGCGCATCGGCTATGTGGTGAGCGACAAGATGCAGAAGACCATCGTGGTCGAGTTGGAAGATCGCATGAGGCACCCCCTCTACGGCAAGATCATCCGGACCACCAAGAAGGTCAAGGCGCACGACGAGAACGGCATCGCCGGCATCGGCGACCGGGTCTCGCTGATGGAAACACGTCCGCTGTCGGCGACCAAGCGGTGGCGGCTCGTCGAGATC
Organism: Mycobacterium sp.; assembly: GCA_035625875.1. Classification (GTDB taxonomy): domain Bacteria; phylum Actinomycetota; class Actinomycetes; order Mycobacteriales; family Mycobacteriaceae; genus Mycobacterium. The sequence continues at coordinate 5,805 of DASPOT010000049.1, read as the reverse complement.
CTCGAGAAAGCGAAGTAGTTTCCACTCGACTGGTTCTCCTCGGCGCTGGCGCGATGAACTCGCCCCGCTACCGGCCGGCCGGGTTGTTGGTGGCCTCTGAAGGCCATCGCGTCATGCTCGACGGCGGGGGTCCGGCGGATCCGGGCCCGCCACTGGACGCCTGGCTGGTCTGCGACGAGCACGCGGAGCTGATGCCTCAGATCCGGTGCCGAGCCGCCGAGTTGGGCGTACACCACACCGTCGGCCCATTCCACGCCGGCAACGTCCGGTTGCGGCCTTTGCCGGTGCAACACACCTCGCACCCGACCGTCGGCTACCTGATCGAGACGGCGCGCCAGCGGGCGGTATGGGCGCCGGAGTTCTGGGAGTTCCCGCAGTGGGCGGGCGGGGCGGATCTGATGTTCGCCGACGCCGCCGGGTGGAACCGCCCGATCCGTTTCGCCGGCGGTATCGGCGGGCACGCCTGCGTGCTGGACGTGGCCGAAGCGGCCCGCAGCGCGAGTGTGCGCCGGCTGATTTTCGCGCACATCGGCCGACCTAGCATTCGGGCGATCGACCGCGGCGAGCTGCCGCCCTTTGGCCAGTGGGGCAGTGACGGCGCGGTGTTCTGGCTGCGCTAAGCGCCCGTGGGTTCGGTTTCGGAGGCAGTCGGTGTCCCACGGGTATAGGCTCGCCGCACCGACAAGCGCCGCTGATGCGCACGGGGAACGGAGCCGGTGATGGCAACTCAGTTTCAGGGCAGGATCGAGCTAGACATTCGTGACTCGGAGCCGGATTGGGGTCCGTTCGCGGCACCGACCGCGCCCGAGAACGCACCCAACATCCTCTATGTGGTTTGGGACGACGTTGGAATCGCGACCTGGGACTGCTTCGGCGGGCTGGTCGACATGCCGACCATGACCCGGATCGCCGACCGCGGCGTGCGGCTATCGCAATTCCACACCACCGCATTATGTTCGCCGACGCGAGCGTCGTTACTGACCGGTCGTAACGCCACCACGGTGGGGATGGCCACCATCGAAGAATTCACCGACGGGTTCCCGAACTGTCACGGGCGCATCCCTGCCGACACCGCGCTGCTGTCGGAGGTGGTTGCCGAATGCGGTTACAACACATACTGCACCGGCAAGTGGCATCTGACACCGCTGGAGGAGTCCAACCTGGCGTCGACGAAACGGAACTGGCCGCTGTCGCGCGGCTTCGAACGGTTCTATGGGTTCATGGGCGGTGAGACCGACCAGTGGTATCCCGACCTGGTGTACGACAACCACCCGGTGACACCGCCGCGGACACCCGAAGAGGGATATCACCTGTCGAAGGACATCGCCGACAAAACGATCGAGTTCATTCGCGATGCCAAGGTGATCGCGCCCGCAAAGCCGTGGTTTGCCTATGTCTGCCCCGGAGCCGGACATGCACCCCACCACGTCTTCAGAGAGTGGGCGGACAAGTATGCGGGCCGCTTCGACATGGGATACGAGCGCTACCGCGAGATCGTGCTGGAGAAGCAGAAGGCGATGGAGATCGTGCCGCCGGATACCGAACTATCGCCGATGAATCCGTATCTGGATGTGAAGGGCCCGGCGGGCGAGCCGTGGCCGCTGCAGGACACGGTGCGGCCGTGGGACTCGCTCAGCGACGACGAGAAGAAGCTGTTTTCCCGGATGGCGGAAGTTTTCGCCGGTTTCCTGAGTTACACCGACGCTCAGATCGGCCGGATCCTGGACTATCTGGAGGAATCCGGTCAGCTGGATAACACCCTCATCGTGGTCATCTCCGATAACGGCGCCAGCGGGGAAGGTGGGCCGAACGGATCGGTGAACGAGGCGAAGTTCTTCAACGGCTACATCGACACCGTCGAAGAGAGCATGAAGTTCCTCGACCGTCTCGGCGGTCCGGAGACGTACAACCATTACCCGATCGGGTGGGCGATGGCCTTCAACACGCCGTACAAGTTGTTCAAGCGCTACGCCTCGCATGAGGGTGGCATCGCCGACGCGGCAATCATCTCTTGGCCCAATGGTATTGCGGCGCACGGGGAGATTCGCGACAACTACGTCAACGTCTGCGATATCACTCCGACCGTGTACGACCTGCTGGGCATCACACCGCCGGAGACCGTCAAAGGGATCTCCCAGAAACCGCTCGATGGTGTGAGTTTCAAAGCAGCCCTTGCCGATCCGACGGCCGACATCGGCAAGGACACCCAGTTCTACACCATGCTGGGCACTCGGGGGATCTGGCACAAAGGCTGGTTCGCCAACACCATCCACGCCGCCACACCCGCGGGTTGGTCGCATTTCGACTCCGACCGCTGGGAACTGTTCCACATCGCAGCCGACCGCAGCCAGTGCCATGACGTCGCCGCTGAGCATCCGGACAAGCTCGAAGAACTCAAGGCGCTATGGTTCTCCGAGGCCGCCAAATACAACGGGCTGCCGCTGGCCGACTTGAACCTGCTGGAAACGATGTCGCGGTGGCGGCCCTACCTGGCCGGCGAACGGTCCACGTACACCTACTACCCTCACACCGCCGACGTGGGCATGGGTGCTGGCGCCGAGATACACGGTCGGTCATTCTCCGTGCTGGCCGATGTGACCGTGGACACCACCGGCGCCGAAGGTGTGCTGTTCAAGCAGGGCGCTGGTCACGGCGGCCACGTCCTGTTCATCCAAGACGGACGGCTGCACTACGTCTACAACTTCCTCGGTGAGAAGGAACAGGTGATCTCCTCACCCGGGGCGGTGCCGCTGGGCAGGCACCTCTTTGGAGTCCGCTACACCCGGACAGGAACGGTCCAGAACAGCCACACCCCGCTCGGTGAAGCCAGCCTGTACATCGACGACACCCCAGTCGCGGCGTTGCCGGACATGAAGACTCAGCCCGGAACGTTCGGGTTGGCCGGCGCCACAATCACTGTCGGGCGCAACAGCGGTTCGGGAGTGTCCAGCCGATACAAAGCGCCGTTCAAGTTCACCGGGGGCGCCATCGCACAGGTCACCATCGACCTTTCAGGCATACCGTACGAAGACCTGGAAAAGGAACTTGCGCTTGCTTTTTCGCGTGACTGAACCTCAAATGAAGTGGTTATGCGCGGTACTGTGCCCGGCACTTGTGGTGACGGGCTTGGCCGCCGGGTGCGTGAAGACCAGTGGCGGGACGGCGATTCCGGCCAGTGGGGCGAGCCCATCACAAAGGTCCATCCTGACGACGTCGTCTGCCGCACCGACCACACCCGGTCCGGTGACTGATCTTCCCGGCATCGAGACGACGCTGCCGGATCACATCCCACCGAGCGCTCTCGCGTGCTACCCGCCGCCGATCGGCACCGGCAGCGCCACCGTGGCCGCCGTGTCTGATCCGGTCGCACCGAGGATCACGATCACCGTGCCCGACGGCTGGAGTTCGGCCACCGGGACGGGCGACACGGCATTGACGTTGACTGGCCCCGACGGCATGACAGGGACCGTGACCATGTCGGACACGGGGATACTCACGGCAGCTGCGGTGTTCTTGCGGTATGCCGCCGATCTGCGTCAGTCGAAGCCAGGCGTCGAATTCACGGTCGCACCCGCTCAGTTCTGCGCATATAGCAGCCAGAAGCTGACCGGCACATTCGAGGGGCCTTCCGGCGTGTTCGACTTCGCCGACCGCATCACCGACATCTGGACGAACACGAAGACTTACCTCGTCGCCATTCATGTGGAAGGGCCTGCAGGTGCGACCGGATTCGACGCGGCGAAAACCGCGTTGATGGCCGACTTCGCCGTGGTCATACCCTGAAGTCGTGCTCACCGAACTGGTCGACCTGCCCGGCGGATCGTTCCGCATGGGGTCAACGAGTTTCTACCCCGAAGAGGTGCCGATCCACACCGCCACCGTGCGCGCGTTCGCGGTGGAGCGGCATCCGGTGACCAACGCGCAATTCGCCGAATTCGTCGCCGCGACAGGCTATGTGACGATTGCCGAGCAACCGATCGACCCCAAGCTCTACCCCGGAGCGGCCCCCGACGACCTGTGTCCCGGCGCCATGGTGTTCCGCCCGACGCCGGGCCCGGTCGACCTGCGCGACTGGCGGCAGTGGTGGGACTGGGCACCGGGCGCGAGCTGGCGGCACCCGTTCGGACCGAACAGCGATGTTGGTGACAAGGCCGATCATCCCGTCGTGCAGGTGGCGTATCCCGACGCCGCGACGTACGCGCGGTGGGCGGGGCGGCGACTGCCTACCGAGGCCGAGTGGGAGTACGCGGCCCGCGGCGGAACCGCCACCACGTACCCCTGGGGCGACGAGGAGAAGCCCGGCGGCCAGCTGATGGCCAACACCTGGCAGGGCGAATTCCCGTACCGCAACGACGGCGCGCTCGGCTGGGTGGGAACCTCGCCGGTGGGGACATTCCCGCCCAACGGGTTCGGCCTGCTCGACGTGATCGGCAACGTCTGGGAGTGGACGACCACCGAGTTCAGCGCACACCATCGGCTCGATCAGCCCCCGAAGGCCTGTTGTGCACCGTCGGGTCCCGCCGATCCGACGGTCAACCAGACCCTGAAGGGTGGCTCACATTTATGCGCGCCGGAATACTGCCACCGCTACCGGCCGGCAGCGCGGTCGCCGCAGTCGCAGGACACCGCCACCACCCACATCGGGTTCCGGTGCGTGGCCGACATCGAGTAGCGCCGGGCGCGTCGGTGTACGGACACGCTCGTTCGCGGGCGAGGGGATGTCGGTGGCCAGCGATACGGTTGGCCCGTGCGGTACGAGGAGATCGCCACCCTGCGTGCGAGCAGCCCTGCCTGGAGGCTGCTGCGCGCCGACAACGCACCGCTGATCCTGTCATTTCTTGGCCGGGTGTTCATCGACGAGAACGTCCGCGACATCGCCGCATCGCAGCTGATCAGCCAGCTGGACGATGAGTTGTTCGCCCTCAATGAGGGGCTGGGCGCGGAAACCTACCCGAAGTCGGCGCGGGCATACCTGGACGATTGGTCGGCGCCCGATGCCGGCTGGCTGCGCAAATACTATCCGCCCGGCTCGGACGAACCGCACTACGACGCCACCCCAGCGGTCGAGAAAGCGGTCGCCTGGGTACGCGGGCTGCGTGACCGGTCGTTCGTCGGCACCGAGTCACGGCTCAACACGATCTTCGAGCTGCTGCGGCAACTAGTGTTCGGCTTGCAGACCGACGTCCGTGCCCGCCTTGACGAACTCGAACGCAGGCGCCGCGAGATTGACGACGAGATCGCCGCTGTCGCCAGCGGAGACTTGGCGGTCCTGGATGCCACCTCCGCGCGCGACCGGTTCCAACAGTTCGCCGACACCGCGCGCGGGCTGTTGGCCGACTTCCGGGAGGTGGAAGCGAACTTCCGACGACTCGATCGGGATATGCGGGAACGCATCGCCACCTGGGACGGGGCGAAGGGAGAGCTGCTCGATGAAGTCGTGGGCGGGCGCAACCACATCAGCGATTCCGACCAGGGCCGCAGCTTCCAGGCCTTCTATGACCTGTTGTTGTCGCCGCGTCGCCAGCTCGAGCTGACTGAACTGCTCGAACGGGTGCACCGACTGGGTTTGATGGACCTTAAAAATAACCCGGAGAACGCCCGGCTGCGCTTCATCCACTACGACTGGCTCGACGCAGGCGAGCGCGCCCAAAGCACGGTGCGGCAGTGATCAAGCCCAAGCCGCTGGTCCCCGCGGTGGCCGGCGGGTTTACCCTCGACGAGTTCACTATCGACGAGCAGGCCGGGACCGTCACCTGCCCCGGCGGGCACACCCGCACCATAACCGCCAAACGGACGGTGACCTTC
>DASPOT010000048.1:0-20800 GCA_035625875.1 Mycobacterium sp. | reverse complement strand
TGGACGACGATGTGACTGTGCCGCAATTGCGGGTTTTGGTGATGGTGGATACGAAAGGTCCGTTGAACCTGGCGGCCGTAGCCGCCAGTCTAGGTGTCAACCCGTCGAATGCCAGCCGCATCTGTGATCGCCTCATCCGGGCTGGTTTGCTTGACCGCCAGGAGGCACCGGATGACCGGCGCAGCATTACGTTGAGTCTCACCGGTGCCGGGAGGCGACTGGTCAACAAGATGATGAAACATCGGCGCACTTCGATCATCCGGGTGCTGCGTGACATGGATCCCGACGATCGCGAACTGCTGACGACGGACCCTCGACCGGTTTGCAGCTGCGGCTGGCGAGCCACTTGCTGACGACGCGGCCACGCTGACCTGGCCGGCGGTCGGTGACCGCTCTGTTCGCTATCTGAGGCGCGGAATCTGCTGTGACGGATCCGAAATTGCGTAGCAATCGCTGCACACCGCAAGAGTTGCACTGACGCAAGATTTTCTGACAAATCTCGACCGGAGCCCCGTACCGAGTTATACTTGCGCATACGCAAAGATTGCGTAAGTGTAAGCAACCTGGAGGGTGAATGCGGCGCTCCATACTTTTAGGCTCCCGCGACCGGCGGCCACGAAGCGAGAGAGCGTCCCGAGATTACGAAATCGCTGGTGAACGAGTGGATTGGCTGGTCAGCCCCGGCGCGATCCGGCTGGTCAAAGACACCCTCGACCTGCGGAGCATCCTGCTCGACTTCGACATAACCACCAACCCGGCGCTGATCGAACAGCTGATCCGCTGGAAGCGGTACCCCTACGCGCCATTTGAGGTGTTGCGATGAGTGAACAACTGACCGCCGAGGTCAAGCAATTGGGCAGCCGGCTGTATGAACAGCTCAACCATCCGCGTTGCGCGCCTCTGAGCCTCCGGGACGGGTGTGGCGATTGTCGACCTTCTCGCCAAAATGGCCGCTGAGCTGGAGATGCTGGAAGGCAAGCCGGACCGACTGCTGGCCTGGTAAGCCGTGAGGAACTGATTGCGAGGGGCGGCTGAACTGGTGGAGTGCTTCCCGGACCCGGCGGACCATATCCGCGCTTCGAAATGGGGCAACCGATACCCGGCGTTACGGCGAAATCGGGGCTCCACGATCGATCATCCACACCGCACAACCACCCAACCGCAATGAATCCCCCGACCGCAATGAATCCCCAGGCTGGCATCACCAGTTCGAGTGGCAGCGTGGGCGATTGCGAGCCATCGGATCGCCTGACCGCAGGAGCCGGCGTAGCTATTGCTGCGCACGGCGGCGAAAAGCTCAAGTCAAACAACGACCTCTGCGACGAGCACCAGGCCGCGGGCTATCGCACAGAGCTGCATCTTGCCGAGAACATCGTCAACCCGGAGACCTGGGCCGGCGGGATGGAAGACAAGCGGGCGATCGCGCCGCGACTGCGCATCGGTCGTGACAAGTGGTTCAACTTGCTGTGGCTGATTCCCATCGGGTTCACCCTCCTTGTCGCCGCGGTGGCGGTGGGCAAAGGCCTGCACAACATGCCGGCCGTGCACGCATTCATCCAGCGGTATCCCGGTACCCATGTGCCTTCCGGGGTCAGCCCGGGCATCCCGGCCTGGGTGGGGTGGACACATTTTTTCAACCTGTTCTTGATGATGTTCATCATCCGCTCCGGGATTCAGATCCTGTGCGACCATCCGCGGCTCTACTTCAGTCGCAACTCCACGCCAGGTAAGGACGAGTGGCTGCGGGTGGCAAAGCCGGTGCCAGATGAGCCTCTGTGGACGGCCAAGGACGATTCGGTTGCGCTGCCCGGTCAGTTGGGGTTGCCGGGGATTCGCCATTCCATTGGGTTGGCGCGGTGGTGGCATCTTGGCGTTGACGTCTTGTGGCTGCTCAACGGCGCAGTCTTCTACGTTCTGTTGTTCATTACCGGTCAATGGCGACACATCGTGCCGGCCAGCTGGGACGTCTTTCCCAATGCCGTGTCAGTGGCGATCCAGTACCTGTCGCTGAACTGGCCGACCGACAACACCTGGGTGGCCTATAACGCGTTGCAGCTGCTGGCGTATTTCACCACGGTCTTCATCGCCGCACCGCTCGCCCTGATTACCGGGCTGGGTATGTCGCCGGCCCTCTCGATGCGTTTCACCGTGATCAGTAAGCGGTTGAGCATCCAGGCCGCACGCTCGCTGCATTTCCTGGTGCTGGTGTATTTCCTACTGTTCATCGTCGTCCACGTCACGTTCGTCTTCACTACCGAGGCTTTGCGCAACCTCAACCACATGTTCGCCGCCCGCGACGCCAACAGCTGGGTTGGGTTCTGGATTTTCACCGCGGCCATGGCGGTGGTGGCCATCGGGTGGGTGGCCGCCACGCCGTTCACCTATCGCCACCCCCGCGTGGTGCAACGGGTCGGCTATGCACTCGTCGGGCCGCTGCAGCGGCTGTTCGAGCACACCAACCCGAAGCCGGGCGCGTTCACCGAAAAGGACATCTCGCCGTACTTATGGCACAACGGCACTTATCCGGAGACCGTTGAGTACAAAGAGTTGGAGAAGCACAACTTCGTGGATTGGCGGCTACGGGTCTACGGCCTCGTCGAGCACCCGACCGAGTTCTCGCTGGCCGACTTGCATGACCTGCCGTACCACGAACAGATCACCCAACATTTCTGCATTCAGGGCTGGTCGGGCGTCGCCAAATGGGGCGGCGTGTCGATGCGGACGATCATGGACATCGTCAAGCCACTGCTCGAGGCCAAATGGGTGGTGTTCTACTCGCTAGGCCCCGGCCCCGACGGCGGAATCTACTACGTCGCTCACCCGATCGAGCAAATGAGCCACCATCTGACCATGCTGGCCTACGACATGAACGGCGAACCGGTGAGCTACGGCCACGGGGCACCGCTGCGGCTGCGTAATGAATTGCAACACGGCTTCCGGCATGTGAAGTGGCTCAAGGGTATTGAGTTCGTCGCACACTACTCCGAGCTCGGCAGCGGTTACGGCGGCTACAACGAAGACCACGAATTCTTCGGCCGTCATCAAACCATCTAAATGGTTTTCGGTAATACAGTGAGTAGTTGCGCGGGATTTGTGTTGCGGTATAGGACAATTGGTGTGTAGCAGGATCTGCTGGCAGGAGACGCCTTCCACCCCTGATAAGTCAACCCACAACGCCCTCTATCACGGCCAACGTCGACCACGACCGATGCGTCGGCGTGGGAATGTGTGCCATGGCATCGCCGGGCGGCTTCGACTTTGACGACGGGGGTTTGTCGGTCTTCCAATCCGCCGGGCCGTGGACGGCGGACGAACTCGTCGAGGCGGCCCATAGCTGCCCCAGCTCGGCGATCGCCGTGTACTGCGGCGGGCACCAGATCGCCTAGATCGGCAGGTGCCGCCGCAAAGGGGGGGACAGACGTCCTGGCATGGCGGGACCTGACCCTGACAGGCGCGAGACCGTGGGCACGGGTCTGCGCGCCGGTGTTTCGAGCTTCATCTTCTTCGGCTCCGGAGCGTTCATACCGGTATTGCCCTACCTACTGGGACTTCGCGGTGTCACCGCGCTGGTGGTGGCCGCCATACTGGTCGGGGTGGATTTGTTGGCTACTGGACTCACCGTGGGGCTAATCTCCGGGGGATCGCCACTGCGCCCGGCGCTGCGCCAGCTGCTCGTTGGTTACGGTGCGGCGACCGTCACCTACCTGCTGGGTTTGCTCTTCCACACCGGCGCCGGATAGCGCGCGCTCGACCGACTGAATACATCACGCGACCGTTCTCCGAGACGTGCTCTGCGACCAGACGGGGGCCATCATCGACGCACGACGAGCTCTTCAACCTTCGGCAAGTATTCATCGATCGGTCGAGCGCGATGCTCCCGTGCGACACGGTTCTGCCCCGCTTGCCGCAATGGCACGTACCGGACCACCGGCGGCGGCGGGCGGGGCGACCATGCGATGGTCGCACAGCAAATGGGCCGGCGAGGTGCTGCTGCGCGAGGCATACGACCTGTGCGGCCTGCCCGTGGCGGTGTTCCGCTGCGACATGATCCTGGCCGCCGGCTACCCGATCCAGCGCATTCCCGACTACGACGGCTGGTTGCAGCGCTTCGAAACTAGCCTGCGCGCCCTGCCTGAACGGCAGCGCCAGCACTCGCTGCTGCCCTTGTTGCACAAGTACCAACGACCCGAAAAGCCGATCCGTGGGGCCATGGCGCCCACAGATCGGTTCCGTGCCGCGGTGCAGGACGCGAAAATCGGCTCCGATAAAGACATCCCACACATCACCGCGCCGATCACCATCAACTACATCGTCAACCTACAACTGCTCGGACTGCTATGACGCCGCGCGGGAGGATCGCAAGCCGAAAAGGCGCGCACTTTGGTGGTCTGCGCGTTGGCATCGGTGAACCTTTTGAGCCCGAGGGCCGTTTTCATCTGATGAATCAGCCGGCCTCCCTTGCCGCGTCTGCTCGCTAGTCGGTGGGTTAGGTGGGCCTGTACTCGGGCTCGTTGCCCGGTTTCCACTTGATGTTGCAGCCGATGCTGGGGACTTGGTCGCCCGGGACCGGCTGGCCCGCCAGCACAGCCTGGACGGCGCGGTCGAGGTCGTCGCCGGTGACTGGCTGGTTGTTGCCCGGCCGACTCGCGTCGAACTGGCCCCGGTAGGCCAGCTTGCGCTCCCTGTCGAAGAGGAACAGATCCGGGGTGCAGGCGGCCTGGAACATGCGAGCGACCTCCTGGGTCTCGTCCAGCAGGTAGGGGAAGCTCCACCCGTTCTGCTCGGCAAAGGCAGGCATGTGCTCAGGCCCGTCTTGCGGATAGGCGGCGATGTCGTTGGCGTTGATCGCCAGTACGGCCAGACCCTGGTCCATCCACTGGCGGGCCCGCTGCCCGAGTGTCGGCCCGATGTGGATGACGAAAGGGCAGTGGTTGCAGACGAAGGCCACCAGCAGGCCCGCGGCCCCAGCCACGTCGGGCGGGCCGTGCAGCTTTCCATCAGAGTCGGGGAGCCGGAAGTCGGGCACACGGGTGCCGAGGGGAAGCATCATCGAGCGAACAGCAACCATAGCCCCAGGATGCCATCGCCCCGCCAACTTTGGCGAGACCGCCGAAGCCACTGAGCCCGTAATCCCGTAATCGCTGCGGTTGCCGCAACGTTCGAAGTGTCCAAACAAGCGGCGGCCATCCGACTAACCGGTGATCGCCTCTTAGGCGGGTCAAGGGCCGACGGTGGTCATGCGCGCGGAAGATAATAAACCAGTGGGGCCGTTTCCATGCCGGATGGGACGTCACGGCGGCGCCGATGTGAATACTCCTACACGCGTCATTTATACTCATCATATGAGTAAGCGTTTGCAGGTTCTGCTGGACGCGGACGAGTGGGAACAGCTCCAAGCGATCGCACGCCGGCACCGTACAACGGTCTCCGAGTGGGTTCGGCGCACAGTGCGCGAGGCGCGGGAGCGGGAGCCAGCGGGTGACCTTGACACCAAGCTGCGCACCATCCGCGTCGCCGCGCGTCATCAATTTCCAACCGCCGACATCGGGCAGATGCTCGAGGAGATCGACCGCGAGCATGAGGCGCCCGGAACCGAACAGTGATCCTCATCGACTCCAACATTCCCATGTATCTGGTGGGGGCTGCGCATCCGCACAAGCTGGATGCCCAGCGTCTGCTGGAGTCCGCGCTCTCGGCTGGCGAACGGCTGGTCACCAACGCCGAGGTACTGCAGGAGATCTGTCACCGATACGTGGCAATCAACCACCGTGAGGCAATTCAGCCGGCCTTCGACGCGATCCTCGGTGTGGTGGACGACGTGCTGCCGATCGGGCGCACCGACGTCGAGCAAGCTAGGGACACTCTGTTGCGCTACCAGCGCTTGTCTGCCCGGGATGCGCTACATGTTGCCGTCATGGTTCGCCACGACATCGCCGAGTTGATGAGCTTCGACCGCGGCTTCGATGCCTACCCAGGGATCAAGCGTCTGGCCTGAACGAGCCCAGCCCTCTAGTCCTCCTTGCGAATCAACCGCCCCAGCGCCGCGCGATCGGGCGCCAGCAGCTCGGCGATGCGCGGGTGGTTCACGTCGGCGACGATGATCTCGCCCACCTCCTGGTAGACGTCGCTGAAGATGCCGTGGGACTTCATCTTTTCGGTCTGGTAGAGGTTGTCCTCGGTGGGGGTGACGTAGTGCACCGCGTCAGCCTTGAAGCGGTGCACCAGCCAGAGGTGGATCAAGGTCATTAGACGCTTCTGACGCAGCTGCTCGGCGAAGGTGTTCTGGTCGCGCACCGAGAGGATGCTGCTACCGTGCCGGTCGTGCATGGGATCGAAGATCACGTTGGCGAGCTTCTTCTGGCCCTCCCCATAGATGCCGAGCTCAAGCAGCTCCGAGCCGGCGCTGTGCGGCCGTAGCTGCACGCGGAGCTTCTCGCCAAGCTGGTAGTGCTCGCTCCACATCGCCAGCCATTCCTCCAGCAGCTTTTTCGGCACCTCGGTCTGCACGAGATGCTGGATCTGGGTGGAGCCCTTGCCCATGGCCTTGGTGGTCGCGGTGCGCCCCGAGGAGGCGAGGAGCGCGGCGTCGGCGCGCGGGCCGCCGACCAGAGTTTGCGGCGTGCGGTAGGGCGACTCGACCAGGCGCAGCTTGCGCTGCAAGCGAGCCAGCGCCAGCATGCCGTCCTGCCTGAGGGCGGTGGCGAACTCCTCGGCGGCCACCCCGTCGACCTGGTGTCCGCCGTAGGTGATGAAGTTGAAGACGAAGCCCATCTTGCCGAGCTCCTCGGGGAAGCGCCGCATCTCCTCGTCGCTCATGCCGGTGGTGTCCCAGTTGAACGACGGCGAGAGGTTGTAGGCCAGCATCTTGTCGGGAAACTCGGCATGGATCGCCTCGGCGAACTGCCGGGCGTCGGCGAGATCCGCGGTCTTCGTCTCCATCCAGAGGATGTCGGCGAACGGCGCCGCGGCCAGCGACTTGGCGATCGCATAGGGTATGCCGCCGCGGACCTGGTAATAGCCTTCGGGGGTCCTCGTCCGCTCGCAGTCCCATCCGGCGTCGGCTCCCAACTCCCTCGCCTTGTCGCGGGCGGTGTGAAGCGACGCGCGCTCGGCAAAATGCCGCCACTCCGCGGCGCTCATGCCGGACGGTTCACCCTCGCTCTCACGGAATTCCAGCCGGTCCGCCACGGCCTCGCCGTAGGTCGTCAGCCCGGAGTCCTCCTGCCAGGCATCGACGAAGCGCGACTCGACTTTGTCGAAGAGCGCGTCGATCGATTGCCGCCCGTTCTGCCGCCCGTTCTGCCGCCAGGTCCCGGCCGCCTCGGCGACCAGGTCCAGGATGCCTTGGCGCTCAAGCCAGGCGCCGGCGGCGGCGTATTCGCCCTCTGGAAGCGAGTAGAGGAGGTGACCATTCAGCTCCTTGACTCCCAGCTCGTAGAAGCGCCGCATCAATGCCAGGAAACAGGCCTTATACGACGGAATCTTCAGGTTGGTCGCGCCGAGGAGGAACGGCTGGTCGCGCTCGTCGGCGCGGCTGTCGATCAGGTTGGCCGCCTCAGCGTCCGTGCGCGCGACGATGATGCCGGGCACCCGCATCACGTCGAGCTGGAAGCGGGTGGCGTTGAGACGCTTGATCTGCTCGTCCGACGGCACTAGAACCTTGCCGCCCTGATGACCGCACTTTTTGGTGCCGGGGCGTTGGTCCTCGATGTGGTATCCAGGCACGCCGGCTTCGACGAAGCGGCGGATCAGGTTGCGGACGTGCGGGTCGCCGCCGTGGCCGGTATCGGCGTCGGCGATGATGAAGGGCCGGAAGTCGTGAGCCGGGGCCGCGGCGCGTTCCGCTTGGCTCATGCGCAGGCGCAGGTACTGCTGATTGCGGTCGGCAGTGAGAAGGGCGCGCACCAGCCCGGCGGCCTCGTCTGGCACCTGGCTCAGGGGATAGCTGGCCAGATCGGGCCCCGGATCTTCGCTGGTGGAGCCCTTAGCCGAAGTCGCCCAACCGCCGAGGTAGATCGCCTCGATGCCCATCCGCTTGATGGTCACTGCCTGCCCCGGCGAGTAGGGGCCGAACGTCGTGATGCTCTTGCGCTCGGCGAAGAGCTGCCGCAGGCGAGTATAGAAAGCCGTCGCCGCCTCTCGTGCCACCGTGTAGTCGGTGGGGATCGTGCCGCGCTGCTCTCCGACTTGGCGCGCGGTGTAGAGGCGAACGATCCCGTCAAAGCGCGGGCTGTCGAAGTAGTGCTGCGTGGCGGCGACGTCCTGCTCGAACGGTGTGCGGGCCGGAACATCCGCTTCGATGATGGCCACAGGTTTACGCTCCTCTTCAGTCGGTTCCGGCTGATGGTGAGAGTCTATCCCGGCGCTGTTGTGGCGCATGAGGCAGCTGTGCGGCCCCCGGGACGGCTACCCGATTGTGCTGGCGCACGGCATCACCTGCGCGATCCGCGTGTGGGCATACCAGATCGCCGAACTCGCCACCGAATACCGGGTGATCGCATTCGACCATCGCGGCCACGGGCACGGGCGAAGCGGGGTTCCACGGCGTGGGGCTACAGCCTGAATCACCTGGCGTCCGATCTCGATGCCGTCCTCGAGGCCACCCTCGGCCCGCACGAGCGCGCCGTTATCGCCGGACACTCGATGGGCGGTATCGCCATCACTGCCTGGTCGGACCGGTACCGCCACAAGGTCGAGCAACGCGCCGACGCCGTCGCACTGATCAACACCACCACCGGCGACCTGCTGCGCAAGGTGAACCTGTTTCCGGTCCCGCGGCGATTGACGGCGGCCCGCGTTCTGGCAGCAAGAGGTCTGATCACGACGTTCGGCTCGTTCCCAGTACCGAGCGCGGTGCGGCGGCCGACTCGGGAATTGGTCACGATGTTGGCGGTCGGTACCGACGCTCACCCGGGCGTTGCCGCGCTTATCTACGACCTGTTCGCGGCCACCTCGCCGGCGGGCCGTGGTGGCTGCGGGAAGATCCTCGTCGATACGTTGGGTACCCGCCACCTCAGCCTGACCGGCATGACGATGCCGACCCTGGTCATCGGCAGCAAACATGACCGGCTGACGCCGATCAGTCAGTCCCGCAAGATCGCCGCCGCCTTACCCAACCTCGTCGCGCTCGTCGAGCTACCCGGTGGTCACTGCGCGATGCTGGGAACACCCCGCCGACGTCAACCGCCAGCCGCGAGCACTCGCCGATTCGGTCGCCACGGCGCGGCGAATCGGCTCACAGCAGGGCGGCGACCTCGGCGGCGGCCCGCTGTCCGGAGCGGACCGCGCCGTCCAGAAAGCCGGTCCACTCGTCCGCGGTCTCAGTGCCGGCCCAGTGAATGCGTCCGACCGGCTGGCGTAACCATGGCCCGTAGCGTGTCCACGACCCCGGAGGCACGGCGGCGGTTGGGCCGCCCGCGGCGAATTCCTGTGTGCCCCAGCAATGATCAACGTAGTCAAGCGGTTTCAGCGCCTCGTCGCCGAACAGCGACGCGAAACAGGACAGCGCATCCCGCCGGCGTTGGTCAGCGGGTAGCTCGTCGAAGCTGCGGGCATCGATGAACCCTAGGAGGATCCCCGGCCCGTCCGCACATGGGCTGACGTCGAAGGTGATGAAAACCGGGCCCTCATCGGATAGCGCTTCACCGGAGAACCCGTTGGCCCGCCAAAACGGCGTGGAATAGGCGGCATACGCCTTGCTGAGCCTGCCCTGGGGCCACCATTTGGCGAGCTGGTCGTACTCGACGGGTAGCGGGGGAGCGAACTCGATGGACGCACGATGGGCCGGTGGGATTGCGACGATGACGAACTGAGCGTCGGCCTGGCCCTTCTCGGAGGTGATCGTCACCCGGCCACCGCCCTCGTCGATGCGGCGCACCGCGGCGCCCAGGACAACCCGTGCGCCGAGCTCGGCCGCCAACCTGTCCGCGATCCGCTGCGTGCCGGCCGGGAAACGGTCCTGCTGGGCACCGTTTTCGACGTCGAGCAGCCGATCCAGACCGCCGGCCGCGGCCACGTAGCGGGTGGCGTGCAGCATCGACACCTCGTCGGGTTCGCAGCCCCAGGTCACCCGGGCCATGATGGCCAGCAAGTCGCGAGATGTGGTGCTGGCATGCACCGATCGCAGCCACCCGCCCAACGACTGGCTGTCGAGCACGCGTGCGCGCCGCGCCGCCCACGGCGTAGCCGGCGGGACAGCGCGGGCGATGCGTTCGAATTGCCAACGCACCCTGCCGATATCGAGCAGCCCGGTCAGCGACAGTTTCGGGATGGTGCCCCGATACGAACGCACCCGGCCGCGCCACCGGATAAGGTTGGCGCCGTCGTGGAAGGTGGGAACGGTTGGGATCCCGAGCTCCGCCGCCAGCGCGAGGACCGCATCCTGGGTCGGCCCGACGAAGGTGCCGCCCAGGTCGACCGGCAAGCCCGCGACGCTGCCGGTGAACGAACGCCCGCCCACCCGGTCGCGGCCCTCCAGGACCAACACGTCGTGCCCGAGCCGCAACAGCTCGCGGGCCGCGGTGAGCCCGGCGAACCCGGCGCCCACCACGGCGACGTCGGTGCTCCATGTCATGTCCACCAGTCAACCGCACCCAGGCATTGCGTAGGCTGGCCGCGTTGAAAGTCTTTACCGCCCCGTATGGGCTCACGGATGCGGTCGAGCGTGCGCGGGCACTACGCGATATCGGCGCCCACGGGGTCGCCAGCTTTGAAGGATCGCACGACGTGTTCGCTCCGCTGACGCTGGCGGCCACGGTGGGCGGCCTGGATTTGATGACGAATGTCGCTATCGCGTTTCCGCGCAACCCGATACACCTGGCGCATCAGGCCAACGACCACCAGCTGCTCAGCCGCGGCCGGTTCATCCTCGGCCTCGGCACCCAGGTCCGCACGCAGATCGAGAAGCGGTTCGGGGCCCAGTTCGATCACCCGGTCGCCCGCATGACCGAGATGATCGCGGCGCTGCGTGCCATCTTCGAAGCCTGGAATTCCGGCGTCCGCTTGAACTTTCGCGGCACCTATTACCGGCACACACTGATGACGCCGGCCTTCGACCCCGGCCCGAACCAGTATGGTCCGCCGCCGATCTACATCGGTGCGCTCGGACCGAAGCTGACCAGGGCGGTTGCCGAGCACGCCGACGGTCTGCTGGTCATGCCATTCGGCTCGAAACGATTCCTGCACGAGCACACGATGCCCGCAGTACGCGACGGCCTGCGCGCCGCTGGCCGCGAGGCCGACGACTTCGCCGTCGTTCCCGAGGAGTCGGGAATCTACCCCCGAATCCATGGTCTGTAACGGAGCTAAGGATTGCGTGCAAGGTGCAGTGAAACAGGAAAGCGCCGACCGTAACCGCCGCGTGACGGCGCTTATTCCCGCGGCTCCGCAGGCAAGCTGGGAAGGTGATTCTGCGCGGATCGTCGTCGCGGTCGGGGCGGTGCGGGCCCGAATTAAAGGGCTTCGATACGGCGCTGCGTCGGCCTCCGGAGGTCTGTCGGCGCACGGCACCCTAGCGACCCGTTAACATATCCAGCGCGAATTCCATCTCTGTCGGCTCGTTCACACGGACCCTGTCTCCCTCGAGCGCCGCGACCCGTCGATAGCTTCCGCCGTCGAGGCGGTACGCGAGAAATTGGTCATCAGTCGGTGGACGTCATGAAGTTGCACGAGTACGCCAAGGCGGGCCCACCCAGGGTCGACACCGGGTGCTCCACCCGTTTACCCCCTGGGTATGCCCGGCCCGCCAAAGTTCGCCAAGGACGCCATCATCGAGGCGATCGACACCGAGATGCCGCTGCTCGTCGTGATCACCGAGGGAATTCCGGTGCAGGACACCGCCTATGCGTGGCAATACAACTTGGATAATGGTGGCGCCAAGGCGCCTAAGACGCACATCATCGGGCCGAACTGCCCGGGCGTCATCACGCCCGGCGAGGCGTTGGCCGGCATAATCCCGGCCAACATCACCGGCCCCGGACCCATCGGTCTGGTATCGAGGTCGGGCACCCTGACCTACCAAATGATGTACGAGCTGCGCGATTTCGGATCCTCGACATGCATCGGTATCGGCGGCGACCCGGTGATCGGGACCACTCACATCGACGCGATCGAGGCGCTCGAGAATGACCCGGACACCAAGATTATCGTGATCATCGGCGAAATCGGTGGCGACGCCGAGGAACGCGCTGCCGACTACATCAAGGCAAACGTCTCCAAGCCCGTTATCGGTTATATCGCGGGATTCACCGCGCCGGAGGGCAAGACGATGGGCCACGCCGGCGCCATCGTGTCCGGCTCGTCTGGCACCGCGGCCGCCAAGAAGGAGGCGCTCGAGGCCGCCGGCGTCAAGGTCGGCAAGACGCCGTCGGCGACGGCCACGCTGGCCCGCGAGATCCTGCAGAGCCTGTAGCGCTTCACCCGTGAGCAGACGCAAAGGCAGCCCCAACACGCGGCTCGGGTGCTCTTGCGTCTACTCGTGCTAACTTCCGGCGATCTCGTCGAGGCCGCGGGTCGCGGCCTGGAAGCCGCTGCCCAAATCGGCGATGATGTTGGCGGCGGGCGGATTTGGTTCATCCGACCGAGGATCTGACCCGCTGGCATCGCGACGGTGTCGGGGTTGTCCGACTCGTTCATCCGCTGGTGCGCTTCGCTGACCAGGATGTTCTGCAGTGGCATCGGCAGCGGTTCGGGTGCGTCGGGAGCCTCCGAGGCGTCGGTCCACTTGCTTATCAGCAGCCGGGCGGGTTTGTCGTGTAGATCCGCCGGGGACGATACTTGCGACCCTGGCTGAGGGGCGCTGTCAACTTGGCTGGGGCTCAGCAGGATCGGGGCGTGCAGGGGCTGGGTGGGCTGGGTGTCGGTGGTATGGGTCAGGCTGCGGCAGTCAGTCCGGTGACCTCGTTCCAGAGGGCGAATCGTCGGGTCATTTCGGTGCGATAGTTGTCAGCGGTGAGGCGATGGCGGCGGGGCCGGAAGTGAGGCGAGATCATGCTGAACACCGCCAGGAACCGTTGGGCTGCGCCGGGGGTGCAAGCGTTTCATGGCGGGTTCGCGTTGCCGGGTCGGCTGGTGCGAGTTCTCCGCCCGGTTGTTCAGGTATTGCGATTGCCGGTGCTCGACCGACGGCATCACCTCCCGATGCGCCACTGCGTAACTGCGGAGCTTGTCGGTGGGCACTGTCAACTTGAGCAATCCGAGGGCGATTTTCGCCGGTTCGCCTCCGCGATTCACCAGGTTGCGTGTGACGTATGA
Source organism: Mycobacterium sp. (assembly GCA_035625875.1). Taxonomy (GTDB): domain Bacteria; phylum Actinomycetota; class Actinomycetes; order Mycobacteriales; family Mycobacteriaceae; genus Mycobacterium. Next base: position 7,549 of record DASPOT010000048.1, on the reverse strand, counting down.
GGCTTATGTGGTTAGCGGAACGTCCACACGACCTCAAGTTGACAGTGCCGGCTCGGTTAGAGCCCTCCGTTCGGATCCCGATGAATCGTTTCGGTTACACCATGGAACGGCGCGCAGCGATGTTCAGGGTTGTGCGGTTGCCTGATGGCACGATCTACGAGTGTGTGTCAGAACGGTCGGCGACCTGGTGAGGTAGTGCCCATCCTTCTGACGGGTTGGCGAACACGGCGACGCCGTAGTGAGGCAGGCCTTGGGCCGCGCGTAGTGCCAGCCACCACCGGCCCCCGACATCGCGGCGCGTTGTGTCCGAGCTGAACCGACGCCGTTTTCTCGGGGCGCTCTCCGCCGCAGTTCTCGGCGGCGTGGGCGTGGCGCGCGGCATGCTCGGTGGACCGCCGCAAACCCCGACGGCCGTCGCCGCTGCCGTCGCGTCGCCACTCCCAGCGGGCGGCAAGGTCGTTCCTGGCGCGCTGTTGCCGCCGCCCGCGCCCAGCGCGCGGGTGGCGCTGCCCGGTGGCGGCGTGCTCAACAAGCTGCCCGGGAACGGCAATCTGCTGGCACTGACCGTTGATGACGGCGTGAACACCGACGTAGTGCGCCTCTACACGCAGTTCGCCAAAGATACCGGCGTGCGGCTGACCTATTTCGTCAACGGCACGTACCGCTCGTGGACCGACAACCTGGCATTGCTGCGACCCTTGGTCGAGTCCGGCCAGATTCAGCTGGGCAACCACACCTGGTCGCATCCGGACCTGACAACGGTGCCAGCAAGTCGAGTGGCCCAAGAGATCGCCCGCAACGACGCATTCTTGAAAAGAACCTTCGGCGTGGCCGCGAGACCGTACTTTCGGCCCCCCTACGGAAAGCACAACTCGACCGTTGATGCCGTAGCCGCCGATCTCGGCTATACCGCGATCGCGCTGTGGTCGGGTTCGCTGGCGGATTCCACCGTGATCAGCGAGGACTACATCGTCCAGATGGCCCAGCAAGCCTTTACCGGGCAGGCGATCGTGATCGGACACCTTAACCACCTGCCGGTCACCCACGTCTACGGGCAACTCTGCGATCTCATCCGCGCCCGCAACCTACGCACCGTCACCCTCAACGATGTCTTCCTCGCACCGCACTAGGCCAGGCCTTTAAGCCGAAGTTAAGGCTGTTGAAATAGGCGAATCCCCGGGTTGACCTGGGGATTCGTTGGTTTCGGTGGGTGGTTGTTCTGGCTACGCGGCGATGGTGAGTGGGATGGGGGCGTCGATGAGTTGGAAAGCGCGGCGCTGTTCGGGGGTGGCGTCGGTGAGCTTGTCGATTTCGATGTCGGTGTCGTGGTAGCGGATTCGGTCGCGGGTGAGGGTGGCCGGGTGGTCGAGCAGGTCGCGGAGGTTGCGGACCGGGTTGGCGTTGGCGTCGTGTTTGGTGGAGGCCTTGGCTTGGGCGGCGGTCGAGCGGCGTGCGGGGGCAACGGGGTTGTCCGGATGCGGCGGTGCTTCGTCGGTGAAGGTCAGCGGCGCCCAGGCCTTGCGCAGGTGCCAGATGAGGTAGCAGGCGAGCATGCAGATCAGCACGTGCGCTTTGACTCGGTCCTCAAGGCGGTGGTGGATGGGCCGCAGGTCGAGGTCGTCGGATTTGATGATGCGGAAGTCGCGTTCGACGTTGGCGAGCTTTTTGTAGCTGTCCACCACGGCGGCGGGGTCGAGGGCGTCGGCGTCGACGCTGGTGCGCAGCACGTAGATGCCATCCAGGGCGGCTTGGGCGTCGATGGCGGGCTGGTCGCGGTGGTACTCGAACCCGGTGTCGGTGATCGTGAGGTGGAAGTGCTTGCCCACCTTGAACTTTCCGCTGACCTTGCCGACTGCGATGCCGATCTTGTCGGCGCCGGACAGGGTTCCCTTGCCGACGCGCTCGGCGATGTGGGCCAGTTGCTTCTCGGTCGCGTGCAGGAGGTCTTGGCGTTTGCGGGCGCGTTCGGCGGCCAGCGCCGGGTTGCGGCAGGCGATCAGCCGTTCGCCGGGGTAGTCGGGGTGGGCGATCTCGGCGAGGTCCTGCTGGTCGAACAGGTTCATCTGCAGCGGCCCGTCGTCGCGGGCGAGTTTGGCGATCGAAGGGGCACGCAGCGCGGTGATCCAATCGAAAAACGCTGCGGTGCCGGGTTTGTCGTTGAGTTCGCGGAGCTTGTCGATGCGGGCGCCGATGATCATGCCGCGGTCGCCGACCAGCACCAGCCGCTGGATGCCGAGCTTGTCCTTGATCAGGCACTGTCAACTTGAGGTCGTGTGGACGTTCTGCTAACCGCATAAGCCTCATACGTCACATGCGACCTGTCCCACAGTGTGTTTCGCCGACCACTCAGGTACGAAATGTCACTCTGACAAATTGACGGCGAAATCAGGGCCGGCGGGCCGGCGCCTCGAGATATCCAAGTGCGTCGTGGTTTCTGCCCCGCGCCCGGAGAGATGCCAAACGACCGGGGCAGGGCGTCGCGCTTTGGCGATACACGCAGTCGTCGTCCGGGCTCTCGGCGCGGTTCAGCGAGAAAATGATCGGCCAGCGCAGAAAGAGTGAGAAAGCTGACGGTGCACACGAACCACGTTGTAGCACAAAGCAACTCGTACCCTTTAGTTAGCGATCACACGGGTTATGTCATGAAGATCGATGCGGTGATACCTCCTCTTGCGTAGCCGCCACAGCAGCGCACCTTGGATCCGGGTCGGACAACCACGGGACAGGAACGCAACGGCTGGCGAGGTGGCCCCGATGAGGAAGGGTCAGTCGAGCACAAGAACTCGGTGCGGTATCGCCGTGACAGGGCGAATTCCAGTGAACGTCGCAACGGAACGAGTTGCACACTAGTCGTGTGAGGGGTCTGCCGGAGACGGATGTTGTCCGAGTGCAGCGATGGTGTCAAGACAGGGTGCCCGAGCGGGTCCGTGACGAGTCCGGATGGCATTGTCAAGTTGAGCAATCAGACCAGGATTTGAGGCGATCCGTTCTCGTGAACCCGAGGTCATGTGTGACGCATGAGGCTGATGTGATTGGCAACCGCGCCCACTTCGCTCAACTTGACAATGCCATCCAGAGGGCGAGCAGGGCTCGGTCGGCGATCGCCCGGGCCCGCACCGCGGCCAACACCTCGGGGTGCTGCGCGTTGTCGTCGGTGAGGACCGCGTCGAACCAGGCCAGCCCTTCCCGGATGCGCCCCCGCGCTTGCCACAGCGGCTGCAGTGCCGACACCAGCGCCAGCGCCAGCTCGATATCGGAGTTTTCCCGGCTCCAGGCGAACGCGGCGCGCAGATTGTCGATCTCGGTCTCGGCCTGCTCGACACGCCGCTCATAATCACGGCCTGCCGGCGCGTCCAGGAGCGCCGCCATCGCCGTGTAGTGGTCACGGTGACGTGAGCGCATGCTGTCGGCCTCGCCGGACTCGCCGAGTTTTTCCAGGGCGTATTGGCGCACCGTCTCCAGCAAGCGGTATCGCGTTGCGCCACCGGTGTGTTCGGCCACGACAAGGGACTTGTCCACCAGCAGGGTGAGTTGATCGAGCACCTGGAAGCGCTCCACTTCACCACCGCCGGCGACGGCTTGGGCGGCGGCCAGGTCGAAGCCACCCAGAAACACCGCCAGCCGGCGAAACAGGACCCGCTCGGGCTGGGTCAACAACGCGTGCGACCAGTCCACTGAGGCGCGCAAGGTCTGCTGGCGGCGCACCGCGGTGCGCGCACCCCCGGTCAGCAGCCGGAACCGGTCATGCAGGCTGTCGACGATCTCCAACAGGGACAACGCCCGCACCCGCGCAGCGGCCAGCTCGATCGCCAGCGGCAAACCATCGAGGCGCCGGCAGATCTCGGTCACCACCGCGGCATTATCGTCGCTGACGGCGAAATCGGGACGTACTCGGCGCGCACGGTCGGTGAACAACTCGATGGCCTCGTCGGCCAGCGACAGTGACGGCACCCGCCAGCTCACCTCACCCGCGACACCGATCGGCTCACGGCTGGTCGCGAGCACGGTCAGCCCCGGCGCCGCACCCAGCAGGGCGACGACCAGATCGGCGCTCGCGTCGAGAAGGTGTTCGCAGTTGTCCAGCACCACCAGCATCCGACGGTCGCGAACAAACCGCAGCAGGGTGTCCATCGTGGAGCGGCCGGGTTGGTCGGGCAGACCGAGCGCGCGGGCTAACGCGACCGGCTCCACGCCGGGATCGGTGATCGGCGCAAGATCCACATACCAAACACCGTCACCGAACTCGGCCGCGATGCGAGCCACTATCTCGACGGCGAGACGGGTCTTGCCGGCGCCGCCGGCACCGGTCAGGGTCACCAGCCGGTTACCGGCCAGCAGCTGGCGCACCTCGTGCATCTCGGCTTGGCGCCCAACGAAACTGGTGAGTTGCACCGGAAGATTATGCGCACCAACCCTTTTAGGGGTACGCAATGGCGGGAAATCATTGCGCAGGTCGGGATGGCACAGCTGCACCACCCGCTCGGGACGGGGCACACCGCGCAGCTCGTGACGGCCGAGATCGGTCAGCCAGGCATCAGCCAGAAGTACATCGGCGACCAGATCCTCAGTCGTGCCGGAGAGCACGGTCTGGCCACCGTGGGCCAGATCCCGGATGCGCGCGGCGCGGTTGATGGCGGGACCGATGTAGTTGCCCTCGTCGCGCAGCTGCACCTCACCGGTATGCACCCCGATGCGCAACCGGATCGGCGCCAGCGGTGCCGGCTGCAACCCCAGCGCACAGGCCACCGCGTCGGAAGCGCGGGCGAACGCGGCCACGAAACTGTCACCCTCACCTTGCTCGACCGGCCGCACACCGCCATGGGCGCAAACGAGATCACACAGCGCATGGCCAGGCGCGCAAAGGCCGCCGTCATCTCCTCGGGCTGGGTCTCCCACAGCCGCGTGGAGCCCTCCACGTCAGCCAGCAGCAGCGTCACCGTGCCGGTCGGCAAAAGCCCGCTCACGCCCAACTCGCTCCAGTCCACCAGCGGCGCATCCGCGCGGGGATCGATCTCGCTCATGCTAGCCAGCATGCGGCCACCACGACCCCAAAACATCAGCGCAAACGCGCAGATTGCAGCCGGTCGCACGCGTATCTACGACCCCTGCATGCGTAGATCTACGCGCTGCGGCGGATGTTCTGGGCCTCCCGGCGCCGGATAGTCGAATTGATCCTGAACGGGTCAGAGCAACCAGACCGCTCGAATTTCACCTACTGACCCACCGAGAAAAGGAGGCAGACGCAATGGGTAATCCGTTGCGATTGGAGTTTGCAACCAGACCTGGTGGTGGTATCCCGACCTCACTGGCGACCAGGGTGAGCCAAAACCTGGATGCGAATAAGGCCATGCCGACCGCGATCGCCGGGGGCGAGCATCCTTCGCCCCCTTCTCGCGGAGTTCTATCTACGCGAACCGCTCAATCGACTCAAACGAGTAGCGCACTACTCGTGTCCTGCGGGCTAGGCGCTGACACTATCGATTCGCATCTGCGCGCCATGACGGCCAGAACCACCGAACGGCAAGAATGTGACGTTCGAGGCTGGTTTTCCAGAAAGGTGAACTGCCATGCTCCAGGCGCTTGAATCGGCCGACGTCGCCACGCTGCCGCTGGCGCCGAGGAATCCGCTGCCCTACCGGGACCAGCTGCGGGCCGTGCGGTCCTTCATCGACGGGGTCCAGCAGCTCCTCGATGCCGGCGGCCCCGTCACCCGTATCAGTCTCGGGCCCAAATGGCTTTTCCCCACCGTGGTGTTGATCGCCTCGCCGCAGGGCGCCCGGGACGTGCTGGGCCGCACCGACGAGATCGCCGACCGAGGCGGGACGACGACCATGATCCAGATGTATCGGCTGATGGGCGGCAACCTGCTGGACCTGCCGCACCACCAATGGCTGCCGCGGCGGCGCGCCCTGCAGCCGATGTTTACCAAACAGCACGTCTCGCGCTACGCCGGCCATATGGCGGCGGCGGCGCAGACGGTGGTCGACGGCTGGGGCGACGGCGCGACAGTAGACCTGGACACCGAATGCCGCGCCCTCACCCTGCGCGCGCTCGGCCGCTCGGTGCTCGGGCTGGACCTTGACGCCAGGGCCGACACCGTCGGGCCGGCGCTGCGCACCGCGCTCTCCTGGGTCGCCGACCGCGGAACCCGGCCCGTGAATCTGCCGCAATGGCTGCCCACCCCCGGCCAGCGGCGGGCCCGCGGGGCCAATGCGGCTCTGCATCAGCTGGCCGCCGAGATCCTCGCCGCGGTGCGCGCCGACCCCGCCCGAGACGCGCCGCTGGTGCGTGCCTTGATCACAGAGGCCGATCCGCTGACGGGCCAACCGCTCTCCGACGACGACATCTGCGACGAGCTGGTGCTGTTCATGCTCGCCGGCCACGACACCACGTCCACCACTCTCGCGTACTCACTGTGGGCGCTCGGCCATCACCCCGCCATCCAAGACCGAGTGTTCGGGGAGGTCAGCGCACTCGGCGACCGGCCGCTGACACCCGATGACGTGCCCGGGCTCGGCCACACCGTGCGCGTGCTGCACGAGGCGCTGCGGCTGTGCCCGCCTGCTGCCGGAACGCCGCGCCTGCTCAAAAAGGATTTGGCCGTCGACGGCTACCGGCTCGAAGCCGGCACCGTGGCGGTGGTCAGCTTCTACGCCATGCACCGGGACCCGAAACTGTGGGATGACCCGCTGACATTTGACTCGGATCGGTTCCTGCCGGAGCGCTCGCAGGGCCGCAGCCGCTGGCAGTACCTGCCGTTCGGCGGCGGACCTCGGTCCTGTATCGGCGACCACTTCGCCATGCTGGAAGCCACCCTCGCACTGGCCACCATCATCCGCGCCGCCCGGATCGAATCACTGGGTGACGACTTCCCCCTGGCAACACCGTTCACCGTCGTCGCCGCCGCGCCAATCGATGCCCGTGTTCATGCGCGGACCTCAACCCCTGTCAGGCCTTGGAGCCACGATTCACCTGTCGCGCAAAGCTAGCGACGAGGAGGAACAGATATGGCCGGCTTAAACTTTTGAGAATTTTCCCTTTCACCAAACCGCGACAACTGGCCCTCCAGTCGCTAGCCAGGTGTTGTTGCAGCCTCAGCCCCGCGTGTCGCGCCGGCGTGGGGCATAGTCGCTGGGTCCGATAATCCGAGCCCGCCGAAAGTAATTAGGCCCCCAGGGGTTAAGGGTGGCGGGCGGCTTCTTGGACGAGTTGTACGCGCGAGGTGAGCCCGAGTTTGGTGTAGACGTGGGTGAGGTGGGTTTGCACGGTGCGCGGTGAGACGAAAAGCCGGCTGGCGATGTCGTTATTCGCGAGCCCTTCGCTGACGAGGGCATCGTCAAGTTGTTGACCTTGTGTGGTGGCTGCGAGGATTGCTCGTTGTGGCGATTGCGGCGAGGTACAAGGGCTGCCGGTATCCGATCGAGGTCATCGGGCACGCGGTGTGGCTGTATCACCGTTTCGCGCTGAGCCTGCGCGACGTTGAAGAGCTGATGTTGGCCCGCGGTGTGGTGGTCACCTACGAGACGATCCGGTCCTGGTGTGCGAAGTT
>DASPOT010000047.1:0-3070 GCA_035625875.1 Mycobacterium sp. | reverse complement strand
GTGTGTACCTGCGGGAGACCAAGCGGCGCAACCGCGACGGGTCGACGGTGTCGTATCTGCAGCTGGCCCACAGCGAGCGCCACCCGGTCACCGGAGTGCCCTCGGCAAAGGTGATCCACAACTTCGGCCGCGCCGACATGGTGGACCGCGAGGCGCTGGCCCGGCTGGTGGCCTCGATCTCGCGGTTTTTGGACCCGGCGCAGGCGATCGCGGCCGCGCACACCGGCGAAATCGACATCCTGGACTCGCGTCGCTTCGGCGGGGCGTGGCTGCTCGACCAACTCTGGGGCCGGCTGGGTGTCGGCGCGGCGGTGCACTGGGTGGCGGCGGGTCGGCGCATCGACGGCGGCGCGGCCGAGCGGGTGCTGTTCGCGCTGGTGGCCTAGCGGGCGCTGGCGCCGGGCAGCAAGCCGGCCGCCACACGGTGGGTGGCCGAGCGGGTCGCGATCGCCGACTGTCCCGGATTTAGCGACGACTGTGCTTACGCGGCAATGGATTTCCTGCTGGATGTGCTGGGCGAGATCGCCGCAGCGATCTTCGACTCGGTGGCACACCTGCTGAACCTGCACGTCGACATCGTCTTCGTCGATTCTCCGGCTAATCGTCCCGCGGGCTCCGCCGGGGTGGTCGCGGGGTAGCCCGTTTCAGGGAGCGGATTTCTTCTTCTTGCCGTCGGACTTTCGCGGCGACGGCGTCGAGTGCTTGGGTGAGGTTGTCCAGCCGCGTGGCGAGGCCGGTGATTGTGAGTAGTTCGCCGTGGCGGGAGCGGTAGCGGTCAATGATCTCTCGGAGTTCGCGGCGCCGGTAGCAGGTGGCGCGGCTGATCCGGCTGGTCTCGGCGACGGCGGTGAAGGTCACGTCGCGACCGGCGGCGAGGAGCCGCTCGCAGGCGGCTCGGATTCGCTCGGTGTCGGGGTCGGTCATGGTTGGTCGGCTCCGGTGTGGGTGATCAGTTCGTCGAGGCGGGCGGCGAGTCGGCGGTGTCGGCTGGCTTCGGCTGTCCAGCCGCGGGTTTCGGCGTCGGCGGCGAGGGCGGCGGCGTCGGCGCGTTGCGCGCCGAGCACGGCGAGGAACCCGGTGTCGGTGCGGAAGTTGGGGCAGTGTTCGCAGATGTTGGCGTAGGCGCAGGTTCCTTGGGCCGGGGCGCGCAGGCAGAAGCCGCCGGCGAGCCGGGACTTGATGGTGGGGCTGTCTTTCCAGTCGGCGTCGCCGGTGATGGCCGTCAGCGGCAGCACCGGTCCGGCGGGTGGTGTGGCCATCCCGGCCAGCGGCGCCGGGCCGAGCTGGGCCTTGGCCTGGGTGAGGGCGCGTTCGTACTCGGCGCGCACGGTGGCGTCGAACAGTCGGCCGTAGCGAAGGCTCATGGTCGCGGAGTCGTGTTTGATACGCGGGTGATCTGAGGCGGTTCGACCACCCGGGGGTGGGTCGGTTGACCGACCAGCGAGGAGACCCCGGTGGACCAGTTCATACCGTGCCTGATCCGCCACCATCGTGGGGCGGAACTGGTCGCGATCACCCTGGGGCATCCGCTGCTGGATGACTACCTGGCCTTCGTTGCGGCGCGAGCCCGGACCAACACATGGCTGGCGGTGGCGTCGGATTTGAAGATCTTCTTTGGTGTCGTTGCCAAGGAACCGGCGCAGGTGAACGCCGCAGATGTCTTCGCGTTCTTGGCTTCTCAACGTACTCCCCGCTTGGGCGAGCGGGTGGTGCGATTGGAGGACGGCGAGCCGGGCCTGGCGGCGCGCACGATCGCCCGGCGACTGTCGAGCGTGCGCGGCCTGTACGCGTATCTGGGCGCCCGCGGCGACACCGGCGTCACCTGCAACCCGGTCCCGACAAGCCTGGCGGCGCGTCGCCCCGGCGCTCGGCGCAGCAACGGTGGTGTGCCATTGATCCGCACCCCGCGCACGCTGCCCCGGGTGTTGTCGCCCGCCGAAGTCGACGCGCCGGTGGAGGCGTTGCGGACAAACCGCGACCGGGCCATGGTCGAGGCGATAGTACTGGGCGGGCTGCGGCGCTGCGAGGTGCTGGGCTTGCGATTGGCCGACGTCAACGCCGGGGAGCGGCGACTGTTCGTCGCCGAAGGCAAGGGCGGACGGCAGCGGATCGTGCCGGTATCGGCCCGGTTCTTCGCGTCCCTGGGCAGATATCTGGAACAGGAGCGACCGCCGACCTCGACGACCGAGCGGGTGTTCGTGGTGTTGAAGGAGCCGCGGCGCGGCGCACCGTTGTCGGCGGCGGGCGTGGACGAGATCCTTGACGGCGCCCGGGCTCGGGCAGGGCTTGAGCGGGCGACCTGCCACCAACTTCGGCACACCTGTTTCACCCGGTTGCGCGAAGCGGGCATGGCCCTGGAAGCCATCCAGGCCCAGGCCGGCCACGCGTCGATCGACTCGACCCGCATCTACCTGCATCTGGCCAACGATTGGCTGGCGACGGAGTACCTGCGAGCGGCGGAGGCGATCGAAGCGCAAACCGCGCCAGGCGCCGAGGGAAACGTGCGGTGAGCGGCTCACCGGTGCGCCGCGCCGACGTCGAAGAGCTGGTCGCCGCCTACCGGGCCGACCTGGTGCGGCCGGTATGTTCGCCGCGCACCCGGTGACCTCAGTGGCCCGCAGTTTCTTCACCCGCATCGGCGTCGATGAGTGGGTCCGATTGCCGTTATCTGAGCAGTGCGCGATGCCGCCCAAGGACCGTCGAGTCGTCGGCTGGCTGATCGTGACCGGGCGGGTCCGGCCGACCCCCGACTACCTGGTGGCCTGTCGGCGCTACCTCGGTGAGGTCGCCGCCCGCCACCACCAAGCATTCCACGCCCGGTTCAGCGCGAGGTCGGCCGAACTCGGCTTCGATCGTGTCGTGACCCGCCTGCAGTGGTCGGCGCTGGTCAAAGTGGCCGCTGTGGTCGGATTGACCCCCGGGTGGACCGCGCCTTGGCGCGGTCCACCAGCCGCTGCGATAACTCGTACCGGGGCCCCCGTCAGGGCCGTGCGGGCCTCGGGGAGAGGCAGGCCAGCGCTTCGGGGACGTCGTTGACGCAGAGGGCGTCGACCCCGGCGGCCAGCAGCTC
>DASPOT010000046.1:0-23535 GCA_035625875.1 Mycobacterium sp. | reverse complement strand
GCGGCTGCGCCGACCCGTCGATCATCGACGCGCGGGAATTCCACACCGCGGTCGTCGAGTTGGTTTTCCTCGACGTCTCCGGCGTCCAGGTCGATCGTCCAGCGCCAAAGCGCAGCGTCGACTTCGAACTCGCCACTGTTGCGCCACATTTCCGGATAGCGGACTACCTCCAGCACAATGGAATTCCCGCTGTCGTAGGCATTGGCGATGTGGAAGACGTAGCACGGGTCAATGTCGAACCAGCGCAGAGAACCGTAGGGGTCGTCGCGGCGCAGCACGCCGAGCCGGGCACCGTAGTAATCGTCCCACCGGTACGGCAAGTCACGTTCGTCTTGTTGTGAGAGCGCAAGCCGGAGGTTGAACACCAGCGGCAGGTCCATGAAGACGACATGGTCGGCGGTCAACGCGAAGTCGTGCATCAGTGTCAGACCCGGAACGTCAAGGGGCCGGTTGACAATCAGTTCACCGTCGGCGTTCGCACGATGATAGGTGACATGCGGCTCAAAGATGTTGCCGCAACCGAAGAAGTGCAATTCACCTGTGGTCGGGCAGATCTTCGGGTGCGCGGTCATGGAATCCATCAGCTTGCCGCCAAAGTCGTAGGCGCCCAACGTTTTCAAGTCGTCGGTGATTTCATACGGCAGCGAGAACTCCATGAGCGCGAGTGTTTTGCCGGCGTGGCGGATGACGTGGGTATTGGCAATGCTGGAGTGCAGGTTGCGGCTGCCGTCGGCGTTGTAAATCGGGAACGGATGCTCAAAGCTCTCGGTGCGCACCCAGCGGTTGCGGTACCAGGCTGCCCGGCCGTTCTCCAGCCGAACCCCATGGATCATGCCGTCACCCGTGCACCAATGGCCGGAGGCCTCCCGCGGGTTGGGGCCGTTGCGCAGATACCACCCATTCAACTCGGCCGGGATGGCACCCTCGACGGGCAGATCGAAGGCAGTCAGCTCGTCAGGCACCGGGGCATAGTTGCCGCGGCGGAAGATCGGGAAGACGGTCTCCGGCGCCTGAACCAGGGCTGCCGGCGGGTCTAGGTAACGTTGCGGCTCCCGGCGACCCGCCACACCGCGCAACCGCCGGCCAGCGAGCAAGACCGGCTCGGGGAACGGCGGCCGAATTGCTACCGGGTCGTCTTCGTCGATGGCGACTACCTCGCCTCGGTCGAGCAGCGATAGCACGGCGGGCATGCCGGAAAGTTTGGTTACCGCGTCCCGGCATGACGGGCACTCGCCCAGGTGGGCCTCGAACTCGCGCCGATCGGCGTCCGACAGTGATCCCAGCACGTAGGCGGCGTCCCACAGTGCATACTGGTGGCCGTCTTGTCCCCGCGGCTCAGGGACGGGTGTCCCATGCGGAAACGCCGTCATCGTGCTACCCCCATCTCGTGCAGCGTCTGCTGCAGGGTTCGCAGCGCGTAATGCAGCCGCGACTTCACGGTGCCTTCGCCGATTCCCAGATCGGCGCCGATTTGCGCGGTGGTCCAGCCGTAATAGTACGCGCGTCGAACAACCGCACGATCTTCGGCGGACAGCTGCGCCATCGCGTCGGCGACCAGTGAACGGTCCAACGCCGAGTTGACTTCATCCTGACCGGTCAGCTCGGTCGGGCCCGAGCCGTCGTTACCGAAGCGGCCACCGCGTGGGTCGTCAACGATCATGTCGTGGGCGACGGTGAACAGCCAGGCACGTGTTGACCGCTCGTTGCCGTTGACTACCGCCGGATACTGCCACGCCCGCCGCAGCGTCTCCTGCACAACGTCCTGGGCACGGGTCGCGTCGCCGGTCAACTGGCACGCATAGCGCCACAAAGCTGCGGCGTGCTGTTTGTAGAGCATCCGCATCGCGCCGGTTTCCGGAATGTCCATCACCAGCCTCCAGTGGTGACACGTGTGCTGCGCCGGTTTGGTTCGGAAACCGGCGCACCGGCCGCGCTAGCCGAGGGTCAAGATGCGGGGCCCGCCCTCGGTTACCGCCACAGTGTGCTCCCAGTGTGCTGCACGCGAACCGTCAACGGTAGTGACCGTCCATTCATCGTCGAGCACGACGGTCTTGCCGGTTCCGAGCGTCAGCATCGGTTCGATCGCCAGCACCGAACCCGGGGCCAGCAGCGGACCACGTCCCGGAGATCCCTCGTTGGGCAGGAAGGGCTCCATGTGCATGCGCCGGCCGATGCCGTGGCCACCGTAGCCCTCAACGATGCCGAACGCGCGGCCATAGCCGGCCTCGGCCGCGTGCGTACCGGCTTCGATGGCATGCGATACATCGGTCAACCGGTTCCCGGCAATCATCGCGGCAATCCCGGCTTCCAGCGATTCCTTGGTCGCTTGCGACAGCGCTTCATCGTCCGGACTGAGTGTCCCGATACCGAAGGTGATGGCGGCGTCACCGTGCCAGCCGTCGAGGATCGCACCGCAGTCGATGGACACCAGGTCACCGGGCGCGAGGATCTCGGCGGCGGACGGGATGCCATGGACCACCCGGTCGTTGACCGAGGTGCAGATCGACGCCGGGTAACCGTGATAGCCCAGAAATGACGGCGTGGCGCCGGCCTCGCGGATCGCCGATTCGGCGATACCGTCGAGGCTCAGGGTCGACGCCCCGGGGACTGCGGCATCTCGGACCGCCCGCAGCGCGGCGGCGACTACCGCACCGGCTGCGGCCATGGCATCGAGTTCACCCGCACTGCGCTGTGGCACCACCTTGCGATTGCGTAGCCCCGCCAGTGCGATCACCGCTATTTCCCCAAGGCTTGCAGCGCACGGGCGAACACTTCGTCCACGGTGCCGACGGCGTCGACGGTCTTCAACTCGCCGCGGTAGTACTCCAGTAGTGGCGCTGTCTCGTCGCGGTAGACCTTCATCCGGTTGAGGATGACCTCGTCGGTGTCGTCAGCGCGCCCCCGCCCTTTGAGCCGCTCGAGCAGCACCTGCTGCGATACCCGGAACTCCAGGACCGCGTCGATCTTGGTTCCCCGGCGTTCGAGCATGTCGTGCAATGCCTTGGCTTGCTCCAGGGAGCGCGGGTAGCCGTCCAGGATGAAGCCGGCCGCCGCGTCGGGGTTGTTCAGACGGTCGTCGACCAGCGCGTTGGTCAGGTCGGAGGGCACCAGGTCACCGGCGTCCAGGTAGCGCTTGGCCTCCAGGCCGAGCTTGGTGCCCGCATGGATGTTTTGCCGGAACAGCTCCCCGGTGGAGATCTGCGGGATCTCGAGTTTCTCGGCGAGCTTTTCCGCCTGCGTGCCCTTACCCGCTCCGGGCGGTCCCAGCAAAATCACCCTCACTTCAGGAACCCTTCATAGTTGCGCTGCATGAGCTGGCTCTCGATCTGTTTGACCGTATCCAAACCGACGCCGATCATGATCAGGACCGCGGTCCCGCCGAACGGCAGATTCTGCACCGCTCCGGTATTGCCGATCTGCAGGAACAGATTGGGCAGCACAGCGATCACGCCGAGGTAGATCGAGCCCGGCAACGTAATCCGGCTCAGCACGAAGCGCAGATAGTCAGCGGTCGGCCGGCCCGGCCGAATGCCGGGAATGAAGCCACCGAACTTCTTCATCTCGTCGGCACGCTCGTCGGGGTTGAACGTGACCGACACGTAGAAGTACGTGAAGAAGATGATGAGCCCGAAGTAGATGCCGATGTAGACGGGGTTGCTGGGGTCGGATAGATAACTGCCGACGAATTTGTCCCACCAGCTGTTGCCCGAGCCACCGCTGCCGCTGCGAATCAGCTGGGTGATCAGGTGCGGAATGTAGATCAGCGACGACGCGAAGATGACCGGAATAACCCCGGCCTGGTTGACCTTGAGCGGCAGGTAAGTCGAGGTGCCCCCATACATGCGTCGGCCCACCATGCGCTTGGCGTATTGCACCGGGATCCGGCGCTGGCCCTGCTCGACGAACACCACGCCGACGATGATGATCAGCGCCGCCACGCAGACAGCGGTGAAGATAACCCCGCCGCGGCTATCCAGGATGGATTTGCCCTCGACCGGAATACGGGCCGCGATGCCGGCGAAGATCAGCAGTGACATGCCGTTGCCGATACCGCGCTCGGTGATCATTTCGCCCATCCACATCACCAGCGCCGCGCCACCCGTCATCACCAGCACGATGACGACCAGGGTGAAGATGCTCTGGTCGGCGATGATGTCCAGCGTGCAGCCCTGCAACAATCCGCCGTTGGCCGCCAACGCCACGATGCTGGTGGCCTGCAGGATGGCTAGCGCGATCGCCAGGTAGCGGGTGTATTGCGTCATCTTGGTCTGGCCGGACTGACCTTCCTTGCGCAGTTCCTCGAAACGCGGGATGACCACGGTGAGCAGCTGCACGATGATGCTGGCGGTGATGTAGGGCATCACGCCGACGGCGAACACCGTCAGCTTTAGCAGGGCGCCGCCGGAGAACAGGTTGATCAGCGAGTAGATCTGTCCCGCTTCGCCGCCGCTGACCTGCGCGATGCACTTCTGCACGTTCGGGTAGTCGACGCCGGGAGAGGGCAGCGAGGCACCGATCCGGTAGACGATGACGATGCCCAGCGTGAACAGGATCTTTCGTCTCAGGTCGACTGTCCGCAGCGATGAGATGAAAGCCGAAAGCACTCTTTCCTCCTGCGCAGCCGAGCTCTGGTCGCGGTACGCCAACCGGGCTGGCTGGCCACCATGGGGTAATCCTGCGTCACGCGCCAAGCAGCCGCAGGCCAGGACATGTCCAGGCGCGTGTCAAACAGTCTAGAGAGTAACAGCGCTGGCGGCGGCAGCCAGCAATCAGGCGTACAGTTTCGGTAGGTCATTATATTGGCTAAGTATCATGCGTTGGCTGAGTCGAAGGGGCAAGGGATGACGCGTATGGGCAGCGCACGGTTCGAGGGCGACACGTGGGACCTGGCGTCCAGCGTCGGGGTGACGGCCACCATGGTGGCG
Source organism: Mycobacterium sp. (assembly GCA_035625875.1). Classification (GTDB taxonomy): domain Bacteria; phylum Actinomycetota; class Actinomycetes; order Mycobacteriales; family Mycobacteriaceae; genus Mycobacterium. The sequence continues at coordinate 18,610 of DASPOT010000046.1, read as the reverse complement.
GCCGCACGAGCGGTGGCGACCAGAAACCCCGACCCGCTGATCAACGACCAGTTCGCCGAGCCCCTGGTGCGCGCGGTGGGGGTTGACTTCTTCACCAGGATGGCCAGTGGTGAGTTGGATCCGCGTGATCTCGACGACGACGCGGCCAAGGGTCTGCGGCGGTTCGCCGACGCGATGGCCATCCGCACCGAATACTTCGACAACTTTTTCCTCGACGCCACCGGGGCCGGTATCCGGCAGGCCGTCATCCTGGCGTCTGGCCTGGATTCCCGCGCCCACCGGCTGGCGTGGCCGGCCGGCACCACCGTGTTCGAAGTCGATCAGCCGCAGGTGATCGAGTTCAAGACCGCGACACTGGCCGCGCTGGGCGCACAACCGACGGCCGATCGGCGGCCAGTGGCCATCGACTTGCGCAACGACTGGCCGACAGCGCTGAAAGCGGCAGGTTTCGACCCGGGGCAGCCGACCGCATGGATCGCCGAGGGGCTGCTGGGCTATCTCACCGCGGATGCCCAGGACCGGCTGCTCGACCAGGTCACCGCACTGAGCGTGCGCGGCAGCCGTTTCGCCACGGAGGGCCTGCTGGACGTCAACAACCTCAACGAAGAAGAACTCCGGTGGCGCATGCAGCGGCAATCCGAGCGGTGGCGCGACCACGGTTTCGACCTCGATATGGCCGGCCTGGTGTATTTCGACGACCGCACCGACGCGGCGACCTATCTCGCCAGCCGCGGCTGGGAGACCGTTGCCGCGAGCACCACGGATCTGCTGGCCGAACACGGGCTGCCGCCGATCGACGCCGACGACGCCCCGTTCGGCGATGTCGTCTATCTCAGCGCCGAGCTGAAATGAGGCGGACAAGGAAGCAGCATGGCACGCACCGATAGCGATAGTTGGGATCTGGCGTCCAGCGTGGGTGCGACGGCGACGATGGTCGCCGCTGCCCGGGCGCTGGCGACACAGGAAACCGACCCCATCATCAACGACCCTTTCGCCGCGCCGCTGGTGCGGGCGGTGGGCATCGACTTTTTCACCCGCGTCGTCGACGGCGAGATTAGCCCAGCCGATGTCGGCGACAGCGTCAGACCGGAACTCCAACGAGAAACCGACTCGCTGGCGGTGCGCACCCGGTTTTTCGATGAGTTCTTCACAAACGCCACCGCAGCGGGTATCGGCCAAGCCGTGATTCTGGCCGCCGGTCTGGATTCGCGGCCGTACCGGTTGGCGTGGCCACCCGGCAGTGTCGTCTACGAAGTCGATCAGCCCAAGGTCATCGAGTTCAAGAACGCCACCATGTCGCGGCTGGGCGCCAAACCGAGCACGCAGCGCCGGACGGTCAGCATCGACCTGCGTGAAGACTGGCCATCCGCGTTGCGCCGCAGCGGCTTCGACGACACCAGGCCGTCGGCCTGGAGTGCCGAGGGCCTGCTGATGTATCTGCCTCCGGATGCGCAGGACAGGCTTTTCGACAACATCGCCGCGCTCAGCGCACCGTGCAGTCGACTGGCGACCGAATACCACCCGGCCACTGGTCCCACGATGGCAGAACGCGCCCAAGCGCTTAACGATCGGTGGGCCAATCTCGGCTGCGATGTCGATTTGTCGGGGCTGTTCTACGAAGGCGAGCGCAGCAATGTCGTTGACTACCTTACCGATCGAGACTGGCAGGTAACCACCCGGAGTCGGCGAGAGCTGTTGGCCGATTGCGGCCGCGATTTCTCCGACGACGATGCGCTGGCCCCATTCCGCAACATCGTCTCCGTTATCGCAACGCGCAGATAACACGCAGACAAGGAGTATCCGATGACAGGCACCGACACCAAGCGATATGAGGGAGACAGCTGGGATCTGGCATCCAGTGTGGGTGCCACCGCGACCGCTGTGGCTGCCCGGCGCGCGCTGGCGTCCAAGGGTCCGAACCCGCTGATCGACGATCCCTTCGCCGAGCCACTGGTGAACGCGGTCGGCGTGGACGCCTTCATCCGGATGATGAACGGCGAAATCGAGCTAGTGGACGACGATCCCGCATTCACTCCGCAGCGGCTCGCCGAAGGAATGGCGGTCCGCACCCGGTTCTTCGACTCCTTCTTCGTCGATGCCGGCGAGGCGGGCGAGGCCGGCCTGCGTCAAGCCGTTATCCTCGCCGCCGGGCTCGACACGCGGGCGTACCGGCTACCGTGGCCGCCCGGCACCGCGGTCTACGAGGTCGACCAACCCCGGGTGATCGAATTCAAGACCCGCACGCTGGCCGGCCTGGGTGCGACTCCGGCCGCCGACTACAGAGCGGTGGGCGTCGACTTGCGTGATGACTGGCCGGCTGCGCTGCGGGACAACGGATTTGACCCAATGCAGCCGACGGCCTGGAGCGCCGAGGGATTACTAGCGTATTTGCCGCCGGAAGCCCAGGACCGCTTGTTCGACAACATCACCGCACTCAGCGCCAGCGGCAGCAGGCTGGGCACCGGCTACGTCCCGGACATACGCGACCGCATCGCTAAACGGGGCCGAGAGGTCAGCGAGCGCTGGCGCCGCCTCGGATTGAATCTCAACTGGGCCGATTTGGTCTATGACGGCAAGCGTAACGACGTCGTGGAGTACCTGGCGGATCGCGGCTGGCGGACGACTGTGCGCAGTACACCAGAGCTCTACGCCGACAATGGTTTCGAGTTCCCCGATGGCCCAACGATGGTCGCATTCGGCGACATCAGATACGTGTCCGCGGAGTTGGCATAGCCCGGCGACGATGCAGGCCGTGCAACGGCCTGAGGAGAAGCCGGGCAATCAGACCCAGCCCGGCTCCGGTGCCGTGACCGCCCTGGATGGCCGGCTGCCCAGTTCGAGAAACCGGCGGTAGCGGTCCTCGATCGCGCTGGCCCACGCGGGATCGGGTTGGACGATGTGTTCGAGGGAGACCCACCGGGCGGCGTCGGTTATCGACGATTCCAGGCCGACCGCCATCCGGCCGAGGAAAGCCGCTCCCAGCGCCGCCCCCTCGGGCATACCGGACACCTCGACCGGGCTGCCGGTGGCGTCGGCGATAGCCTGCATCCAGGGCTTCACCCGGGTGCCGCCACCCGCCGCCACGATGCGCGACACGGGCACCCCGCTCAGCTCGATCAGCTGGCGGACGACGAAGCCCGACGCCTCGTAGGCAGCCCGCCGCAAGGACGCCGCATCGTGGGTGAGATCCAGACCGTCGAGCAGGCCGCGGCGGTCCGGATCGTGGAACGGGGTGCGCTCGCCGCGCACATATGGCGACCACACTGGTACCCGCCGCGGGTCGGCCGCCGCCGGGTCGCCCGGTCCCAGCAGGCGGTCCACCCAGCCGAGAAACAGACCGCCGGCGTTGCTCGCCCCGCCGATCTGGCTCTTCCCTGCCGCCGTGTGCGGGATCGTCCACAGCCCGGGTACCTGGCGGGCTTCTGGGATGGTCGCCCACACGATGAGGGTTGTGCCACACAGCACGAGGACGTCGCCGTCGTGGTCGGCTCCGGCCACCAACTGCTCACACAAAGCGTCGATGGCGCCGACGGCCAGCACGGCGTCGCTCCCCCGCACTTGGTCGATGGCCGTTCCCACCATCTCCACCCGGGGCATCCGGTCGACCGTGACTCCGCAGTCGCCACATGCCTTTTCGCTCCAGCGGCTACCGTCGAACAGGGGAAGCGTGGTGTAGGCGGTGGCGAAGTCGATCACCGGCTCGCCCGCCAGGGCGTAGTTGGCAACCGCCGGTGCCGGCCAATACCCGGCCGCGCCGGGTGCTTCGGCAGCCGTCCATCGCAGGAACTCGGCGGCCTCGCCCACCGGTGGGAGCGGTTGGTCGAGCGCTGCGGGGACCCTGCCCCGAGCGTCGCCGTACAACAGTCCCGGCGTGAGCGGCCGGCCCGCGGAATCGACGGCGGTCAACGACGGCACCATCGCTGAAACGGCCACCGCAAGAGCGTCGGGCCGGGCCAACTGGTCCAGCGCCGTGAGCGGACCTCGCCGCCACGCCTCGTCGGCGTCGTGCTCGAGCCGGTCCGGGGTCGGCACCCGAAGCTGGTGAGGAATGCGTACCCTGGCCACCACTTGGCCGTCCTCGCCGACGGTTACCGCTTTCACGGCGGTGCTGCCGATATCGATGCCGATTGTGACCTCTTTGCGTGACACGGGCGTCACCGTACGCCAGCATTGGCACTCGTGATGCCCAGACCGCGTGCCCTAATCACGGCCCCCTTGCGTGGCGCAGGGTTCGACAAACTGCGGCAGCTGGCCGATGTGGTCTACGACCCGTGGATCGACCAGAAGCCGCTGCGGATCTACACCGCCGAGCAGCTGGCCGATCGGATCTCCTTGGAAGCCGCCGATTTCGTTGTCGTGGAAAGTGACTCTGTCGCGGGACCGGTGCTCGAACTCGGATTGCGGGCCATCGCCTCTACTCGCGGGGATCCCACCAACGTCGACATCCCCGGCGCCACCGCAGCCACCATCCCAGTGCTGCACACTCCGGGCCGCAATGCCGACGCGGTCGCCGAGATGACGGTGACGCTGCTGTTTGCCGCCACCCGTCATCTGCTGACTGCCGACGCGGATGTCCGGTCCGGCAATGTGTTTCGTGACAACACCATCCCCTACCAGCGTTTCCGGGCGTGGGAGCTGGCCGGGCAAACGGCTGGGCTGGTCGGCCTCGGCGCCGTCGGCCGGGCCTTGAAGTGGCGACTGCGCGGGCTGGGCCTTCGGGTCATCGCCTATGACCCGTACAACGATGAGGCTGACCACAGCCTCGACGAGCTGCTTGCCGAGGCCGACATTGTCTCCCTGCACGCGCCGGTCACCGACGAGACCGTCGGGATGATCGGCGCCAAGCACTTCGCAGCCATGCGCGACGGTGTCGTTTTCCTCAACACCGCGCGGGCCCAGCTGCACGACACCGACGCGCTCGTCGACGCCCTGCGGAGCGGCAAGGTGGCCGCCGCAGGCCTGGATCATTTCGTCGGGGAATGGCTGCCGACCGATCACCCGCTGGTGGGAATGCCCAACGTGGTACTCACGCCGCACATTGGCGGGGCTACGTGGAACACTGAGGCCCGGCAGGCACAGATGGTCGCCGACGACCTGGAAGCGCTGTTCACCGGAAGTAGGCCGCGGAATATCGTCAACCCGGAGGTACTGGCCCCATGAGATTCGTTGACAACCCGGAGGCCGCGGTGCTGGCGGCGGCCAAGGACATGCTGCGGCGCGGCCTGGTCGAGGGAACCGCGGGCAACGTTTCGGCTCGGCGGGAGGACGGCAACCTCGTCATCACGCCGTCGTCGGTCGACTACCAGGACATGACGTCGGACGATCTCGTGCTGGTCAACCCCGACGGCGCCGTGCTGCAGGCTCGAGAGGGCCGGTCGCCCTCCACCGAGATGAAGCTGCATCTGGCGTGCTACAAGGCGTTTGACGACATTGGCAGTGTCATCCACAGCCACCCGGTGTGGGCCACCATGTTCGCCATCGCGCATCAGCCGATCCCCGCCTGCATCGACGAGTTCGCCATCTATTGCGGCGGAGACATCCGCTGCACCGAGTACGCTGCATCCGGCACACCCGAGGTGGGTCAGAACACGGTAAAGGCTTTGGAAGGCCGGGCGGCCGCGCTGATCGCCAACCACGGTCTGGTGGCGGTCGGACCCCGACCTGACCGTGTGCTGCACGTGACCGCCCTGGTTGAGCGCATTGCGCAGATCGTATGGGGCGCACGGGCTCTCGGCGGGCCGGTTCCCATTCCCGAGGACGTCAACGCTGGCTTCGCCGGCATCTACTCGTATTTGCGTGCGAACCCGATGTAGGTGTTGGATCCGCGCTAGAGGGCCCCTGCCGCAGCGAAAGTCGATCACGAGATCGGTGTCGACGATTACGCCTTCCGCCATGGAGTTCTCGCGTAGTTGATGCAAGAACGTATCTCTTGGGCGTCGGACTCGGTGAGTATGCCTTCGAGTCCTAGCAGCAGGTCTACCTCGTCGGCGTTTAAGTTCGCGAGATACCAATCCAGCGCTTCCCGCGCGAGCGCAGAGACGTCACGTACGCCGTGCCACTTAGCAAGCGCGCCGAGCGCCCGCGATGCTGCTCGTCGGTAATTTCCACGGTTGTGCGCATGCATGCACGTTAGCGCATGCGGACCCGCCCTCACCGCTGGTCAAAGGCCACCTTGACCGCGCCGCTGTCACCCTGATTCGCGATCGCGAGGAAGGCGTCGCGCCACTGCTCCAGCCGGAAGGTGTGCGTCAGCATGGGATGCAGATCCACCCGGCCGGCGACTACCAAGTCGAGGTAATGCCCGATGGCATGCTTGCGCACTCCGTCGACCTCCTCGATTCCGAAGGCGTTGGACCCCACCCAGCTGATCTCCTTGAAGTACAACGGGCTCCACTCCCAGCGGCCCGGTGCGTGCACACCGGCCTTCACCAGCGTCCCCCGCGAGGCGAGGACCCGGACACCGACTTCGAACGTTTCCGGTTTGCCGACGGTGTCGTAGACAACGTCGACCGGTCCGGGGTGAGCCATCGGCAGGCCCTGCAGCGGCCGCCGCAGCCGCCCGCCGCCCCAGGCGACCAGCTCCTCGATGACAGTCAAACGCGGCTCGTGCGCAAGGACTTTGGCGGCCCCGAACCGGTGGGCCAGCTCGGCCTGGGCGTCGAAACGGGCCAGGACGGCCACCGACACGTCCGGGTAGAAGGCCTTTAACACCGCGACCGCGCACAACCCGAGCGAGCCCGCCCCGTACACCAGCACCCGGCCCGACCGCGGGGGCGGGTGTCGGGTGATGGCGTGCAGCGATACTGAAAACGGGTCGGCGAACACGGCCAGCTCGTCGGGCACCGCGTCGGGAACCGGAAACAGCATGCTGTCGTGGGCGGGCATCAGCTCGGCGTAGCCGCCGGTCACGTCCGCCGACACCCCGGTATGGATGCCGGGCTTGATGTCGCCGTCGGCGAAGCTCCAGCAGAGGCTGTAGTCGCCGCGTTGGCAGGCGGGGCACGGCGGCTCGATGCCACGCGGCCCGCACGACAGCCACGGGTTGAGCACCACCCGCTGTCCGGGGTCGAGGCCACGGGCATGAGGGCCCAACGCGACGACGTCCGCGACCACCTCATGACCCATGACTTGTGGAAACGAGCAGAAGGCGGCCATCGCGTTGTCGGTATCACCCTCGCCGAAGTCGAGCAGGATCTGCTTGGAATCCGACCCACAGATGCCGGTCAGCCGGGGCCGGGTGATCACCCAATCGTCGTGCAGCAGTTGTGGATCGGGCACTTCCTGCAGCGCGGTCGGTGACCGGGCCAGGTTTTTGGTCAGCCGGTTGGCGTCCGCGGGCACCTCGAACAGCTCCGGCGGCACCCCGAAAACCAGCGCCCTCATCGCTGCACCATGGTCGCCGCGCCGGTGATGAACGCGTCGACGTCGGCGTTCTTGGCGTCGACGACCGCCTTCATGTCGGGCACGTAGTGCTCGAAGCGGTCGCTGCCCAAAGCGGTGATGATGCCCGCCGCCACCTCCTCGGCCGCGACCTTGGGGCCGGTGTAGAGAGGTTCCTCGTTGTCGGGCTGGTCCCAGATCTCGGTGTCGACGGGGCCCGGCTCGATCAGCTTCACCGAGATCCCGGTGCCGTGCAAGTCGACGGCCAACGACTCGCTCCAGCCGCACAGCGCGAATTTGCTTGCACAGTAAGCGGCTTCGTGGATGATCCCGAGCCGGCCGCCGACGCTGGATACGTTGACGATCACGCCCGCGCCACGGGCCAGCATTCGTGGCAGGACGGTTAAGGTGAGGTGCATCGGGGCGAAGAAGTTGACCCGCATCACGGCCTCCACCTCAGCCGGATCCAGCGCGGTGGCAACCCGCCGCTTCGGGATTGCTGCATTGTTGACGAGCACGTCGATACCACCGAGCGCATCCCAGGCCTGTAGCACGAGGTGACTGATGGCCGCGGTGTCGGCCAGGTCGGCCACCCACATCGCCGAGGCCGGCGTGGTTCTCCGACAGTCGCCCAGCACCCGGGCCAGACGGTCCTGCCGGCGCGCGATCAGCCCTACCACCGCGCCCTGGGTGGCCAGCTGCCGGGACAGGGCGGCTCCCACCCCGGACGAGGCGCCGGTGATCAGCACCCGCTGGCCTGCCGCCGAGTACGCCATAGGTAAAAGGTTGCCGCGAGCGTCCCCTTGAGACACGGGTTTGGCGCAAATGCGGCGACGCCCCTTCCAACGACGCCCCTTCCAACTAGGAAGCCAGAACCCAGCCTTGTTAAACTTGCTAAGTAAGTGTTGTCCGCCACTGGTGAAGGAGTTATCGATGGCGCGCACAGATAACGACACCTGGGACCTGGCATCCAGCGTGGGCACGACCGCCACCATGGTCGCGGTTTCGCGGGCGCTGGCGTCGCAGGGACCCAATGCGCTGCTCGACGATCCGTTCGCCGACCCACTGGTCCGAGCGGTGGGTTTGGAGCCCTTCATGCGCATGATCGACGGCGAGATCGCGATCGAGGACGACCCGTTCCTGCGTCCACAGACGATGAAGGAGCGGATCACGGTCCGCACCAGATATTTCGATGACTTCTTCACCGCGGCCACCGACGCGGGTGCGCGCCAGGCCGTGATTCTGGCCTCGGGCCTGGATACTAGGGCCTACCGGTTGCGGTGGCCGGTGGGCACGGTGGTCTACGAGATCGACCAGCCGAAGGTCATCGACTTCAAGACGCGTACGCTGGCCGACCTCGGCGCCGCTCCCACCGCCGATCGGCGCGCGATCGGCATTGATCTGCGAGACGAATGGCCAACGGCGTTGCGCCAGCACGGTTTCGACGTGGACCAGCCGACGGCGTGGAGCGCCGAGGGCCTGCTACCGTATTTGCCGCCCGAAGCGCAGGATCGATTGTTCGATTTCATCACCGCGCTCAGCGCGCTGGGCAGCCGGGTAGCCACCGAACATATGCCGGACCCCAACGTCTTCTTCGAGCAGCGAGCACCGCGACTCACCGCGCGATGGCGCCGCCTCGGCTTGGACCTGGACATGGCGGGTCTCGTCTACCACGGTGAACGCAGCATCGTCATCGACTACCTGACCAGCCACGGCTGGGAGGTGACCGCCCACACCGCCAGGGAATTGTACGCGCGCAACGGCTTTGAGTTTCCCGAAGACGAGGTGATAGCCGCCTTCGGCGAAATGAGCTACGTCACCGCGACACTACCCAAACCGCGACTCCCCTAGCCATAGCACGCTGGCCCCGGTCACCGTCTGCTCGACCTGCTCGACGATCCCGACAAGCGCACGGCCCAACAGTGCACCGACCGCATCGGGCAGCGACGCTGCGGCCGGCTGTGAAGACGGGCGCGGCCGCACGAACTCCCACAGCGACGAGCTTGGGTAGCTGACGATGCGGACCTCGGTGTCTTCGTCCAGGCCGGCCAGGATTTTGGCGCGGCGCACCGCTGTGCGCAACCCGCCGAGTTCGTCGACCAGGCCACGCTCGAGGGCGTCCGCGCCGGTCCAGATCCGACCCCGCGCAGCGGCATCCACGGCCTCGCTGCTCAGTTTGCGGCCCTCGGCGACGCGCTGGACGAAGTCGGTGTAGCACAGGTCCGCTTCGGCCTCGACCTGGGCGTGCTGTTCCGGGGTGAAGGGCGCATTGATCGACCAGGCATCGGCGTTGGCGTTGGTGCGCACGGCATCGGAGCCGACGCCCAGCCGGTCCTTCAGATCCCGGGCCACCAGCTTCCCGGTCATCACACCGATCGAGCCGGTGATGGTGCCCGGGTTGGCCACGATCGCGTCGGCGCCCATCGAAACGTAGTAGCCGCCCGAGGCGGCGACAGCACCCATCGACGCCACTACCGGCTTGCCGCGTTCGCGGGCCTTTCTTACTGCACGCCAGATGGTTTCCGACGCGGTCAGCGTGCCACCCCGGCTGTCGACCCGCAGCACGATCGCCGACACTGAGTCGTCGGCGGCCGCCTCCCGCAGCGCCGCGGCGATGGTGTCGGCGCCGACGCTGGCGGGGTCGAAGGGCAATACCCTGGGGCCACCGCGTCCGTTGACGATCAGGCCGGCCACGGTGACGACGGCGACGGTCGGCTTGGGTTTGCGGCCAGGAATCGGCGGCAAAGGCGGTGCGGGTCGCGGCCCGCTCGCTCGGGCGTAGCGCGCCAGATACAGCCGCGGTGGTGCATTGTCGTCGGCGTCGGCGTCTCCGGTCTCCGGTGAAATACCCTCCGCACCAACGAGTTCTGCTATCCGGGCATAGGCTTGGTCGCGGAACCCGATCCGGTCGACCAAGCCCGAAGCCACGGCGTCGTCACGCAGCAGCGGCGCCCGGTCGGCCAACGCGTCGACCACGTCGGGCTCGATCTTGCGTGACTCGGCGACCGCCTGCCACACCTGGGCGTGCAGGCTCTCCAGCAACTTGGTGTCGGCTTCACGGTGGGCATCGGTGTAGCGGTCCTGGGTGTAACGGTTTGCCGCTGACTTGTATTCGCCGCGCGTGACGCACTGGGCTTCGATGCCGGCCTTGTTGAGCGCGTCGCGCAGAAACAGGGCGTTGGTGGCGAAGCCGACCAACCCGACGGTTCCCGAGGGTTGCATCCAGACCTCGCCGAACGCCGAAGCCAGGTAGTAGGACAGTGTTCCCGGATAGGTCTCGGCCCAGGCCAGTGATGGTTTCATGGCGGTGAACGCCGCCACGGCGTCGCGCAGCTCTTGGACCGGCCCTGCGGCCGCGGCCGGAAACTGGATGCGGGCGATCAGCCCGGCGACACGCGGGTCGTCGATGGCACGGTGGATCGCGTCCACGGCGCCGCGCAGCACCATGGGCCGACCACTCCCAGTGACGATCGCGAGAGGGTCGAAGCCGGCAGTCTCCAGCGGCACGGACCGCAGGTCTAGTTCGAGCACACAGCCGTTGGGCACGCCGTGGTGGCGGGCGGTATCGACCCGGCTAACCAAGGCACGCACGTCGTCAGCTCCGGGAATGCTGGGTAAGAAGGCAAACATGTGTTGAGCCTACCGACGCCCGCATCAACGCCCGCGGCTTACCGTTACCGAATGAGGTTCGCGATCTCCATCCCCCAGCTCGATACGAATGGCTTCGACGACGCCGGACTGCGCGCCTATCTCACGCGGGCTGAGGAGCTCGGATTCGAGGCGGGCTGGGTGCTCGAGCAGACCGTGGGCGAGGCGCCGCTGCTGGCACCGCTGGAGTTGCTGGCGTATTCGGCGGCCTGCACCGACCGGCTGCGCCTCGGCGTCGCCGTACTGGTTGCGTCCCTGCATGATCCGCTGCAGCTGGCGTCGGCCGTGACCACCGTCGACCGGCTCAGCCACGGACGACTGGACGTCGGCGTCGCACCCGGCGGCGGCTTTCGTCAGTTCGCTGCCTTCGGCGTGGAAAAAGCGACCTTCATCCGGAGTTTCACCGAAGGCCTGGAATTGATGAAGGCAGCCTGGTCCGACGAACCGAGGGTGACATTCCACGGCCAGTTTCGTCAGGTCGACAACTTACCCATCCAGCCAAAGCCCGTGCAGCGACCGCACCCGCCGATCTGGTTCGGCGGACAAGCGCCCAAAGCGCTGGCCCGGGCGGTGCGCCACGGCGACGCGTTCCTCGGCGCGGGGTCGTCGACGACCGCCAAATTCGCCGAGGCGGTGCAAACGGTGCGCCGTGAGCTCGCCGAACAGGGCAAAGACCCGGCGCGGTTCACCATCGGCAAGCGGGTCTACCTGATGGTCGACGACGACGCCGCCCGGGCCCGCGAACGCGTGCTCGCCGGGCTGCGACGCATCTACGGCACGATGCCGGGTATCGACCGAGTGCAGGTGGCGGGCACCCCTGCCGACGTCGCACGCGGGCTCGGCGAAGTGATCGACGCCGGCGCCGAGATGCTGCTGCTCAATCCTGTCGGCGACGATGTCGCGAAGGACCGCGAACAGATGGAACGCCTTGCCGCAGAAGTGATTCCGCGGCTGACCTAACCTACAGTTCGGTGGCCGAGCCGCCCGCGGCAGTGATTTTCTCCCGCGCGCTGCCGCTGAACTTGTGCGCGGACACGTCGACTTTGACAGTCAGTTTGCCGTCGCCCAGCACTTTGACCAACGAATTCTTGCGCACCGCACCTTTGGCCACCAGCTCGTCCACGCCGATGGAACCGCCGTCGGGGAAAAGCCGGTTGATGTCACCGACGTTGATGATCTCGTATTCGGTGCGGAACCGGTTGCGGAAACCCTTCAATTTGGGCAGCCGCATGTGGATCGGCATCTGCCCGCCCTCGAAGGTTACCGGCACCTTCTTCCGGGCCTTGGTGCCCTTGGTGCCGCGGCCGGCGGTCTTGCCCTTGGAGCCCTCACCGCGACCGACTCGGGTACGTTTGGTTTTCGACCCGGGTGCGGGCCGCAGGTCGTGAAGCTTGATCGTCACTTTTTACCTCCGCTTGCCGTCTCGGCGGGTTCCACCTGGACGAGGTGACGCACGACCGCGATCAGTCCGCGGGTCTGTGTGTTGTCCTCGCGGATCACCGAATGGCGAATCCGCCGCAAACCCAGAGTGCGCAGGCTCTCGCGCTGCTTCCAACGCGCCCCGATCGCGCTGCGCACCTGGGTGATCTTCAGCTCAGCCATGGTTATGCCGTTCCCTCACGCGCGGCGGTCGCCGCCAGCACTTCGCTCTCGCGTCGCGCCTTCAGCATCCCGGCCGGGGCGACGTCTTCGATCGGCAGTCCGCGCCGTGCCGCGACCTCCTCGGGACGCTGCAGCAGCCTGAGTGCGGCCACGGTGGCGTGCACGACGTTGATCGCGTTGTCGCTGCCCAGCGATTTTGCCAGGATGTCACGTACACCAGCGCATTCCAGCACAGCGCGTGCGGCACCGCCGGCGATCACACCGGTACCGGGGCTGGCCGGGCGCAACAGCACCACCCCGGCGGCGGCCTCACCCTGCACGGGGTGGGTGATGGTGCCACCGATCAGCGGCACCCGGAAGAAGTTCTTGCGTGCCTCCTCGACGCCCTTGGCGATCGCGGCCGGAACTTCCTTGGCCTTGCCGTAGCCGACACCCACCATGCCGTTGCCGTCACCCACGATGACCAGAGCGGTGAAGCTAAATCGCCGGCCACCCTTGACCACCTTGGAGACGCGGTTGATCGTGACGACGCGTTCCAGGTAGTTGCTCTTCTCGCCGTCGCGGTCGCGGCCACGTCCGCCGTCGCGGCGGCGGCTCTCACGCGCGTCCCGGCCCTCGGTGCGGGTGTCGGCCGTGCCTGCAGCCTGCGCAGTTGTCCCGGTCGTCTGCCCGACTGCCCCAGCCTCCTGTTCCGCCATTATGCGGTCCTCCCGTTGTCGATCAGCAAGCTCGTCATCAGAACTTCAATCCTCTCCCGCGCGCGGCATCGGCCAGCGCCGCGATCCGTCCGCCGTAGGTGTACCCGCCGCGGTCGAACACCACGGTGTCGATCCCGGCGGCTTTGGCCCGCTCGGCGATCAACTGGCCGACCCGCACGCTGCGGGCCTTCTTGTCGCCCTGCACGCCGCGCACATCGGCCTCGATCGAGGAGGCAGCGGCCAGGGTGGTGCCGTTGACGTCGTTCACCAGTTGCACGTGGATATGCCGCGCGGAGCGGTGCACCACCAGCCGCGGGCGTTCCGGGGTGCCCGAGATCTTCTTGCGCAGCCGTGCGTGCCTGCGCAGCCGGGCGGCCCGCCGCGCCGCGGATACGCTCTGCCCCACCGGCTTTCGCGACGTTGCACCCGATTGTGTTGCAGCCATGACTACTTACCTGTCTTTCCGACCTTGCGGCGGACCTGCTCGCCCTCATAGCGCACACCCTTGCCCTTGTAGGGGTCGGGACGGCGCAAACGCCGGATATTCGCCGAGATCTGGCCGACCTTCTGCTTGTCGATTCCGGAGATCGAGAACTTCGTCGGCGACTCGATCGCAAACGTGATGCCTTCGGGAGCTTCGACGACCACGGGATGGCTATATCCCAGCGCGAACTCCAGATTGGAGCCCTTGAGCTGCACGCGGTAACCGACACCGAAGATCTCCATCTTGGTGGTGTAGCCCTGCGTCACACCGGTGACCAGGTTGGACACCAGGGTGCGGGACAGTCCGTGCAGTGAGCGGCTGCGCCGCTCGTCGTCGGGACGGCTGACCACGATCGCGCCGTCGTTGTTGCGCGACACTGTGATCGGCACGGCGACCTTCAGCTCCAGGGTGCCCTTGGGTCCCTTCACCGACACCTGCTGACCGTCGATCGTCACGTCGACTCCAGCGGGAACCGGAATCGGCTGCTTACCAATGCGTGACATGCCCAGCCCCCCTCACCACACGTACGCGAGGACTTCGCCGCCCACGCCCTGTCTGGCCGCCTGGCGGTCGGTGAGCAGGCCCGACGACGTCGAGATGATCGCCACCCCCAGACCGCCAAGCACCCGCGGCAGGTTGGTGGATTTCGCGTATACCCGCAGGCCCGGCTTCGACACGCGGCGCAGACCGGCCAAGCTGCGTTCGCGGTTCGGGCCGTACTTGAGATGAATGACCAGCGACTTGCCCACCCGAGCTTCCTCGATGCGGTAATCGCTGATGTACCCCTCGTTCTTGAGGATCTCGGCGATATTGGCCTTGAGCTTCGAGTGCGGCAACCTCACCTCGTCGTGGTATGCCGCATTGGCGTTACGCAGACGTGTCAAGAAATCTGCGATCGGATCCGTCATGGTCATGACAGCGCCTGTTCACCTTCCTCGCAGTGGTTCCCGGTTCCGGGCCTACCGCGCGCCTGTTCTAAGGGGTTGGTCTCAGTAATTGGTAGGTCTTTCGGTGTGTCAGTTGGTGTTACCAGCTGCTCTTCTGCACGCCGGGCAGCTCACCCGCGTGTGCCATCTCCCGCAGGCAGATCCGGCACAGCCCAAACTTGCGATACACCGCACGCGGTCGGCCACACTTGCTGCAGCGGGTGTAGGCGCGTACCGCGAATCTCGGTTTGCGCTGAGCCTTGTTGACCAATGCCTTTTTCGCCATCTGTTCAGTTCTCCTTGAACGGAAAGCCGAGGGCGCGCAACAGCGCTCGTCCTTCGTCGTCGGTTGTCGCCGAGGTGACGACGGAAATGTTCATGCCGCGGACTCGGTCGATCTTGTCCACGTCGATCTCGTGGAAGACCGACTGTTCGGCCAGCCCGAACGTATAGTTGCCGGCACCGTCGAACTGCTTGAGCGACAGCCCGCGGAAGTCGCGGATACGTGGCAGGGCGATCGAGGTGAGCCGGTCGAGGAACTCCCACATCCGATCGCCGCGCAGGGTTGCCCGCACGCCGATCGGCATGCCCTCGCGCAGCTTGAACTGCGCGATCGATTTGCGCGCCCGGCGGATCTCCGGCCGCTGCCCGGTGATCAGGGCCAGGTCGTTGACCGCGCTGTTGATCAGCTTGGCGTCGCGGGCGGCTTCGCCGACGCCCATGTTGACGACGACCTTCACCACGGTCGGGATTTGCATGACGTTGCGGTAGCCAAATTGCTTCTGGAGCGAATCCCGGATCTCCTCGCGGTAGCGCACCTTCAGCCGCGGCTGAACCTTGGCGGGGCTTGCGGCGTTTTCTACGGTCGTCATCCCTGGATGTCCTTGCCGTTGCGCTTGGAGATGCGGACCTTTTTGCCGGTCTCCTCGTCGATGCGGTAACCGACTCGGGTGGGCTTGCCGTCCGAGTCGACCACCATGACGTTGGAGACGTGGATCGGGGCTTCTTGAGTGACGATCCCGCCGGACCGCGCGCCGCGCTGGGTGGTCGAGACCGGCGTGTGCTTCTTGATCCGGTTGACACCCTCGACCAGCACCCGGTTGCGGGCCGGATAGGCCTTTAGCACTTTGCCCTTGGCGCCCTTGTCTTTGCCCGAAATGACCAGCACGGTGTCGCCCTTGTGGACTTTCATCTACAACACCTCCGGGGCCAGCGAGATGATCTTCATGAAGCGCTTCTCCCGCAGTTCGCGGCCGACCGGCCCGAAGATTCGGGTTCCACGCGGGTCGTTGTCCGGTTTGATGATCACCGCCGCGTTCTCGTCGAACTTGATGTAGCTGCCGTCGGGGCGGCGGCGCTCCTTGACGGTGCGCACGACCACGGCCTTTACGATTTCACCGCGCTTGACGCTGCCGCCGGGGATCGCGTCTTTGACCGTCGCCACGATGACGTCGCCGATACCGGCGTACCGCCGCGACGACCCGCCGAGCACGCGGATGCACAAGATCTCTTTGGCGCCGGTGTTGTCGGCGACCTTCAGCCGCGATTCCTGCTGAATCACTAGATCTCCTCAATCCTCCCCCGGTGGCGGGGGCTGTCCCCGGCGGGCGACCGGGTTGAACATGTGCGCGGCAGGCGGTGCCGGCCCGGCGGGCACTACCTACCACAGACCTGACGTGCGTGGTCTTTCATCGCCGAAGGGCACGCGGGGCCGCCGGAAAATGCCGGCCGAGGTCTGCCCACGGCAACCCCTAGAGTCTAGGTGACGACCTGCTCAGAGCCAAATTTGCGGCGCTTTCACTTGCCGAGTGCGTGGGTTGGTCGAGGCAATTTTCCTGGGGTGACGCCACCGTATCCCACGCGCATTAGCTGCTGAGGGCCCTGCGCCGATGGTGTCGCTCAATCCGGGGTTGGTGTTGCCCTGTGATCAGAGGGTGACGACGTGACCGTCGTAAGCGAGGTCGAATGCGGCTTCATCTGCATGGGCGAGCATGTCTTCAGACATGTGGGTGAGAACGATCCGCTGGCTGGCCAGTTGGTCGCGATGTGCGACCAGGTCGGCATGGCGTAAGTGGTATACGTGGTAGGGCACGGGTTTGTTCCAGAAGTAAGACTCGGCGATGAACAGGTCGCTGCCGGTCACCACGTCGATCAGGGCGTCGGTCCATGCGGTGTCGCCGCTGTAGGCGATCGCCCTGCCAGCGACCTCGACGCGGAGGCCGAGCGACGCGCTGGTCGGCATGCCATGGTCTACCTCGACGGCACGCACGACCGCGTTTTCGATCCTCGTCGAGGTGGTGTCTGGTCGCAGTTCGATCATGTTCACGTCGAACCGGCGCCGCACCGTAGAGGCCCCGGGGAACATCAGCTCGAGTGCAGTGGCGAGCCGTTCGGCGGTGCCAGCAGGGCCAGTGACGGTCAGCGGGGCGACGCGGTGGCGGAATTGCCCGTCCAGGATAAGCTGGGGAAGCCCGCCGAAATGGTCGATATGCAGATGCGAAACCAGCACGGCGCCAACAGTATTAGGGTCGATAGCTTGGCGTTTGAGGGCGATCAGGCTGGTCGCGCCACAATCAAGCAGGATCGGTGGAAATCGACCCGCCTGGACCACTATCCGGGCCTGACAGCGTCCACGGCTGCCGAACGCATCGCCGGATCCGGCGAAAGTCACCCTCACACGCGCTTCGCGGTCGCTCGCCTTTCCGCTGAGTGTTTCGCCGACTGTGCGGATGTTGCTGAGGTGGTGAACGCCTTCGTGCATCGCCTGGCGGACAAGCCACCGCGCGGTGCGCTGCTCGCCCGGCAAACGGGTCCAAACACGGTCCCAGTCCTGTTCTCGCATGCCAGCGACTTCGTCGCAGAAACCCGCCGCAGCCGCCGCCAGCTCGTCAAGCGTGGCGGCGAGGTGGCAATCGTTGTAGCGGAACCGACGCGCCCGCAGTTCGTTGAACATCGGCTCCAGCGTCGGCCGATCCTTGGTGCGCGTGTGGTGCAGCCGGATGGTGTAGGCGATGTAGACATCGCGCAAGTGGCAGACGTACTCGGCGACCGACCACACTTGCGGGCCCGGCCGCACCCGGCGCGCCTCAAGCGGGATGGCGCAGACCGCCTCCCGGACCGCGCCCGGTAGGCCGACGATGACGCCGACGGCGTCGTCGATACTGATCTCTGGATAGGCCAGCGTGCAGACATCGCAGGTGTGGTCTTCGGCAGCCAGCGGCGGTAGTTGCTCGCAGCTCACGTGGTTTTCGGGATGCGATGCGAACATGTGAATATCCTCGACCGACTCGCTATCGCGCTGCTCGCGTCTACCTGGCCGCCCAGCCCAGTATCCCGTGCCGACGGTCTACAGCCCCAAAATGCGGTCCGCGTAACTGACCGCACTGACCTAGAACGGCGGCGGATCGGCGTCGGTCTCGGGTGGGGCCGGCCCGAAGTAGCTCATGCACTCGGCCCACTGGGCCAAGCGAGCGTCGTGATTCTGTCGGCGTTCGGTGGCGATGCGGTGGGCCCGGTTTTGCGCACGGGTGCGGCGCCGTCTAGGAGGCCTCTGAACAAGGAAGCGTGGTAGGGCGGGAAGAACGCCGACAAGGCCGTTTCTTCGGCAGTGAGTCAGACCTGATTAGTCGACAACGTGGTCGTTCTTCCCGCTATTCCAGTGTGCTCGGTAGGCATCGAGATGGGCAAGGGTGCCCTGGCCGTCAGGCCAGGGCCCAGGCCCCTTCCGTGCGGGTCAGGCCGCTGTTGATGAGTGTGCGGAGATTGATTGCGGCACAACGGAGTCGCAGCCAGGCGTGGTTCTTGTCGACGCCGAGGTAGCGCAGTTTGATCCGCCGTCCGCGGTTGGTGGCGGTCCAGGAGACGATCCGCTC
>DASPOT010000045.1:0-3759 GCA_035625875.1 Mycobacterium sp. | reverse complement strand
CAGCGTAGCCGCGCCTCGAGACCCGATTCACCGTCGTAGTGAACCGGGCGCCCGCTGCCTGAGCCGCTTCTTAACCTCGGTCACCATTTCCGCGGCGTCGCGGCTAGCCGTTTTCGCGTTGTCGTAAGCCCTTTCGGCTGTGTTGAGATCGCGTTTGGCCTCATGAAGGTTTCTCAGGGCTTCGTCATGGCACTGTCAACTTGAGGTCGTGTGGACATTCCGCTAACCACATAAGCCTCATACGTCACACGCGACCTGGTGAATCGCGGAGGCGATCCGGCGAAAATCGCCCTCGGATTGCTCAAGTTGACAGTGCCGTTGTAAGGCCACGCGGGACTGTCCTCGATCAATCGGATACTGGAGGTCACACATGAGCGGATCGGACACATGGGTCGGGCCGCGGTCGCCGGGTGCCGAGACGTCGTCTCGGCGTAAGCGGGCCCTCCTTAGTGGCGACTTGCCGATCGATGACTATCTCGATTGGCTCAGCGGCTACTCCCATACACCCGAGAACCTTGAGCAGTACCGCCGGACCCGCAACGTGCCGCACGAGGACGTCCAGCAGATTAAATACTGGCTGACTCACGCTTCCCGGCGTGCCGCCGGTGATCAAGTGGGAGACCGCGTCGAGCTACACCCCGGGCTCGACGCCTGGATGCAGGGTGACCGCTACGGTGAGGTCGCTAAGGTGACCCCGACCCACGTCCACGTGAAGATGGACCGCAGCGGGCCGCCGACGCGCTCGGCTCATTGGCGATCGACACCAGCATGCAAAAACTCGCAACGACAAGCGTGGCAGCTGTCGATCTGATGGCTCCACGTCTGCACGATGGACGCTGCCTGCGGCGAGGGCGGGACATGGCGCAGCTCGGCGCGCAGCGCATCGTCGTTGGGACGCAGCAGCGAAGAACCGGTCGGCATGTGGTGTCCACTTTCGGGGGTGGCGGCGGGCAAGTGTGACGGCGATGCTATCGAAATGGCCACGAATACCGAGATTTATCGCGCCGCACGTGACCAGCTCGTGGACGTGATCGGCGATTACGACAAGGCTGTCGACACTTTCTCGTTCCCGCGGTTGGCGGGCGCATTCAACTGGGCCACGGATTGGTTCGATGTCATTGCCCGAGACAACCACCGCATCGCGCTGTGGATTGTCGAGGAGGGTGGCAGCGAGCAGCAGATCACCTTCGCCGAGATGGCGGCCCGCTCCGACCGGGTCGGAACCTGGCTGGCACGGTTGGGCGTCGGCAAGGGTGACCGTGTCATCCTGATGCTGGGCAACCAGGTGGAGCTGTGGGAGTCGATGCTGGCGGTGGCCAAGCTGGGTGCGGTGATCATGCCGACCACCGCTGCGTTGGGTCCGGCGGATCTCAGCGACCGCATCGGGCGCGGTGGTGCGGGATTCGTCATCGCCAACACCGTCGACACCGCCAAGTTCGACGAGGTGCCCGGCGATTACACCCGCATCGTCGTGGGCGGTCCGGTCGATGGCTGGCACCGCTACGCCGACGCCTACGACCTGACGCCGGCACAGCCGTTCACGGCATGCACGACGGTGGACGATCCGATGCTGATCTACTTCACCTCCGGCACCACGAGCAAGCCCAAACTGGTGCAGCACTCACAGGTCAGCTACCCCGTCGGGCACCTGTCGACGATGGCGTGGATCGGGCTAGGGCCCGAAGACGTGCACCTGGCGATCAGCTCACCGGGGTGGGCCAAGCATGCCTGGAGTTGTTTCTTCGCGCCGTGGATCGCCGAGGCGACGATCTTCGTCTACAACTACAGCCGGTTCGACGCCGCCGCCCTATTGGGCCAGATGCGGCACGCGGGGATCAACACGTTCTGCGCGCCGCCGACCGTGTGGCGCATGCTGATCAAGGGTAATCTCGGTGCGAAACCCGAAGGGCTGCGGGAGGTCCTGGCCGCCGGCGAGCCGCTCAACCCCAACGTCATCGCACAGGTCGAACGTGCATGGGATTTGACGATCCGCGATGGCTTCGGCCAGACCGAGACGACCCTGCAGGTCGGCAACGCGCCGGGCCAACCGGTCAAGCCGGGCTCGATGGGACGGCCCATGCCGGGCGTGCCGGTCGTCCTGATCGACCCGCTGACCGGTGAACTCGCCGACGAGGGCGAGATTTGCCTCGACTTGAGCGCCGATCCACTCAACCTGATGACCGGTTATCTCGGTGACCGGCAACGCAACGAGGCGGTGATGGCCGGCGGGTACTACCGCACCGGCGACGTCGCCAGCCGCGACGAGGACGGCTACATCACCTACATCGGCCGCACCGACGATGTGTTCAAGTCCTCGGACTACCAAGTGTCGCCATTCGAGTTGGAAAGCGTGCTCATCGAACATCCCGCGGTAGTGGAGGCTGCCGTCGTGCCCCAACCCGACGACATCCGGCTTGCGGCGCCGAAAGCCTACGTCTGCCTGGCCGAGGGATGGGAAGCCAGCGCCGAAACAGCAAGGCAGATCATGGAATACGCCCGTGATCACCTTGCCCCGTATCTGAAGGTGCGGCGGGTCGAGTTCTGCGAGCTGCCCAAAACCATCTCCGGCAAGATCCGCCGGGTGGAGCTTCGGCGCCGCGAATACGCCGCGCATGCAAGCGGTGTGCGGATCTCGACCGAGTACCGCTACGAGGAACTGCTGTCGTAAACCGTCACGCGCAGCCCACAGCTCAGTTTCCGGACGCCACCGACACGTGTGCAGGGGCGTGAAGCACCTGCATCTCGGTGCAGTGGTGGCTGAATCGAACTCGGGGCATGCCGACGGCACCGGGTTGGGCACTTAGGCTTGGCGAAGGACGGCTTGTCAACTCGTGTTCGCCAGCGCAATCGGAGTTGCGATAGTCACCGGGGGCGCAGTAGGTCACGGTGACCCCAATTCCGTACTCACTCCCAATGAGCAGCAGTTCCTGAACGACCTGGCCAGCATCGGAGTAACGTCGACGGCAGGAGATCGGGCACTTGTTGCGCTGGGCTACTACTTCTGTAGCGAGCTATCAAGCGGCAAGACACGCGAATTCATGGCGAACCGCGCGTATGCGGAGATCACTGGTTCTACGCCTCAACAGGCCAAGGCCGCGCTCGACTTCGCCATCAATGATTTGTGTCCTGCTGCGCCACCAGTATCTGTCCTGCTGCGCCACCAGTATCTGCTGGCCGTGATCAAGCAAGCGCCGAGCGCGCCGTGAAAGACGCCTATGTCCAAAAAGTGGCCAACTGCTTAGGATCACGCAACGAAGTCCCGAATGTCCAGTCGATTAGTTGGGACTCACCAGGCTACTCCGAGGAGACCGGTGGCTCTGGGACCATCCATGACGCGAATCCCCATCTCGGCTCTACTCGTTTTCTGGCGAGGTGGAATGTGGGTCGCTGGGACGTCCAGATCCTCGCTTGCTGATGTGTTAGCCTCGATTTTGCGTGCGGCTCGAACTGGGAGGGTGTTGCCGGTTGTGGGGACTGGCGATGCCGATTGTGGCATGCGGGTGTGACGGGTCGCCCGGTGTCGCGCCGGTGGGCGGGCTTTCCGAAGGCCGTTGGGTGTTTCGTGTCGTCGGGTCAGGGGCCGGGTGTTAAGTGAAGGCGGTGCGGATGCGCCGCCAGGCAGTGGCGATGGCCTGCGCCCAGCGCCAGGTGGCGTCGATGCGCAGCCGTAGTTGTCGAGCGCTGCGAGTGATGCGGGCAGCAACGTGCAGGACCCGGTAGCGAAACGTCTCGACCTCACAGCGCCAGCTCGGGATCGTC
>DASPOT010000044.1:0-36874 GCA_035625875.1 Mycobacterium sp. | reverse complement strand
GTTCTGCGATGGTGCGGGTGACTTCGGCGACTGAGCGGCCGAGGCGGTCGATGGCGGTGACGACGACGGTGTCGCCGGCGCGGGCGTAGTCGAGCATGGCGGCCAGGCCTGGGCGGTCAGTTTTTGCCGACCCTGAGAGTTTGTCGGTGAACATCCGATCGGTGTCGACGCCGGCTGCAGTAAGCGCCACCATCTGCGCTTCGAGGTCCTGGCCGGTGGTGCTGACTCGTGTGTACCCCAGCGAGCGGCGCTTGACCTTGTGCGCTGGGAGCTGGAACTGCTGTGCCGGCTACGGGCGTAGCCCCCATTCACGTTCGATGCGGTCGACTTCGCGAGTGAACAGGCCTTTGAATGCCTCTCCCCGAGTCACTGGGAACGATCACCGTTCTCGGCCTTTCCAACTGATTGAGCACGTCCTCGGCGAGATACGGCCCCAACGTCTCGTACCAGCGGGTGTTAAGGGCAGCGGTATGGGGGGCTTCAACGGGCATCGAAGCAATCCCAGCGCGCCAGTCAGCAATCGTGGCGCGCAGGCTCTGAGCCTCCTCGTAATCCCGCTGTGCCTTGGCCTCCGCTTCGCGCTTCGCTTGGGCCTGCGCGGCGTCGTGCTTGCGTTGACCTCTCGCGCTGACGCTCTGCACTACGGCAGTGGCAAGTGCATGCAGATGCCGCGGCACTGGTTGGACAGCGGAACCTGGGGCGTGATGGGCATCGGCATAGGGTACGCCATCGCCGCGGCGGTCGAGACCGGACGGCCGGTGGTCGCGATCGAGGGCGACAGCGCGTTTGGCTTCGCCGGCATGGAGTTCGAGACGATATGCCGCTACCGGCTACCGATAACCGTCGTCGTCCTCAACAACGGTGGGGTCTACCGCGGCGACGAAGTCGTGGGCCCTGGGACGGACCCGGCGCCCACTGTCCTCAGCCCCCATGCGCGCCACGAGTTGATTGCAGAAGCGTTCGGCGGCAGGGGTTATCACGTCGCCACCCCCACCGAGTTGCGGTCCGCGTTGACCGACGCGCTGGCGTCGAATGGGCTGGCGATCGTCGACTGCGAGCTGGACCCCGCCGCGGGAGTGGAGAGCGGACACCTGACCAGTCTCAATCCGAAGAGTGCGGCCGCAGCTGGCGGCTGAGTTTCAGCGCCGACCGGTGATTCCGAGCAGCCGCGCGTCGAAAAACTCGTTCAGAGCCAACTTTTGAGCGCATTCCGAAAGAGCGCGGGCCACCGGCGATCCCGGCCCAGCGGAGTTGGTGGCGACGGCGATTTGCGTCTTGAGGACCGGATCGACGAGTTCAACCACGCGGATGTCGCCTGCCATCAGGGAGGTCCAGAGCCAGGTGTGCGGGACGATGCACGCCCAGTCACCGGTGGCGACCTGCGCCAACATCGAAGCGACTGAGTCTGTCTCAACCTGTGGGGTGACGGTGATGGCGTGGTCGGCGAAGGCTGCGTCGATGACCTGCCGGTCCCGCATGTCCGGTGTCAGCAACGCCAGCGGCAGCTGTGCCGCATCCGGCCACCGCAGCGTCGAATTACCCACGGGCAGCATGTCGGCCGGCGCGAGCAGCACATAGCGCTCCGCATACAACGGCACTAGGTCCACGTCGCGGGCTTCTTCGGGCACGGAGTGCACAATGGCGGCGTCCAGCTCGAAATCACGCAGCCGTCGGTACAGCTCGGTGGTAGCCAGTCGCGAACGAATTTGCACCTTTACCAACGGATGATCTGAGCAGAACGCCGAAAGCGCCAGAGACGCGGTTGTCGAAGCGGTTGGAACTGTGCCCAGCCGAAGTGTCCCGGTGATCCCGGACCGTACGGCGCGTACCTCGGCCTTGAACGCATCGTGCTCAGCGAGTATCCGGTTGGCCCACACCACCAACCGCTCTCCCTCGGGTGTGAGGCCCTCGAAGCTGTGTCCTCGGTTGATAAGCGTGACGTCCAGCTCGCGTTCGAGTTTAGCGATCGCGGCGGAAAGCGCCGGCTGCGACACGTAACACTTCTCAGCCGCCCGAGCGAAGTGCCGCTCTTGGGCGACCGCGACGAAGTACTCCAGCTGACGGAAGAGCACCAGCACCTCCTTGCCGGACGGGCGCGACCTTCAAGTGTCCCAGCGCGACACCGGTTTGTACATCAGGCGCCATTTGGGACACTAGACCGCCGGTGGTCCGTGTTACGAGACGTCGATGTGCGCGCCCCGGGTTATCTCAGCGGCAAGCCGGTGATCGTCCTACTCATGACGAGCCGTTGGATTTCGCTGGTGCCCTCAAAGATCGTAAAGACCTTGGCGTCTCGGTGCATACGCTCGACCGGGTAATCGCGGGTGTACCCGTTGCCGCCGAGGATTTGGATTGCTTCGTCGGTGACGTAGACGGCGGTCTCGCTGGCCACGAGTTTCGCCATCGATCCTTCGGCCGCCAGGAAGGGCTTGTTGTTGCGGGCCATCCACCCGGCGCGCCACACCAGCAGCCGCGACGCGTCGATCCTGGCCTTCATGTCCGCTAGCTTGAACGCGATGGCCTGGAAATCGCCGATCTTCCGCCCGAACTGCTCGCGCTGCTGCGCGTAGCCCAGCGCATATTCGTAGGCTGCACGCGCCACCCCCAGCGCCATCGCACCGACTGTGGGCCGGGTTCGCTCGAATGTCGCCATCGCCGCCTGGGCCGCAGCACTCTTTCCCTCCCGGACGCGCGCGATCCGTTCATCGAATTTCTCCTTCCCGCCGACGATCAACCTCCCAGGGATCCGGACGTCGTCCAAGATCACTTCCGCGGTGTGTGAGGCACGGATGCCGTGCTTGCGGAACTTCTGGCCCTGCCGAAATCCCGGCGTATTCGGCGGAATAATGAACGTGGCCTGCCCGCGCGAACCCAGGTCGGGATACACCGAGGCGACGACGATATGCACGTTGGCGATACCGCCGTTGGTGGCCCAGGTTTTCGTGCCGTTGAGGACCCACTCGTCGGTGGCCTCGTCATAGCGCGCCCGGGTCGTGATCGCGCCCACGTCTGAGCCTGCGTCCGGCTCCGACGAGCAAAACGACGCCAGCTTCGGATCATCAACGGTGCCGAACATCTGCGGCAGCCACTCGCCGAGCTGCTCCCGTGTGCCGTTGGCGGCCAACGATGCCGCGGCCAATCCGGTGCCCAGGATCGACAAGGCGATTCCCGCGTCACCCCAGAACATTTCCTCGAACACTGTCAGCATGCCGATACCGGTCGGTTCTGCCGCCTGCGCCGCGAACAGTTCGATCGAATAGAGGCCGACTTTGGCCGCTTCCTGGATGATCGGCCACGGAGTTTCCTCGCGTTCGTCCCACTCCGCGGCTGCCGGTCGCACCACCTCGGCGGCGAATTCATGAACCCAGTCCCGAACGTGGATTACGTCCTGGGAGAGTTCGAGTGAGAACGACATCGCTGATCCTTTCGGCCGTGGTGGGCGGCAAGACCGGCACCCCAACAGTCAGGGCGTGTGGTGGTCAGGTCGGCCGTCCTTCGCGGAAGGCACGGCCGTCCACTTTTGGTGAACACTTGTACACCATAGCAGTGCATAACTGGGTACCCACTCGGCCTGCGTTTCCAACAGGCTGCGGTGTCTCAGCCGCAGCCTTCCGTCCACCGCTGAGACGTGTTAGGCGACCAGCAGCGGCGCCATCCACGTCAGCTCGGCGGGCAGCTGCGCGCTCCAAAACGATCCGTCATGCCCGCCGGGCGAGAAACCGCCCGACGGCGGCTGGGGCAGCTGGGCGACGAATTGCCGGGTCGCATCGTAGAACGGATCGCTGTTGCCGCAGTCCACCCGAATAGGGATCGACGCCAGCGCTGGCAGCCCGAACACCGAATTCGCCGACCAGTCGTCGGCGCCGTCGAACGCACCGGGTGCGGTCGCGCCGGGCGACAGCCACAGCGCCGGGCTCACCGCGCAAATCGCCGCAGTGCGAGCCGGTCCCAGCCTGCTGCCGAGCAGCAACGCGCCGTAGCCGCCCATCGACCAGCCCAGAAACGCTACCCGCGAGGTGTCCAGGTCCTGCGTGCCCAGCAGCGGGATGAGCTCTTTGAGCACCATGGCGCCGGAATCCTCGCCGGAAGCCCGTTTGTGCCAATAACTTCCGCTGCCATCGACAGCGACCACGGCGAACGGCGGCAGGCCGGCGTCGACGGCCTGCGCCAAGCCCTGCTCGACGCCGCCGGCCATCACGGTGGCCGCATCAGAGCCCTTGCCGTGCAGCGCGATCACCGGCCGCAGGATCTTGGTCTGGCCCGGCGGGCGGGCGATCGCCCAATTTGTCGTCACCCCACCGCGCGCCGCCGACACGAACGAGCCGGTCGCCATCGTCGGCGCCGCCGCCGGCGCGAGGGGCGGCACCGCCGGCGCCAACGGAACGCCGGTGCCCGTCGTCGACACCGGCGCCGCAACCGAGGTTCGGGGCTGTATCAGCATGTCGAGCGCATACGCGCCGACCGCTCCGGCGGCCACGCCGGCACCAAGACGCAGCACCGCGCGACGGGTCAAGTCGGGCATGCGGGCCATCATGCCAGAGTCGTTTGGTCGAAAGGGCAATGCGGTAGCTGGCTGACTGGCAGCATGACTAGGCGTGACGGCAGCAGTTACTCCCAAGGGAGAACGTCGACGGTATGCGCTGATAGCCGCTGCCGCCGAGCTGCTGTGCGAGGGCGGGTTCGAGGCGGTGCGACATCGGGCGGTCGCTCGCCGGGCGGATCTGCCGTTGGCGTCGACCACCTACTATTTCTCGTCGCTCGATGACCTCACCGCCAGGGCGGTCGAACATATCGGGATGTTGGAGGTGGCGCAGCTACGGGCCCGGGTCTCAGGCCTGTCCCGGCGTCGCCGGGGCCCCGAGGCGACCGCCGATATGCTGGTCGACCTGCTCGTAGGCGACGGGGCCGGGCCGCCCCTCACCGAGCAGCTGATCTCTCGTTACGAGCGCTACATCGCCTGCGCACGCCTGCCCGCATTACGCGAGATTCAGCGGCGGAACCTGCGACAGCGTGCCGAGGCTGTTGCCGAGGCTATCGGGCGGTCAGGGCGTTTCGGGCAGATCGAACTGGTCTCCGCACTCATCTGCGCGGTCGACGGCGCGGTGGTCTCCGCGCTGGTCGACGACCGGCGGGATCCGCGGGCTGCCGCGCGGGCGACGCTCATCGGCATCGTCGACTTGCTCGCACCCCTCGACCAGCGTCCCGTGCGTATTTAACTCGCGCGCGACTTTCGGGAAGCGCCATGAACGGGCCCGAGACCGGCGAGCAGCAGCCGCGACTGCGCCGGGTCATGGGACCGGGTTTGCTGTTGTTGTTCATTCTCGGCGACATAATGGGCACCGGCGTCTACGCGCTGATCGGCGACGTGGCGGCCGAAGTCGGTGGCGCAGCGTGGATTCCGTTTCTGCTGGCTTTCGTGATCGCTGCCATGACGGCCTTGAGCTACCTGGAATTGGTCACCAAGTACCCGCAGGCCGCTGGTGCGGCGCTGTACGCGCATAAAGCGTTCGGCATTCCGTTCGTGACCTTCCTGGTGACCTTTGTCGTGATGTGTGCGGGTATCACATCCGCGTCGACCGCAGCGCGGTTTTTCGCAGCGAACGTCTTAATCGGGTTCGACTTCACCTGGGGTACGGTGGGCATCGTCACCATCGCAGCGCTGTTCATCGTGGTGCTGGGCGCGGTGAACCTGCGCGGCGTGGGCGAGAGCGTCAAGCTCAACGTGGCTCTCTCCATCACCGAATTCACCGGCCTACTTCTGGTGATCTCCGTCGGGCTGTGGGGGTTGGCGGTCGGCGGGAATGTCGACTTCTCCCGGCTGGTCGCGTTCGGCACCCCTACCGACAAGAACGTCCTCGTGGCCGTTACCACCGCGACGTCGCTGGCGTTCTTCGCGATGGTCGGGTTCGAGGATTCCGTCAATATGGCTGAGGAAACCAAGAATCCGGTCAGGGTGTTCCCGAGAGTCCTGCTGTCCGGCCTGAGCATTGCTGGCGTCGTTTATATGGTCGTGGCGATCGTCGCGGTGGCGCTGGTGCCCGTTGGTGAGCTGAAGGCCACTGACACCCCATTGGTCGAGGTGGTCAAGGCCGGAGCGCCGGGCCTGCCGATCGAGGACATCGTGCCGTTCATTTCGATGATCGCGGTGTCCAACACCGCGCTGCTCAACATGCTGATGGCGAGCCGGCTGATCTATGGGATGGCCCGCCAACGCGTGCTACCGCCCCTTTTGAGCAGGGTGAGTCCGACTCGTCGGTCCCCGTGGGTGGCGATCTTGTTCACCACGACGATCGCGGTCGGGGTGATCGTCTATGTCGCCGCGGTCGCCAGCAGTGGCGCTATCGAGGTGCTCGGGGGCACCACATCGCTTTTGCTGTTGGCCGTGTTCGCGATCGTCAACGTGTCCGTATTGGTGCTGCGCCGTGACGCCAGCGAAGCCCGTCGGCACTTCACAACCCCAACTGCGCTGCCGGTCATGGGGTGCCTGTCGTCGCTGTATCTGCTGACGCCGCTGTCCGGCCGACCCAGTCAGCAGTACCTGCTGGTCGGCATCTTGACCACGACCGGCGTCGTGCTGTTCTTCGTCACCAAGCTGATCAACCACCGGCTCGACACCCGCGACGCCGGCACCATCGATCCCACCACCCTGGGCTCGGCGCCGGACTGATCGCAGCGAGCCCGGCTCGCGCGGTGCGGGTGCCAAGTCCGACGGCAGCGCAGGCGTCACGATGTAGCCCGTGGTGAAGTCCCCGTAGGTGATGACGTCGGCCGGGCAGCGGTCGGCGTACAACGCCACATAGGCGCAGACGACGGCGTCTACCGGATCCTCAGCGCGGCGCAGGTCGCTCTTGCGCTCCGCGGTCACCACCTGCCGGCGCAGGCCGATCCAGTCGTCGTTGCCGGCGACCCGCAGCGGCACCGCGGCCGCCGCCAGCCCCTCGACCCCGTCCATCAGCCGCAGCAGCTCCGAGCGGAGCTGGCCCAGGCCGCGGCCGGGCTTGACCTTGTACTTCAAAGTGCGTCCCAGCCGGAACAGCGCCACGGTCGCCGGGTGGGGGTAGACCTCGATCGCGCGGCGTGCAGCTGATGACTGTGGATCCATGTCAAGGCCCAGCGCGTTGGCAAGCCGGGCGCCCCGCGGACCGGCCGCGAACTCGGGCTTGCCGGTGTTGGCTGGGTGCGCGCCCGCTTGGAACGGGTGGAAGTCGCGGTTCAGCGCGATCTCGGCCGGCCGCCGACCGGTTTGGTTGGTCACCACCAGCGGCGCATCGATGGCGACCAGGCAATCACCCTGCACGTACGGCCACAATGCCGCCACCACTGCCGCGTCGTCGCGAGCGGTGCCGATGCGCACCAGACGCCCCTCGGGGTCGACCACCGCGACACCGGTCGGGTTGCGCTCGCCCCAGGCAAGGTCCACGCCGACGAAGTACACGCACTTAGCGTGCCGTATTGCGACCGTAAGCTGTGTCGTTGTGGGTATTCCGAACGTGCTGGCCGACCGCTACGCCAGCGCCGAGATGGTGGCGATCTGGTCGCCGGAGGCCAAGGTCGTCGCGGAGCGGCGGCTGTGGCTGGCGGTGCTGCGGGCACAAGCGGAACTCGGGGTCGATGTTCCGCCGTCGGCGATCGTGGACTACGAACGGGTGCTCGACGATGTCGACCTGGCTTCCATCGCGGCACGTGAGCGGGTGCTGCGCCACGATGTCAAGGCCCGCATCGAGGAGTTCAACGCGCTGGCCGGTCACGAGCACATTCACAAGGGGATGACCAGTCGTGACCTGACCGAGAACATCGAGCAGTTGCAGATCCGGCGGTCGCTGGAGTTGGTGTTCTCCCACGGGGTCGCGGTGGTGGCCCGGCTCGCCGAGCGGGCGGTGAGCTACCGCGACCTGGTGATGGCCGGGCGCAGCCACAACGTCGCCGCCCAGGCCACCACCCTGGGCAAGCGGTTCGCCTCAGCGGCGCAGGAGACGCTGATCGCGTTGACCAGGCTGCGTGAGCTGATCGATCGTTACCCGCTGCGCGGCATCAAGGGCCCGATGGGCACCGCGCAGGACATGCTCGACCTGCTCGGTGGAGACGCGGCGAAGCTGACGGAGCTTGAGCGACGTGTTGCCGACTTTCTCGGATTCGCAACGGTGTTGAGCAGCGTCGGGCAGGTGTACCCGCGTTCGCTGGACCACGACGTGGTCTCCGCCCTGGTGCAGTTGGGCGCCGGACCGTCATCGCTGGCGCACACCATCCGCCTGATGGCCGGGCACGAGCTCGTCACCGAGGGCTTCGCGCCGGGGCAGGTCGGCTCGTCGGCCATGCCGCACAAGATGAACACCCGCAGCTGCGAACGGATCAACGGGCTGCAGGTGGTATTGCGCGGATACGCCTCCATGGTGGCCGAGCTGGCGGGGGCCCAGTGGAACGAGGGCGATGTGTTCTGCTCGGTGGTGCGCCGGGTGGCGTTGCCGGACAGCTTCTTTGCGGTCGACGGGCAGATCGAGACGTTTTTGACCGTGCTCGACGAGTTCGGCGCCTATCCGGCGGTGATCGGCCGCGAGCTAGACCGCTATCTGCCGTTTTTGGCCACGACGAAGGTGTTGATCGCGGCGGTGCGCGCCGGGATGGGGCGTGAGGCAGCGCACCAGGTGATCCAGGAACACGCGGTGGCCGCCGCGCTGGCGATGCGGGAACACGGTAGCGAACCCGACCTGCTGGACCGGTTGGCCGTCGATGCGCGGCTGCCGCTGGACCGTGCGGCGCTGGACGCCGCGCTGGCCGACAAGCAGGCGTTCACCGGCGCCGCCGGTGAACAGGTCGACGAGGTAGTCGCCGCGGTGGACGCGCTGGTCGGCGGCTACCCGGACGGGGCCAAGTACACACCGGGTGCGATCCTGTAGCGCCATGGCCGTCCCTGCTGTCCTTTCGGGCATCGACTTCACCGACCTGGGCAACTTTGCGAACGGGTTCCCGTATGATCCGTTCGCCATCCACCGCCGTGTTGCCCCGGTGTTCTGGCACCAGCCCACCGAGCACACACCCGACGGAGAGGGCTTCTGGTCGGTGGCCACCTATGCCGAAACCCTTGAGGTGCTGCGTGATCCGGTGACCTTCTCCTCGGTCGCCGGCGGCGAGCGACCATTCGGCGGCACCGTGCTACAGGATCTACCCATTGCGGGTCAGGTGCTCAACATGATGGACGACCCGGGGCACACGCAGATTCGGCGGCTGGTCAGCTCCGGTCTGACCCCTCGAATGATCCGGCGAGTCGAAGACGACGTGCGCCAGCGGGCACGTCGCCTGCTCGACCGGATCGAACCCGGCGTGGCGTTCGGTCGGACGCCGAGCTGTACTTGTTCTTCCATCTGCTGTTCAGCGCGGGCGCCGAGACCACCCGCAACGCCATCGCCGGCGGGCTGCTGGCTCTGGCCGAACACCCGGACCAATGGCACCGGCTGCGTGGCGATTTCGACTTACTGCCGTTGGCGATCGAGGAGATCGTGCGGTGGACGTCGCCGTCGCCGTCGAAGCGGCGAACAGCGACCCGCTCCGTCAGCCTGGGCGGCCAGTCGATCGACGCGGGTCAGAAAGTTCTGGTGTGGGAGGGCTCGGCCGACCGCGATGCCAGCGTGTTCAGCCGCCCTGACGAATTCGACATTACCCGAAAACCCAACCCGCACTTGGGCTTCGGCCAGGGTTGGCATTACTGCCTGGGCGCCAACCTGGCGCGGCTGGAACTGCGGGTGCTCTTCGAGGAATTGCTGCCGTGCTTGGATAATGTCGGGTCGTGGCGCCCGTCGAATGGGCCCGCAGCAACCGGCACAACGGCATCCGGCACCTGATCGTGGAACTGCACGCTGCGTCGTGACAATTCGACTCGCTGATATTGAGCCTTCCCCGGACGTGTTCTCAGCGGTGATGGCGACCGGAATTTTGTCGGTCGCCGCACGCAACCACCATTACCCCAGGGTTAGCGACACCTTAGGCGTTCTTGCCACCTTCGGCCTGGTGATCCTCATCGCCCTGGTGGTCGCCACTGCGGCCGTCAAGCGGCGCATCGCGATCTGGAATCTCGCGGATCCCGGTGTCACACTGCGTCTGTTCACCTTCGTCGCCGCGTGCGCGGTGCTGGACAACCGGCTGGCCTCGCACCCGGTGGTGGCCGGGGTACTTGGTACGGTCGCACTTTCGTCATGGCTGGTGCTGATCGCGCTCACCGCGCGCAATATGTCGGCGCACCGGTGGGCGGCGCTGCGGGACCAGGCCCACGGCGGCTGGGAGTTGGCCAGCGTGGGGACGTCCGGTCTGGCGATCGTGACGGCACAGGCCGCCTATCACACCGGTCAGCGCTGGTGGCTGGTGGTCTCCGTACCGATCTGGGTGGCAGCGATCGCTATCTACGGCCTGATGACATGGCTGATCCTGTGGCGCGCCGTCGTCGAGTGGCAGGACCGCAATGGGTTCGAACCTGACAGCTGGATCTTAATGGGCGGGCTAGCCATTTCGACGCTGGCCGGTGACTACATCCATCAGCTGGCTCCCGACCGGCTGGCCGCTGGTGTTCGTGTGGTGACCGTGGTGACCTGGGTAGTGGCCACCTTGTGGATACCTCCGCTGATCTACTTCGGGCTGCACCACATCAGCCAGCGGCCTGCGGTGCTGCGGTTCGCAGGTGTGTGGTGGGCGCTGGTGTTCCCGTTGGGCATGTATTCGGCAGCCACCTACGCGATGGCAATCGAGATCGATTTGCGGTCTCTGCAAACGGTGTCGCTGGTGTTCTTCTGGAACTCGCTCGCGGTGTGGCTGATTGTGGTCATCGCCGGTGTGCTGCGAGCGGCGCGCGCATTCCCGCCGACCGCAACTCGAGGGCAGCCAGCCCGCCGATCGTGACGGGGTCCTCGCGGCGCCATGCGCCGACCGGATCAGCGTCGACCTTGGTCAGTTTGCGCAGCGGCCGGTTCGCCAATGCCCGCAGCGCCAGCAGCTGTTCGCCGGCCGGCGTGGCGGCCAGCGCGGTCACCGTCCATTTGCGCCGGAAGAACCGCAGCCGCAGGAACAGCCAGGGCATCATCACGGCAAGGACCGGTGGTGCCGCGACCGCCAGCGCAAGCAGCACGGCCAGCCACGTCGCAGTGGTGTCCAGGTTGTGTCCGGCACCGGCGATGTCGAGGGCGGCCTCGCTGGCCGCGGTCAGCGGCTTGCTGACGGTACCGCCGACCAGCGGGATGTGCTCCGCGCTGTGGCCCGCCGACTGCAGGTTGTCGGCGACACCGTGCGCGCCGCTGTTGACCTGCCGGCCGACCCCGGCGATCGTCGAGACCGCGCTGTGCACGGCGACGCCGACCAGCACCCACGCGAAAGTCCATACGACGACCGCGACATCGCTGAACAGCTGAGCCAGCAGCCGACCAGGAGTAGTGGCGTAGGGCAAAAACCGCGATCTCATGGCCCTGATCCCAGCACAGAGCTGCCGGATAGGCTGACCCGGTGCGCCCCGCTTTGTCCGACTACCGGCATCTGGCCAGCGGCAAGGTCCGCGAGCTGTACCGCATCGACGACGAGCACCTGCTTTTCGTCGCGACCGACCGGATCTCGGCGTTCGACTATGTGCTTGAGAGCACCATCCCGGACAAGGGCCGCATCCTGACCGCGATGAGCGTGTTCTTCTTCGGCCTGGTCGAAGCCCCGAACCACCTGGCCGGGCCGCCGGACGACCCGCGTATCCCCGATGAAGTTCTCGGCCGCGCGCTGGTGGTGCGGAAGCTGGAGATGCTTCCGGTGGAGTGTGTGGCTCGCGGTTACCTGACCGGCTCGGGACTACTGGACTACCAGCAGACGGGTAAGGTCTGCGGCATCCGACTGCCTCCCGGCCTGGTCGAGGCCAGCAGGTTTCCCACACCGCTGTTCACCCCGGCCACGAAAGCCGAACTGGGACAACACGATGAGAACATTTCGTTCGCGCGCGTGATCGAAATGGTGGGTGCGGTGCGGGCCAACCAGCTGCGCGACCGTACGCTGCAGACCTATGTCCAGGCCGCCGACCACGCCTTGACGAAGGGAATCATCATCGCCGACACCAAGTTCGAATTCGGTATCGACGCGCACGGCAACCTGGCGCTGGCTGACGAGATCTTCACACCTGACTCGTCGCGGTACTGGCCAGCCGAAAAGTATCGGGCCGGCGTCGTTCAGACCAGTTTCGACAAGCAGTTTGTCCGCAACTGGCTCACCAGCCCCGAGTCCGGCTGGGACCGTGCCGGCTCACAGCCTCCGCCTCCGCTCCCGGACCACATTATCGAGGCAACACGCGAGCGCTACGTTGAGGCCTACGAACGGATTTCCGGCCAGAGTTTCGATGACTGGATCGGCCCGAGCGCATGAGGGACACACCCGTACCGCCGGTCGCCAAGCGGCTGGAGAGCCGACGCGAGTTCCATGGTGAAGTTTTCATCGACCCGTACGAATGGCTGCGCGACAAATCCGACCCTGAAGTCATCGCCTATCTCGAAGCCGAAAACACCTATGCCGACCAGACGACCGCCCACCTCGAGCCGTTGCGGCAGCGGATTTTCGACGAGATCAAGGCACGCACCAAGGAAACCGACCTGTCGGTGCCGACCCGGCGCGGCGAGTGGTGGTATTACGTCCGCTCCTTCGAGGGAAAGCAGTACGGTGTCCAATGCCGTTGCCCCATAGTAAATCCGGACGACTGGATCCCTCCGACGTTCGACGAGCACACCGAGATACCAGGTGAACAGGTGCTGCTTGACGAGAATGTTGAAGCCGAGGGCCACGACTTCTTCGCGGTGGGCGCGGCCAGTGTCAGTGTGGACGGCAATGTGCTGGCGTACTCCGTCGACGTCATCGGCGACGAACGATATACGCTGCGGTTCAAGGACTTACGCACCGGCGAGCAATACCCTGATGAGATCACCGGTATCGGCGCCGGCGTCACCTTGGCCACCGACAACCGCACCGTGTACTACACGACCGTGGACGCGGCCTGGCGCCCCGATACGGTGTGGCGGTATCGGCTCGGTTCAGGTGAGCCGGCCGAGGAGGTGTATCACGAGCGCGATGAACGATTCTGGCTGGCGGTGGGACGCACCCGCAGCGACGCCTACGTGGTGATCGCGTCGGGGTCGGCCATCACCTCCGAGGTCCGCTATGCGGACGCGGCCGACCCGCGCGCGCAGTTCACTACCGTGCTGCCAAGGCGCGACGGTGTCGAGTACTCGGTGGAGCACGCGGTCGTCGGCGCTCAGGACCGATTTTTGATCCTGCACAACGATGGCGCAGTGAATTTCACGCTCGTCGACACCCCGGTGAGCGATCCAGGGAAACAGCGAACCTTGATTCCCCACCGCGACGATGTGCGGCTGGACGGCGTGGACGCCTTCGCCAATCACCTGGTGGTCAGTTACCGGCGTGAGGCGTTGCCGCGCCTGCAGGTGTGGCCGATCAACTCCGAAGGCGGATACGGGCGGCCCGAGGAGATCGCGTTCGACACCGAGCTGATGTCGGCCGGTCTGGGCCCCAACCCGACCTGGGATTCACCCAAACTGCGCATCGGCGCAGGGTCTTTCGTCACCCCAACACGGATCTACGACATCGACCTCATCACCGGTGATCGCACATTGCTGCGCGAGCAGCCCGTGCTCGGCGGTTACCGGCGCGAGGACTATATCGAGCGCCGCGACTGGGCGTTCGCTGACGACGGCACCCGGATCCCGGTGTCGATCGTGCATTGCGTGGGCATCGAATTCCCCGCTCCGGCACTGCTTTACGGGTATGGTGCCTACGAGATCTGCGAGGACCCGCGGTTCTCCATCCCGCGGCTGTCGCTGCTGGATCGCGGCATGATGTTCGTCGTCGCCCACGTCCGCGGTGGGGGTGAGATGGGCCGGCTGTGGTACGAGCATGGCAAGCTACTCGAGAAGAAGAACACCTTCACCGACTTCGTCGCGGTGGCGCATCATCTGGTGGACTCGGGACTGACCCGACCGGAGAACATGGTGGCATTGGGCGGCAGCGCGGGCGGGCTGCTGATGGGCGCGGTGGCAAACATGGCACCGGACCTGTTCGCCGGAATCCTGGCGCAGGTGCCGTTCGTCGACCCGCTGACCAGCATCTTGGATCCCTCGCTGCCGTTGACCGTCACCGAGTGGGAGGAATGGGGAGATCCGTTGAGCGACAGCGACGTCTACTTCTACGTGAAGTCGTACTCGCCGTATGAGAACGTCGCGCCCAAACGGTACCCGGCGATCCTGGCGATGACGTCGCTGCACGACACTAGGGTGTACTACGTGGAGCCCGCGAAGTGGGTTGCGGCGTTGCGGCACGCCAAAACCGACGGCAATCCGGTGCTGTTGAAGACCCAGATGAGTGCCGGCCATGGCGGTATCAGCGGCCGCTACGAGCGCTGGAAGGAGATCGCCTTTCAATACGCCTGGCTGCTAGCTGCTGCCGATCGCGACCACTACGGCCGCGGCCAGGAAGACAACCTCGATAGCCGAGCGCAGGGGTAGCCGCGTCGTCATCGACTTGGGCGGGTTGGGCATCCGGGCGGCCCAGATGTTGGCCGGGAACATCACCAGCATCAGCAGCAGCAGGCACACGGCCGCCGCGACTCGAGTGGCGGGAAGCAACAGACCCGCGGCGCCGAGAAACTCCAGCACCCCGGTGATGGTGACCAGCAGGGCGGGCGCCGGCAGCCGTGGCGGCACGATCGCGACGAGGTCGCCGCGCAGCGACGGCGCGAAATGCGCCACTCCGGTCAGGACGAACATCGCCGCCAGGCCGACGGCGATCGCCCGGGTCCAAGTGCCCACATAGTCGACACCAAGCCAGCCGACGATCCGGGCGACGATGCTGCCCAGCAGCAGGGTGATCAATGGAGCCATCGCGTTCCTCCGATCTAGACACTGACAAGTTCCGTGTCTGAGCGTACGCGGGAATCTAGCCACTGTCAAGTTTGTGCCTTATGCTGGCTCTATGAGCCGCGCAACCTACCACCACGGCGACTTGCGGGCCGTGATACTGACCGAAGCGGCGCGCCTGGTCGCCGAGCGTGGTGCCGACCGGGTGTCGCTGCGCGAGTTGGCCCGGGGGGCGGGGGTGTCACACGCCGCGCCGGCACACCACTTCACCGATCGGCGGGGCCTGTTCACCGCGCTGGCGACGCAGGGGTTTCAGCTGCTGGCCGCCGCGCTCGTTGACGCCCGGCCCCGCTTCGTCGACGCGGCCTTGGCGTATGTGCGGTTTGCCATCGAGCACCCGGGCCACTACCGGGTGATGTTCGACAAGTCGCTGCTCGACACCTCAGACGCCGAACTGGCCGCCGCTGAGGCCGCTGCCGGCGCCGAATTGTCTCGCGGCGTGGCGTCGCTGCGCGATCCGAACGCTAGAGCCGACCCGGCCGGTGCCGAACTGGCGGCCTGGTCCTTGGTGCACGGGTTTGCGACGCTGTGGCTCAACGACGCAGTCAACGCCCGAGTAAAGGCCAGGAATCCGATGGACACCGTCGAGCGGATCGCGACGATGCTGTTCGACGGATAACTCCCTTCACACTTCCCCCGGCGCAATATGGCCTGATCGATCGTGACCGAGCACCTTCACCTTCTCGGCGTGGTCCTGGCTCTGCGGCAGTCCTACCTCAGCAGCGGCACCGAGACGCCGGCGTTGTGGATCTTCTTGGTGTGCTACGTCGCCTTGTCGGTCTTGACCCGGGCGATGTACGTGCGCCGACCGGTCTCCGCCCGCTAGTAGCCCGACTATGCCAGCACTGGTGGCGCGCCCGGCACCGTGGCGGCGGGCTTCTTCGGCAGGAACGCTGCGGGGATATATGTCACCGCCACCAGGACGACCGACACCGCGAATACCACCGTGTAGGCGTGCGAAAGGCCATGCAGCACACTGCTCGTGAAGTCGGGGGCAAGCGCCTGCGGCGGTAGCGTCGACCGGTCGAGCGGTACTCCGCGTCTTGCTGCCTCCTCTTGCAGGATCGCGAGTTTGTCTGCGACGGAGACGTTTCTGCTGTGGTTGAACTGGTTGGTCAGGATCACCGACATCAGCGCGGTGCTGATCGACGCCGCTACCTGCTGGTTGACGTTGACCAGCGTCGAACCACGCGCGATCTGATGCGGAGCCAGGGCCCGAACCGCCGCCGCTGACAGCGGCATCATGGTGCAACCAACGCCCATGCCCATGATGGCCAGCCCCACCAGCAGGGTTGGCAGGTAGTCCGCCTGCGTCGAGACCCCATAGGCGAAGGTGCCCATACCTGCGGCGATCAGCGTAATGCCGACCAGCACGATCTTGTTCGGTCCGCGCTTGTCCACGAACGCTCCGGCGATCAGCATGGTCAGCATGGCACCGAGCCGCTCGGGAACCATGTGCACCCCCGACTGCAACGGCGTCTGGTGCAACAGTTGCTGGAAGCAGCTCGGGACGAGCAGCACGGCGCCGAAAAACGCCGCAGCGTACAGAAACATCGCCGAGTTGGCCACGGTGACCTCGCGAATCTTGAACAGCCGCAGGTCGATCAGCGGGTGATCCGCACGGTAGAGGGCATGGAAGATGAACCCTGTGATCAACGCCAGACCGATGGTCGCCGGTATCCAGACGTGGTGGTCGGCCACCGTGCCGCGGCCCGGGATGGACGACACCCCGTACAGAAAGGTCGCCAGCCCGGGTGACAACAGCAGCATGCCGGTGAAGTCGAAGGTTTCCGACGGTGTCGCGTGGTCTTTCGGGAACACGATCGCCGCCAGCACGACCGTGATCACACCGATCGGCAGGTTGATCCAGAAGATCCACTCCCAGCTGTAGGTGTCGATCAGCCAGCCGCCCAGGATCGGCCCACAGATCGGGCCGAGCAGCATCGGGATGCCCAGCACGGCCATCAGGCGGCCGATCCGCTTCGGGCCTGCCTCGCGAGTCAATATGATAAAAGCCAACGGCATCAGCATGCCGCCACCGAGACCTTGCACGACCCGAAATGTGATGAGCAGCATGATGTTTGGCGCCATCGCGCACAGCAACGAGCCTACTGTGAACGCCATAACAGAGCCCGTGAACAGCCGTTTGGTGCCGAACCGATCAGCTGCCCAACCGGCCAGCGGAATCATAGTAGCCAATGCCAGCGTGTAGCCGGTCATCGTCCAGGCGACCACGGCTTGGGTGGATTCGAATTCGGCGATGAAGGTGCGCTGCGCGACGCTGACGACCGTAATGTCCAGGATCGCCATCACCGCGGCCAGCACGCACACGCCAGCGATCCGCAGCAGCTCGGTGTCGAGTTTGTCCGGATATGTCCGTTCGTCGGTCGCCGACTGCTGGGTGGGCGCAGCCGACAGCCTGGCACCGTTCAATCTGGTACCGCGGTACAATCTCGGGGATTTCCGTGGTCGCGATTTGAGGGGGCGCTCCGCCACGTCGCCAGTGTACAGAGCGAGATTTTCTTCGGCGCAGCCTCGGACTTGAGTCCGGGGTTAGCCGATCCCGTTTATCGCCGGGCGGAGCCTGGCCGTAACAGTGGTCTGGCGTGGCCGTCGATGTCCTGCTTGATGATCGACGGGGGTGCGCGGCGCAGGAGACGGCGAAGTAGGACGGGACCAGAGATGTGCGTGCATGCGGGCACGGACACAGCGGCCGGTGTATTCGCGCCGCAGCGTAGGCTGTGCGGCCTTTGAGCCGCGTGGATAGCGAGCATGGGCGGGTAGGTGACGAGCAGGTGCACAGGGTCGGCTTCACCGTTGAACTCGACTAGCTCGCAGTCGAGTTCGGCGCACACGGCGCGCACGTGTATTCGCAGAAGGTGAGCATGTTCGGTGAACACGTCGCGCCGTATTTGGTTACAAACACCGGTTGGGCGTGCAGTTCAGACACGCTGTGCCGGGCGCGGCAGGAGGCCTGCATGTCGGTGGTCGCCTTTACGGTGGGTTTGTGCAGATGCCCGACCGGTATCGCAGCGAGCCGACACCGGCCGCTCGTCGAGAGCAGCCGGTCGAACGCAAGCCTCGTGCGCGCAGGCGTGCTAAG
The DNA here is from genome assembly GCA_035625875.1 of Mycobacterium sp. Classification (GTDB taxonomy): domain Bacteria; phylum Actinomycetota; class Actinomycetes; order Mycobacteriales; family Mycobacteriaceae; genus Mycobacterium. The sequence goes on along the minus strand of DASPOT010000044.1, from coordinate 18,838 downwards.
GAACTTCGAGAAGTTCCTGATTGCTCCTGGCGGAGCCGTGGCTAACCGGTTCCGGCCACGGACGCTGCCCGACGCTCCGGAGGTCGTCGCCGCAATCGAAGCGGTGCTGCCGAATTAGCTGACCCGAGGACCCGTAGACGCCCGCCGTCTGCGTTTTCTTCACCATTTGGACACCTGGAAACGACACACTAACGGTGTGTCTGGCAAACTGATCGTCTCCGTCTCTGGGATCGGCGAGCACACCCTGGCCGACGTCGACGAGTTTTGCGCACAGATGGATGCCCGCTCGGTGCCGGTGTCGTTGCTGGTGGCGCCGCGGCTCAAGGGCGGCTACCGGCTCGACCGTGACCCGGGCACCGTCGAGTGGCTGGCCGCTCGGCGCGCCCGTGGCGACGCGATTATGTTGCACGGCTATGACGAGGCGGCCACCAAGAAGCTTCGCGGTGAGTTCGCGACGCTGCCCGCACACGAGGCAAACCTGCGACTGATGGCCGCCGACCGAGTGCTCGAGCACCTCGGGCTGCGCACCCGGCTGTTCGCGGCGCCCGGTTGGGTGGTGTCGCCGGGCACCGTCAAAGCATTGCCGTGCAATGACTTCCGGCTGCTAGCCGGTCTTCACGGGATCACCGACCTGGTCCGGCACACGACCGTCCGCGCCCGGGTACTGGGTATCGGGGAAGGTTTCCTGAGCGAGCCGTGGTGGTGCCGGATGCTGGTGCTGTCAGCGGAGCGCGTCGCCCGCCGCGGCGGCATCGTGCGGGTTGCGGTTGCCGCCCGTCACCTGCGCAAGTCCGGGCCGCTGCAGGCGATGTTCGATGCCGTGGACTTGGCCTCCATGCACGGCTGTACTGCGACGGTATACCGTTGGGAGCCCGATAAGGCAGTTCTCGACGCCGCCTGACCGCTGGGTTAACTACTCTGTAGCATGAGTGATTCCGGAGCCGGGTCGGCTGCTGACGTCATCATTGTCGGAGCTGGCCTGGCCGGCCTGGTGGCGGCGTGCGAGGCGGTGGACCGCGGCATGCGGGTGCTGATCCTCGACCAGGAGAACAGCGCCAATCTGGGTGGACAGGCCTTCTGGTCGTTTGGCGGCCTATTCTTCGTCGACAGCCCCGAGCAGCGCCGCCTGGGCATTCACGACAGCCACGAACTCGCGCTGCAGGATTGGCTCGGCACGGCGGGATTCGATCGGCCTGAGGACTATTGGCCACGGCAATGGGCGCATGCCTACGTCGATTTCGCGGCGGGGGAGCAACGCAGCTGGCTGCGTGCCCGGGGTCTGCAGATTTTTCCGCTGGTGGGCTGGGCCGAGCGTGGCGGCTACGACGCACGCGGGCACGGCAATTCGGTGCCCCGCTTCCACATCGCCTGGGGCACCGGACCCGCTCTGGTCGAGATCTTCGCGCGCCAGCTGCGGGACCGAGCGACCGCGCGCTTCGCGCACCGCCACCGTGTCGACGAGTTGATCGTCGAGAATGACGCGGTGACAGGTGTCCGAGGCACTGTACTGCGGCCCTCGAATGAACCACGGGGAGTGGCGTCGTCACGAAAAGCAGTGGGACAATTCGAATTCCGTGCCTCAGCAGTAATCGTGACGAGTGGCGGCATCGGCGGTAACCACGATCTGGTGCGGCAGAACTGGCCGCAGCGGATGGGCCGTGTCCCCGAGCAGCTGCTGAGCGGGGTGCCGGCCCACGTGGACGGCAGGATGATCGGCGTCGCCGAGAAGGCCGGTGCACAGGTGATCAACCGGGACCGGATGTGGCACTACACCGAGGGCATCACCAACTTTGACCCGATTTGGCCGGGCCACGGCATCCGGATCATACCGGGTCCGTCGTCGCTGTGGCTGGACGCGGAAGGCAAGCGGTTGCCGGCTCCGCTGTATCCCGGCTTCGACACCCTGGGCACGCTGGAGTACATCACCAGATCCGGGTATGACTACACCTGGTTTGTGCTGAACGCCAAGATCATCGAGAAGGAATTCGCCCTGTCCGGTCAGGAGCAGAACCCCGACCTGACCGGGCGCAGCGTGCGCGAACTGCTGCGCTCCCGGGCCCGGCACGGGCCGCCGGGGCCGGTGCAGGCCTTTATCGACCGGGGTGTGGACTTCGTGAGCGCAAACTCCTTGCGCGATTTGGTTTCCGGCATGAACAAGGTGCCTGATGTGGTGCCGTTGGACTATGCGACGGTGGAAGCCGAAGTCACTGCACGTGATCGCGAGGTGGCCAACCGGTTCAGTAAAGATAGCCAGATCACCGCGATCCGCGCTGCCCGCGGTTATCTGGGTGACCGGCTGGGGCGGGTGGTGGCACCCCACCGATTGGCCGATCCGAAGGCCGGGCCGATGATCGTGGTCAAGCCGCACATCCTGACCCGAAAGACGTTGGGCGGTCTTGAAACCGACCTGGACTCGCGGGTACTCAAGGCCGACGGCACCCCGCTTGACGGGCTGTACGCCGCTGGCGAGGTGGCCGGGTTCGGCGGCGGCGGCGTGCATGGTTACCGATCCCTGGAAGGAACGTTTTTGGGCGGCTGCATCTTCTCCGGTCGGGCCGCCGGCCGCGGGGCCGCCGGCGACATCGCCTGACGAGTTTTGCCGAGCAGACGCAGAATCTGCTCGCGCGTCAGAAGGTGACCGCGCTTTCTTCGGGCAGCACCTGGAAGTCGGTGGTGGTCATTTCGGTGAGCCGGCCATAGTAGATACCCCGGGCCTCGGCAGCGATGATCCCCTGGTGGATGGGCACCGCACGCGCCGGCGCCACCGCCCTGAGATAGTCGACGGCCTCGGCGATCTTCATCCACGGGGCCGCCGCCGGGGTGGCCAGCACATCCACCGGTTCGTCAGGGACGAACAGGGCGTCGCCGGGGTGCATGAACTTCGCGGGATGGTCGCCGTCGCCCACCAAATACGAAATGTTGTCTATCACAGGGATTTCCGGATGGATTACCGCATGCCGGCCACCGACTGCCCGGATGGTCAGCTCCCCGACCGTCAGCTCGTCGCCGACGTGCACCGCCCGACACGGCTCGCCTAACTGCGCGGCGGTTTGCGGGTCGGCGTACAGTGCGGCATCCGGGTTGGCCTCGATCAGCGTCGGCAGCCGGGCGGTGTCCACGTGATCAGGGTGCTGATGGGTGATCAGGATCGCGGACAGCCCGCTGATGCCTTCGAAACCGTGCGAGAAATTCCCCGGGTCGAACAGCAGGGACGTGTGGTTGAACTCGGCAAGCAGGCAGGAATGGCCGAAATGCGTCAGTTGCATGTCTACGATTGTGCGCTTGAGGGGTACATGCGATGCGGGTAATCCTGGCGACGGTGCTGATCGCGGGTGGTGTGGCGGTGGCTCCTATGGTCGCCATACCCGCCCAGGCCGACCCGGAAACCTGCCCGCCGGTGTGCGACCGGATTCCCGATACCGCCTGGATCCCGTCGCAGGCCGTGCCGCTGAACTCGGTATACCGCTGGCCCGCGCTGGCCGGTGTGGCGGGCGCGGTGACGGGAACGAGACCCCGGTTCCGGTTCGAGGAGTTGTGTGCCGCGCCGGCGGCGCCGCAGGACCCCCGCGACTACGCGGTCGCGGCCCGCGCAACCGTGAGTAATCCGGAAGGTCAGTGGCAGTTGCAGGCCCAGGTCCTGCACTGGCGCGGTGATACCGCGCGCGGCGGCCAACTCGCGGTTTCGGTCTTCGGCACCGCCGTCGCCACGCTACGCGGCTGTCAGCTGGGGTCACCGCCGCAGATCACCACCGACGAACCGAACCGGCTGGCTGCGGTGATCAGCGGGCCGGTGATCCTGCACACCTACCTGGTCGCACACCCGGCGAGCAGCACGGATAGTGAACTCGCGCTGTGGTCGTCGGCGCCGCCGCAGGTGCCGTGGCCGGCAATCACAGACGCCCAGGTACTAGACGCCGTGACAGCTCCGTTATGCGCGGCCTACATCAGCTCATGCCCGTGAAGCCCCGCGGCAGTCGGCGCCGGTAGAGTTGGCGCCGAGCAACCAGATCTTAGGAGGAGCGCCCGTGGCCCGGGTGGTTGTGCACGTGATGCCTAAGGCCGAGATTCTCGACCCGCAGGGCCAGGCGATCGTCGGCGCACTGGGACGGCTCGGACATACCGGTATCTTAGATGTCCGGCAAGGCAAAAGATTTGAGCTTGAAGTGGATGACACTGTCGACGATCCCGCACTCGCCGAGATCGCGGAAACGCTGTTGGCGAACACCGTGATCGAGGACTGGACAGTAAGCCGGGAAGCGCAATGACGGCGCGGATCGGCGTCATCACCTTTCCCGGGACACTGGACGACGTCGATGCCGCACGGGCGGCGCGATTTGTCGGCGCCGAGGCGGTGAGCCTGTGGCATGCCGACGCCGACCTCAAGGGTGTCGACGCGGTGGTGGTGCCCGGCGGGTTTTCCTACGGCGACTACCTGCGCGCCGGCGCGATCGCCCGATTCGCTCCGGTGATGGCCGAAGTGATCAAGGCCGCCGGCCGCGGGTTGCCGATATTGGGTATTTGCAACGGTTTTCAGGTGCTATGTGAGGCCGGGCTGCTGCCCGGCGCGCTGACCCGCAACGCGGGTCTGCACTTCGTCTGCCGCGACGTGTGGCTGCGGGTGGTGTCGACCGCGACGGCGTGGACATCGCGTTTCGAGCCGGACGCGGAGCTGCTGATGCCACTGAAGTCGGGCGAGGGCCGCTATGTGGCGCCTGAGAAGGTGCTCGACAAACTGGAAGGCGAAGGCCGAGTGGTGTTTCGCTACCTGGACAACCCCAACGGCTCACTGCGTGATATCGCCGGCATCAGCTCGGCCAACGGCCGCGTCGTCGGTTTGATGCCGCATCCCGAGCACGCCATCGAAACGCTGACCGGCCCCTCCGACGGCGGGCTCGGCTTGTTCTATTCAGCGCTGGATTCCGTCCTGGCCGCATGAGGTCGACGACAAAAGGGATCGATCCCGCGTCGGGATAGCCGGGATGTGCGGGCGGCCTGGACTGACCGGGTAGCCATCGATGCTGTGCTCGTGGGCCGCGACATTCGCGGGTCGGGCACCCGCGCGATGCGGTTTGTCATGGAGAACCGTTGGCTGCCGGTTTTAGTGAGCTAGCCAGTACGGTACTAGCCTGTACTACCGCAACGGTTCTATGGTGGACGCTGTGACCCAGACCGCCGATCGCGCCGCGGAGTCCTCGCCGTGGTCGCCGCGGGAGGCAGAGTTGCTTGCGGTGACGTTGCGGCTGCTGCAGCAACACGGGTATGACCGGTTGACGGTGGACGCGGTTGCGGCGACCGCCCGGGCCAGCAAGGCCACGGTGTACCGGCGCTGGCCGTCGAAAGCCGCATTGGTGTTGGCCGCGTTCATCGAAGGCATCCGCCAGGTCGCGGTCCCGCCCGACACCGGCACACTACGGGGCGATTTGCTGCGAGTGGGAGAGCTGGTTTGCAAGCACGCCCGCCAGCACGCCACCACCATCCGCGCGGTGCTGGTCGAGGTGTCACGCAACCGTGCGCTCAACTACGTCATGCAGCACGAGTTTGTCGACCAGCGGAAAGCCTTGATGCGCCACATCCTCCAGCAGGCCGTCGACCGCGGCGAGATCGACGCCGCCGCCATCAGCGACGAACTCTGGGACCTGTTGCCCGGCTACCTCATATTCCGGTCCATAATCCAAAGTCGGCCCCCCACCCGGCATACCGTGCAAGCCCTCGTCGACGACGTCATCATCCCTAGCCTCACCCGACCCACCCGGTAAAGCGGTACCGGCCACCCTCTTACCGGCCTGGCCGTGGTTTGAACAAGTGCTCGACGGCGCGGCCGGAATTGCACTCTGTCATCTCTTGTAGTGTCCGGTCCCGGACCGTACTGTTATAGTTTGTCGATTCCCCGCTTGAACCGCAGGAAAAAGACGACCTGGCCCGAGCGATCGTGTCACCGGTTATCGAAAGGCTAACGGGTGAACGGGATTTCAATTACCCGCTTGGTCAGACGAGGGTGGATGCTGCTGGTCGCTGTGGTCGTGGTGGCGGTCGCGGGGTTCGGCGTGTATAGACTCCACGGAATATTCGGCTCGCACCACAAAACTTCGGCTGCCAGTGGCATCTCGAATGAAATCATCCCGTTCAATCCCAAGCACGTGATCCTCGAAGTCTTCGGCGCCCCCGGGACAGTGGCAACAATCAACTACTTAGACGTCAATGCTCAACCGCAGCGAGCTGACAACGCGGCCCTGCCATGGACGTACGAAATAACGACCACACTGCCCGCGGTCGTCGCCAACGTCGTGGCGCAGGGTAATAGCAATTTCATCGGCTGCCGCATCACCATCAACGGTGTAGTCAAAGATGAAAGGTCTGTCAACGAAGTGAACGCCTATACCTTCTGTCTGGACAAGTCCGGATGAGCAACCATCACGGCCGGCGACCTTTCTTGGCGCACACCATCCGTCGGCTTTCGGTGCCGATCCTGCTGTTCTGGCTGGCCACCGTTGCCATAACGAATGGCACGCTACCGCAATTGGAGGCGGTTGGACGAGCACATAACGTTGCGGCGAGCCCCCCAGATGCGCCGTCGCTGCTGGCGATGAAACACATGGGCAAGGTGTTTCGCGAGTTCGATACCGACAGCATGGCCATGATCGTGCTGGAAGGCGATAAGTCCCTCGGCGACGACGCCCACCGGTTTTATGACACCCTGATCCATCGGCTCTCGCAGGACACCAAGCATGTGCAGCACATTCAGGACTTATGGGGGGATCCGCTGACGTCGTCGGCCTCGCAGAGCACAGACGGCAAGGCCGCGTATGTCCAAGCGTATCTTGCTGGCGATCAAGGCAGCGCGTTAGCAAACGAGTCCGTCACCGCTGTCCGCGACATTGTTGAACACGCGCAGCCGCCGAAGGGCGTCAAGGCCTATGTCACCGGCCCGGCGCCGCTATTCGCGGATCAGTTTACCGTGGGCAGCAAAAGTACCGCGAAGGTCACCGGGATAACCTTCCTGGTGATCGCGGTGATGTTGCTTTTCGTCTACCGTTCCGTCGCCACCATGATCCTCGTGCTTCTCACGGTCCTTATCGAGTTGGCCGCGGCCCGGGGATTCGTCGCCTTTCTTGGAAACTCCGGGATCATCGGACTTTCGGTGTACTCGACGAATCTGCTCACGTTATTGGTCATCGCCGCCGGCACGGACTACGCGATATTTTTCCTCGGCCGTTATCAAGAAGCGCGCGGGGCCGGCGAGGATCGGGCAACCGCCTTCTATACCATGTTCCACGGCACCGCCCGCGTTGTGCTGGGATCGGGCCTGACCGTTGCCGGCGCGGTGTCTTGTCTGAGCTTTGCCCGCATGCCGTATTTTCAAGCCCTGGGCGTTCCCGCCGGAATAGGCGTCCTTGTCTCGCTGCTGGCCGCGCTCACCCTGGGTCCGGCCGTGGTTACCGTGGCCAGTCATTTCGGTCTCTTCGAACCCAAGCGCATGATGAGGACCCGGGAATGGCGGCGGATCGGCACGGCGATCGTGCGCTGGCCCGGGCCCATTCTTGCGGTGACGTGCGCGGTAGCGCTGGTCGGTCTGCTCGCCCTGCCGGGATATAAGACCAGTTACGACCCTCGCCCCTACATGCCGGCCACAGCCCCCGCCAATATCGGCTATGCGGCCGCGGAGCGGCATTTTTCTCCGGCCCGGCTGAATCCCGAACTGCTGATGATCGAGACCGATCACGATATGCGTAATCCGGCCGACATGCTCATCTTGGACAGGGTGGCCAAAGGCGTCTTCCATGTCCCCGGTATCGCCCAGGTGCAGTCCATGACCCGGCCGTTGGGAACGCCGATCGACCACAGCTCGATACCGTTTCAGATCAGCATGCAAAGCGTGGGGCAGATGGAGAACCTGAAATACCAGAAAGACCGTGCGCGCGACATGCTGACGCAGGCCGCGGAGATTGCAAAAACGATCGACACTTTCAATCACCAGTATGCCCTGCAGCAGGAGCTCGCCGCCGCGACTCACGACCAGACCGAAAGCTTTCACGAATCGCTTGCCACGCTGAATGACTTGCGGGATAAGATCGCGAATTTCGACGACTTCTTCAGGCCGCTTCGCAGTTACTTCTACTGGGAAAAGCACTGCTACGATATCCCGGCCTGCTTTGCGTTCCGGTCCGTCTGGGACCTAATGGACGGTCTCGACCAGGTCAGCGAGCAGCTGGAAAAGCTCGCGGTGAGCTTCGACAAATTGGATGCGATCCAGCCGCAACTGCTGACGCTTATACCGCAACAGATCGCCAGCCAGCAGACCCTTCAGGAGTTGACGCTATCAAACTACGCTACCATGTCCGGGATCTATGACCAGACGTCGGCGATGATCGAAAACGCGACCGCGATGGGACAAGCCTTTGACGCCGCCAAGAACGATGATTCCTTCTACTTGCCTCCAGAGGTTTTCGACAACGCCGATTTCAAGCGCGGCCTGAAATTGTTTCTCTCGCCGGACGGCAAGGCCGCTCGCATGATCATCACCCATGAAGGTGATCCCGCGACACCCGAGGGCATCTCGCATATCGATCCGATCATGAAGGCGGCGCACGAGGCCGTGAAGGGCACCCCTTCGGCGGATGCCAAGTTCTATCTCGGGGGTACCGCTGCGGCTTACAAGGACATCCGAGACGCCGCCAAATACGATCTCATGATCGCCGGACTATCGGCGCTGAGTCTGGTTTTGCTCATCATGATGTTCATCACGCGGAGTCTGGTTGCCGCGATCGTCATTGTAGGCACGGTGGCGCTTTCGTTGGGTGCCTCTTTTGGCCTGTCCGTGCTGGTCTGGCAGGATATGCTCGGTATCAAACTGTATTGGATCGTGCTTGCGCTGGCCGTCATCCTGCTCTTGGCTGTGGGATCCGACTATAACCTGCTGCTGATCTCCCGGTTCAAAGAAGAGATCGGCGCCGGATTGAGGACGGGCATTATCCGTGCGATGGCCGGTTCTGGCTCGGTGGTGACCGCTGCCGGCCTGGTGTTCGCCGCCACCATGGCTTCCTTTGTGTTCAGCGACTTGCGGATTCTCGGTCAGATAGGGACCACCATCGGTCTCGGGCTGCTGTTCGACACGCTGATCGTGCGCGCGTTCATGACCCCTTCCATCGCAACGCTTCTCGGACGCTGGTTCTGGTGGCCGCAACGGGTGCGCCCGCGCCCGGCCAGTCAAATGCTTCGGCCATACGGACCACGTCCCGCGGTTCGTCAACTGCTTCTGTGGGAATAGGAGTAAGTAGCGAGGTTACCGATATCGTATAGCGAACGGTGCCGTCTACAGAAGGGCTGGACCGAGTGGCTCAGCGCATCGGCCACGCGCGGATCTCTGGCATACCGGGAGTCATCGCGGCTGAGCCGAGCATTCGGGAAAACATCGCGGTAGGACTCGAAAGTTCCACTCATGCCTCAGCGGTATCGCTCAGAGCGGATACAACTGCGGCAGATTGATCACAATGGGCTCTTGGGTGCTGCGTGCGATCACGATCTCGGCGGGCGTGGTCGGGTCTGGGTTTTCTTCCCTGTGCGGCAGATACGGCGGGACGAAGACGTAATCGCCGGGTTGAGTCGAGATGCGCACCTCGTGGACACCATCGTGAAACACGAAGTCCGGGTTGCCACTTCGGACGTAGATCGCGGTCTCCGACTCGCCGTGGTGGTGATTCGCCGACACTGTGTTGGGGGCGACATGGGTCTCGCCCATCCACAGCTTCTCCGCACCGACCGATCGACCGCTGAGCGCGGCGAAGCGCCGCATCCCCTCCGTTTGTGCGGTGTCGGAATCGATGTCCGACGCCTTGACGTGATGCACGCGAGCGCGGTTCACGTCTGGACTCGCGAAGTCGGGGTGAACGCCGTCCGAGGTGGCCATGAGCGCTCCTTCCGCCGGTTATCGTCCCGAGCCTAGTTGTGTGACGCGCTCTCAGAATCGCGGTAGGCCTCAAGAAGTCGCAACCACACTTCACTGATCGTCGGGAAGCACGGCACAGCGTGCCATAACCGGTCGATGGGCACCTGGCCGGCGACGGCGATGGTGGCCGAGTGCAGCAGCTCGGAGACACCTGGACCGACGAAGGTCACGCCGCGCAGACACCCGTGATCGAGGTCAACCACCATCCGCGCCCGACCGGTGTAGCCATCCGCGTAGAGCTTCGATCCCATGACGACATCGCCGATTTCAACGTCGACGGCCCCCACCCGGTGACCGGCCTGCTGCGCTTGCTCGGCCGAGAGTCCGACCGCGGCGGCTTCCGGGTCGCTGAACACGACCTGCGGCACCGCATGGTGGTCGGCGGTGGTCGCGTGCGTGCCCCACGGTGTGGTGTCCAACGGCCGTCCCGCTGCCCGCGCCCCGATTGCCGCACCTGCGATCCGCGCTTGGTATTTGCCTTCGTGAGTCAGCAGGGCTCGATGATTCGCGTCACCGCACGCGTACAACCAACCGTCGTTGATGGCACGTACTCGACAGGTGTCGTCGACGTCCAGCCAACTGCCCGGCGTCAGTCCCACGGTCTCCAGGCCGATGTCATCGGTGACCGGTGCCCGGCCAGTGGCGAAGAGCACCTCGTCAGCTTCCAGCTCACTCCCGTCGTTCAATTCCAAAGTCACCGGTCCGTCAGCGTCGGGTCGGCGTAGCTTCGTGACCGAAACACCCACGCGCACATCGGCACCCGCGTCGGTGAGGCTGCGGGCGATGTGCTCGCCGACGAAGGATTCCATCCGGGGCAGCAGCCGAGGTCCACGGACCAGTAGAGTGACGGAGGCGCCCAAACCTTGCCAGGCAGTGGCCATTTCGACGCCGACAGCACCGGCGCCGACGATGGCAAGCCGGCCCGGCACCGAGCTGCTGTCGGTGGCGTGACGGTTGGTCCATGGCCGGGCTTCGGCGATGCCCGGCAAGTCGGGGAGTGCAGGGCGACTTCCGATGCAGATGACGACCGCGTGCTGGGCGGTCAGCACCACCACCTCGCCGCCGGGCGCGGCGACGGCTACCCGTCGGGGTCCGTCCAACCGCCCATGGCCGCGCACCAGGGTTGCCCCGATTCCGGCCACCCAGTCGGCCTGGCCGGTGTCGTCCCAGTTGCTCACGTAGCGGTCGCGGCGGCCGAAGACCCCGGCAGCGTTGATCGAACCGGTGACGGCCTCACGCGCCCCGTCGACGCGGCCGGCATCAGCGACCGCGATGACCGGACGCAGCAGCGCCTTGCTGGGCACACAGGCCCAGTACGAACATTCGCCACCGACCAGTTCGCGCTCGACCACCGCGACGCTCAGGCCCGCCGCCTGGGCGCGGTCGGCGGCATTCTGCCCGACCGGTCCTGCGCCGAGTACCACGACGTCGTAGTCTTTTTCGGTTGCTGTCATCATCGGTCCTTTCGGTTCCGGCTCTGCTGCTGGCGCTACGCGCGGCTTTCGATGAGTCGCCCGGCGAGCTCGCCCAAATCATTTGCGATGAGGGTTGGTTGCGGTAGGCCCTCGACTGGTAGGGGTGCGTTACCGGTCCGTGTGATAAGTGCAGAGCTGAATCCGGCACTTTGTGCGCCGAGGGTATCCCATGCGTGTGCAGCGACCATCATGCATTCGACGGGCGCCACCTCGAGCGCATGGCACACATGTCGGTAGACCGCCGGGGCGGGTTTATACGCGCGGCAGGCATCGACGCTGAACTGCCGTTCGATAAAACGATCCAGCCCGGCATGCTCGAGCGGGGTGGGGCCATCTGGGTTGGGCGGTGAATTCGTCAACGTCATAAGCCGGAAGCCATTGTCGCGCAACGCTGTAAGCGCGTCCTCGACATCGGGGTGCGCGGGCATCGTGAGCATGCCCTCCTTTACCCGGCGCACGTCATCGTCGGTGATGTCCGCGCGGTGAATGTCTGCGAGCATTCGCAACAATCCCTGGCCGAGGGTGAAGTAGTCGACGTAGTGACCCGAAAGCGTGGCGGTCATCGAATACATGACCAGCTGGCCGAACCATTCACGGAGCACCCGCGTATCACCGAAGATCTGCCCGAAAAGCGGTGCCATCGATTCGATATCGACCAGCGTTTCGTTCACATCGAATACCAGTACGGACGGTACTTCCGACACCACACCATTATCAGGTCGGCCGGTGGCCGCGTTCCTGCAGCCCCAGGTCGGCCGGTGGCCGCGTTCCTGCAGCCCCGGGATCGCGGAAATCCGCGAAGCTCGCGTAGTCCGCGGTCGATCCCGTGGGAAACCACGGTTTGTCCAAGCTCGAGCTGTGATTGTTTGCCGTCGAGGTAGACGGTCACCGAAGCGTCTTCGCATCCGCCGCCGCAACGGCTCGGCAACAGCAGTCGCTGCGGCACTAGCTGTGGTGTCAGGAAGTGCCCCACCGACCCGGTGGCCAGCGGGGACCCTGCTGGGCCTGCGGTTTGGCGGCGGGATAGCTCATTCCACGATGACTACCATTTTTCCGCCGGCTTCTCCGGCCTCCATGATCCTGTGTGCTTCGTGGATTTCGTCGAAGGAGAAGACGCGCGACGGCTGCGCTTCGAGTCGGCCGTCAGCCACCTGGCGTGCGATGTCCTGGAGAGGCACGTCGGACAGCGGGAAGCCCGGTGTCCCGAAGACAAAGCTTCCGAAGAAGTTTAGGTTCACGCCGCTGGGCATCCGCAGGAGCGGGTTGAAGTCAGCGATGGGCTCGAGTCCGCCCAGCCATCCCGCCAGGCAGGCGCTGCCGCCGCGGCGCAGCATGTCGAGCGAGTTGAGGATGGTGCTGTTGCCAACGAGGTCGAGGACCGCGTCGATCTGCTTGGCTTCCGCGATGCGGGTGGCCAGGTCCGGCGCCTCCAACTCCACGCGTGCGGCACCGATTTCCTCGAGCATGGGGAAACGCTCGCGGCGGCGAGTGGTGGCGATGACGCGCGCACCAGCGGCAACCGCCATCTTGACTGCGGCCTGTCCGAAGGATGAGGTCGCGCCCCGTATCACGAGGGTTTGTCCGGCGCTGAGGTTGAGGTTGCGGAAAAGGCATGTCCAGGCGGTCGCGTAGGTTTCGGGCAGCGCCGCCAGCTGTGACCACGGCAGTTCGGACTCGATGACGGCGACGTTGGAGGCGCGCACGCGGGTGTATTCGGCGTAGCTGCCGTTGATTGTTCGTCCAAGGCCGCCCATGAGTGCTGCGACCTTGGCTCCGACCGGAAACTCTCCTGTCGGGCAGGCGTCGACGATGCCGACGCATTCGATGCCGCTGACTTCCGCTGCTTCTGCCCATTCTCCTCGACGCATGTGCATCTCGGCATGGTTGATACCGAACGCTTTTACTGCGATGACGACCTCGCCATCCTTGGGCAACGGTTTAGGGATATCGGTGTAGACCAGACTGCCGAGTCCGCCGAACTTTTCCAGGATGATCGCACGCATGCTTTCCCCGCCAGGCTGTTCACGTACCACCGCCGGCGCTGAGGGCAGAGAGCCTCGTGATGATGACGCGTGGGCGGCGCCGTCCGGACGTGGGTGCACGGGGAAGGTAGGGAAGGCCGAGGGAGCGCCGCCGGCGTTGCGGGACCAGGGTAGCCACAGGGACAGGTTGAGGCTGGTACGGTCGAAGACTTTGTGCGGCGCCAGTTCCGGCGGTAGGAGGCGAGCCAGGGATTCGGTGCGCTCGAGTGCGGCAAGTGATCGTGACGCGGTGTCGGCGTCATCGGCGCCGGCCACCTGGGCGGCCACGGTGACAATGCCGATCTGGTGTTCGTCCGGCTGGAACAACAACCAGGTGCTAGCCAATCTCTGCGCTTCGGCTGCTTCACAGATCGCGGGCCACACGGCGGCTAACCGGCCCTCGACGTCGGCTCCGGTGTAGGTGAAGCGTTCCAGGCGATTGACGTAGTGGGTGCTTGCGATCGGCGTGAAGTCATGCGCGCCGGCCACATGCCACGCGTGTTTGTCGACGCCCGAAAAGAATGGGCGATCCCAGAACTTTACGCCCGGCTCGAATTCCAGCTCGGTGCTGGTGAATCGCACGTAGTCCATCACGTCGTCCCAGCTATCGAACAGATAGCGCCCACCGACTTGGTGGGCGCCGGTCGCGGGATCGAAGCGCAGCGGCATGTACTTGTGCCGCATGCCTGGGCGAATATCCATGCTGGGCCGTTCGTTCTCGACGTTGTTCACCAGCTGCTGCACCGGCATGTCTGCCGGAACGGCGAAGTCCGAGGTGAACGCGGCCCGGCATGCGATCGGGCCGGTGTCATAACCAAGAATCTCCATCGCGGTTCCTAACTTGGTGTCAATGCTCATTGCCGACGACGTTCTTCGGTGCGGGAATGTCCGGCCGTAGATAGCCGATGAGGCATAAACAAATCAGCGCCATCGCTACCACCGGCCATCGGACCCGACCAGTGCCGCTGCCGCGAACAGGCCGATCGTTATGAACGATCTCATTCGCAACATCTGCGCATACACTGCGGGACGTCCTCGCGCGCGGGTCGGTCGACCGCTTCCCAACAGAGCGCGAGATAGGTGATGCTAACGAGGACGAATATGGCTGCATACATTGCCACTGGCGGTGCGGCAGCCTGCTATCGGCGGTCCACTCGGTGGTAAACGGGATCAGCGACACCGAGAAAAGATGCGCGAAGTTCGACCACACCAGCCGCGGTGTCGCCACCTCCGCATAGCTGAACAAGTGATGCTGGTTGACCCAGACGATCGCGATGAACAGGTAGCTGACCAAATAGCTCAGACCCGTGGGCCACAGCGGTAGCAGGGCACTGAAGTTATCGCTGCCGGGCGGCTTGAGCTTGAGCACCAGGATTGTGATGATCACCGCGAACACGCCGTCGGAGAACAGACTCACCCGGCGTGGACTGGTTTGTCGCGCGGCCACCGATGCCTCCCGTCCCTCCATTCAACCGCATCGTCAACCGCCTTCAGATGCAGCGGCCGACACCGTTAGGCACGCCTTGCGCGTTGGGTCACCGGTCGGTTAGTAACGGGCGTAGCCACGTTCTTGCAGGATCCAGGCATTGCCGTCGGGATCGCGGAAATGCGCGAAACTCGCATAGTCGATGCGGCGCGGGTCGATGCCCGGAAGGAAGCCACCGCGCCAGCCGCCTTCGGTGTTCTTGTGCCGGATCTCGCTGACGGTCACACCGCGACCTTCCAGTTCACGTCGAGATGCCTGGATGTCGGGAACGACGAGGTAGAGGCCGCGAACGGAACCCACCGGCGCGTCGGTCAAACCCACGCCGAATTGAATTGATGTGCTTGATCCTTGAGGTGTGAGCTGGATGACCCGGAAATCCGCTGACGGTGCGTAGTCGACGTCGAGGTCGAAGCCGACCTGATCGCGGTAGAACCGCAGCGACTGATCCGGATCCGAGACCGGCAGAATCACGACTTCGAACAAGGACTTCATCGCATACTCCTTAGCTCAGTCTCAGAACGGTGGGGGTTTGTGGCGTTCGGCGACGTGGGCGTCGTGGAGTGCGCGTTCGGCGTCGATGCGGTAGGCGCGGTCTTGCTCTCGAGTTCGGCGGCGTCTGGACATCATCACGCCGCGATCGCCCAATGGTCGGTGTGCTTTGAGGCAGTGGGCAATTCGCCCGTGGGCAAGCACAGGGCCCGAAACAGCACCCGGCTGCCCGGACGGGTGACGTAGGTGCGTCCGCTAGGGGACGTCCAAGTGATGCTCCCGTCGGGGGTGTTGCTCGTCGTGCCACCCTCTCCAGAAGGTTTTCAAAAGGTGGTGGCATCAGATTGCGAAAGACACTTCGAAAGACACTTCTAAACGCGCAGCTCAGCGATGCCGCGACACGCCAAGGAGCAGCGATTCCCGACGCTCAGATCGCTCAGGAATCAAGATCACGCCGTCAGCGACTCACGGGAGTTCAAGCAGACGAGAGCAGCAGGATTGGCCCGGCGCGAACACCGCGATCTTGTTCGCTCATCGCACCCAGAGGCCGACGCCAGGTAGCTAGTGTCGCGGCATGGATCGCATTTTGCAGTGGGCGTGGGATCGGTACGGGGCGAGGTATTCGTGGGCGCTCAGCGCGATCTCGTTCCCCATAGCGCTGTCTATCTTCCTTATTCCATCGTTTGGCGTTGTCGCTCTCGAGGAGTCCGGTCACTACGTCGAGGCGGCCGCCGTCACCGTTGTCGCCGTGCTGGTGTGCGGGTGTGTGATGGTTCTTCCCGGCCGCCGACTGTTCCGCCTTGTAGAGCAGTGGGCAGCCGGCCACGAGGTCGATCGGGCAAGCGCACTGGAGGCCACCTACACCTGGGCTCGGGGGATGATTGCCCGAGCGGTGGTGGGCAACGCGGTTACGGGCGCCCTGATTTTGGTCCTCGTCGGTACGATCGCCGGAGCGGGCGCATCGCGGCTAGTCCAGTACGGGATGTTGGGCACCGCCTTCGGAGCTGCCATCCCGCTGCCCGGTGTGCACAGCTTAATAGAAGCTGCGCTGCGGCCATCAAGGGTCGCCATCGCCGGTGACACGGGGATCGGTGATTCGCTGCCCCGCTCTCGCCCGACGTTCGCCGCGTGGACGAACGTATCCATGCTCGCGGTCGCGTTCGCGTACGCCGTTGCGGGCGCGATGCTGGCAGCCGTGTTCGATCGGGCCTGAGGCACCGGTGCTCCTCCTCGTGATCGGGTGTGCGTTGACGCTTTTCTTTGCGGTGCCGATCACCGTCGGCGGCGTGTTCTCGCCGTCCCTGCGACCGATTCGTGATCTTGCAGAGGGCACCGAGCGTGTTGCGGCCGGCGATTACAGCCAGCGCCTGCCGGTGGTTCAAGACGACGACCTCGGTGCGCTGGCGGCGTCGTTTAACCGCATGCAGGCGGGATTGGCTGAGCGGCGACGGCTTCAGGCGGCGTTCGGCACCTACGTCGACCCAACCCTGGCGGCGCGGCTGCTCGAGCAGGGAGACCACGTCTTCACCGGGGAGCGCCGCGAGGTGACGGTGATGTTCGTTGATGTCCGTGACTTCACGCCGTTCGCCGAAGCGAACACCGCCGAGGAGACCGTCGCCCGGCTCAACGCGTTGTTCGAGATCGTGGTGCCCGCTGTTGTGGACGCGGGTGGGCATGTCAACAAATTCCTCGGCGACGGCGCTCTGGCAGTCTTCGGTGCCCCGAACGATCTTGCCGATCATGCCGATGCCGCGGTGAGCGCCGCTGTGTTGATTCACCGACTCGTCGCCGAGCGATTCGGCGGGGAGCTTCGGATCGGCATCGGGATCAACACGGGCAAGGTGATCGCAGGCACCATCGGCGGGGGAAGCAAGCTGGAGTTCACCCTGATCGGTGACACCGTGAATGTCGCTGCCCGCGTCGAGCAGCTCACCAAGACCACCGATGACGCAATCCTTCTCACCCATCACACCGTCGACGCTCTAACCGCTCGACCGCCCGAACTCATCGACCGGGGAGCCCATGCTCTGAAGGGAAAGTCAGCCGCCGTCCAAGTTTTTGGTCTTGATCCTGGAACCGACAGCTAAGAGGCACTGAGCTAGTGTCCCACGCCATTAATTCGTTTCATTAGTCGTTGGATGGACTGGAGGATCTGTTCGGCGGTCTTGGTCCATACGAAGGGTTTAGGGTCCTTGTTGCAGGCGGTAACCCAGGCGCGGATGTCGCGTTCGAGGGCCTGCACGCTGCGGTGGTCGCCGCGTTCGATGAGTTGGCGGGTCAGTTCGGCGAACCAGCGCTCAACCTGGTTGATCCAGCTGGAATAGGGTGGGGTGTAGTGCATGTGGAAGCGCGGGGGCTTGTCCAGCCAGCTTTGCACGGTGGGCGCTTTGTGGGTGCCGTAGTTGTCGCAGGCCAGGTGAATGTCGAGGTGGTCGGGGACCTGGGCATCAATGGTGGCCAGGAACTTGCGGAATTCGATGGCGCGGTGGCGCCGGTGCAGGGCGGTGATGACGGTGCCGTCGCTGAGGTCGAAGGCGGCGAACAGGCTGGTGGTGCCCGAGCGCACGTAGTCGTGGGTGCGTTTTTCGGGCATGCCGGGCATCATCGGGAAGGCCGGCTGGCTGCGCGCCAGCGCCTGGATCTGCGACTTCTCGTCCACGCACAGCACCACCGCGGCCTCGGGCGGGTCGAGGTAGAGCCCGACAATGTCATAGACCTTCTCCACGAACAGCGCGTCGGTGGACAGTTTGAAGTTCTCGCTGCGATGTGGCTGCAACTCAAAGGCTTTCCAGATCCGCCCGATCGTGGACTTGGACAGCCCGCAGCGTTGGGCCATCGATTTGCGCGACCAGTGCGTGGCGCCCGCCGGGGTGGACTCCAGCGTGGTCACCACCACGTCCTCGACCTGCTCGGCGGTCACCGAGGCGGGCCGGCCCGGGCGTGGTTCGTCGACCAGCCCGTCGCAGCGCGCCTCGACGAACCGGCGCCGCCACTTGCCCACCGTCGGCTGCGACACCCGCTCGCGCGCGGCCACCTTTTTGTTGGACAGCCCCTCGGCGCAGCCGAGCACGATGCGCGAGCGCAGCGCCAGCGCCTGGGCTGACTTGCGCCGCCGCGCCCACCGGGTCAGCGTCTCACGTTCCTCGTCGGTCAACACCAGCTCCGCCGTCGGTCTGCCGCGTCCCGCCATGAGCGAATCATGGCATGGTGCAGCCTGGTTCGCCGAGGAGCCGCTCCGGCAGCCACCGGTCAAATCTATGTAACGAATTTCTGGCGCAGGACACTAGATGTGCCGTCGTCGACGTCATCTATGTTTCTACGGTGCGGTGCCACCGCGTCGAGGTAGGTCTTCAGGTGGTTGCGCCATTCAGGCACCAAATCACCGCCCCGCGCGCGCCGCAGCACGTTACACCACAGACTGTGG
>DASPOT010000043.1:0-7499 GCA_035625875.1 Mycobacterium sp. | reverse complement strand
AGCAGATGCCGTCGCGGCCGAAAATGTGCCGAGATGCCACTAAAGGCAGACAGGAACCGTTGAGCATGCCGCACCGATGTGAAACGTTTCATCGCCCGTTCGCGTTGTCGGGTGGGCTGATGAGAGTTCTCGGCGCGGTTGAGTGAGATACCGCGACTGCTGGTGGGTAACCGACGGCATGAACTCGGGTGAGCGACCCCGTAGCTGGCCAGCTTGTCGGTGACCAGCACACGCGGCACATACCGCAGGCCCTTGAGTAGCTTGCGGAAAAACCGCTTGGCTGCTCCGGCGTTTCGCCGTGACTGCACCAACACATCCAAGACGTTGCCGTGCTGGTCGACCGCACGCCACAGGTAACACAGCTTGCCGTTGATCTTCACGAATACCTCGTCGAGGTGCCACTTGTCGCCCGGGCGGGGGGCACTGTCAACTTGAGGTCGTGTGGACGTTCTGCTAACCGCATAAGCCTCATACGTCACACGCGACCTGGTGAATCGCGGAGGCGAACCGGCGAAAATCGCCCTCGGACTGCTCAAGTTGACAGTGCCCCTTCGGGGGTGGTGACGTTTTTGTTCACCGATGTCGAGGGTTCGACCCGTCGGTGGGAGACCGACGCCGACGCGATGCGGTCGGCCCTCGCGGCACACGACGAGGTGCTGCGAACCGCGGTCGAGGGGCACGGCGGCTTCATGTTCAAGCACACCGGTGACGGTGTGTGTGCAGCCTTCGCCTCACCCAGGTCCGCGGTTGATGCCGCGGTGACCGCGCAGAGAGCGCTGGAGTTACCGGTGCGGATGGGGATTGCGACCGGGGAAGCCGAGCTTCGCGGAGCCGACTACTTCGGTGCGGTGCTCAATCGCGCGGCGCGGGTGATGGCCGCCGGGCATGGTGGTCAGATCCTTTTGGCCGAGTCGACGGCGGGTCTGCTGAGCGGAGTGGATCTGCTGGATCTGGGACCGCGCCGGTTGCGGGATGTGCCGACGCCAGTCGGGGTGTTTCAGGTCCGAGCGGCGGGCCTGCGCACGGAGTTTCCGCCGTTGCGAGCACTGGATGCGAGTCCGGGGAACCTGCGGGCTGCGACCACGAGCTTCATCGGGCGCGAGTCCGAGGTCGCCGAGGTGCACGCCGCGGTGAAGGCTCATCGGTTGGTGACGTTGACCGGGGTGGGCGGGGTCGGCAAGACCCGCCTGGCGACCGAGGTCGCGGCGCGGCTGGCCGATGAGTTCCCCGACGGGGTCTGGTTTTTCGACTTGGCCGCGGTCGCCGATCCGGCGGCGGTGCCCGACGCGGTGGCCGCCGTGCTGGGCATCATCCAACAGCCCGGCAAGAGCGTGGCTGACAGTGTCGCGGCCGCGTTGGAGGGCAGAGTCCGGCTGCTGGTGTTCGACAAGTGCGAGCACGTCCTCGACGCCGCAGCCGGTCTGGTTGAGGCGATCCTGGCCGCCTCGGCGACCGTCACGATTCTGGCGACCAGCCGCGAAGGACTAAGGCTCGCCGACGAGCAACTGTGGCCGGTGCCCTCGCTGGATGTCGGCGCGGGAATCGACTCTGCCGCGGTCTCCCTATTCATTGAACGTGCACAAGCCGTTTCGCCGGGCTTCTCCGGTGGCCAACGCCGATGAGGCGGCCGCGGTGGTGGAGATCTGTGGTCGCCTCGACGGGATCCCGTTGGCCATCGAGTTAGCGGCCTCACGGATGGCGTCGATGACCGCCATCGAGGTGCGTGATCGCGTCGATCACCGGTTCCGGTTGCTGGTGGGCTCGCGGCGCGGCCAGGCACGCCACCACACCCTGCGCCACGCGGTGGCGTGGTCCTACGAGCTGCTCGACGAGCCGGAAAAGGCGCTGCTGGAGCGGTGTTCGGTGTTCGCCGGGGGCTTCGACCTCGTAAGTGCTTGTGCGGTTATGGGTTCCGATGATGACTTCGCCGTCTTGGATCTGCTCGATGCGCTGGTGCGCAAGTCGCTGCTGGTCGCCGACCGGTCAGCAGGGCGGACTCGATTCTCAATGTTGGAGACGATCCGCCAGTTCGCCGAGGAGCAACTCGTCGCCCATGGCGAGGCCACTGAGGTGCTTACCGCGCATGCCGGGTATTTCGCCGGGCGCGAAGCCGACATCCTGGCCCTGTGGGACAGCCCCCGCCAACGTGAGGCCTACGACTGGTTCACGATCGAGTTGGCCAATCTGCGCACCGCATTCCGCTGGGCCGCCGACCACGGCGATCTGGATGTCGCCGCCACCATCGCCGCCTCCGCGCCGCTTGGCGTTCTGGTCGGCAATTATGAGCAGATAGCCTGGGCCGAGGAGCTGATCGAGCCCGCCCGCGCGGTCGACCATCCCCGGCTCGCGGCCCTCTATGTGACGGCGTCGGCGTGCTGGATGCCCGGACGGATCGAGGAGGCTGTCGGCTATGCCGACGCCGGCCAGACGGTGATCGGCAGTGGCCACTACGAGGTGCCGTTCGGCGGCGAGGGGCTGCTCGGCGGTGTGTACTTGGTCATCGGCCAGCCCGAACGATGCGTCGAGTGGTGCCGCGCCCAGCTCGCGCGCGGCCGCGACACTCATACACTCACCCGGGCATACCTAGTTGCCACACTGGCGGTCGCCGGGGCCGGTGAGGAGGCGAGGGCCGCCGCGAATGGGCTGATCGATGCCGCCGAGGCCACCCACAACCCCTATGCGCTCTCGAATGCGCTTCGCGCCTACGGCTCCGCCTTCCGTGATGCTGATCCCGTCCGCGCGCTGGAAGCCCTGCGGCGGGGCCTGGTGATCGCCCAAGACAGCGGGAACCGCTTGGTCGAATCACAGCTGGCGACCGGTTTGTCTCGGCTTGAGGCCGAACACGGCGACCCGCTGGCGGCGCTCGATCACATCACTCTGGCCATCCGCAACTTCTACGACTCTGGCAACGTCGCCTACATCCGTGCCGCCTTGGCAATTCTCGCGGTATTCCTCGACCGCCTCGGACGCCTCGAACCGGCAGCCACCATCGCCGGTTTCGCATTCAGTCCCTTCACCGCGTCGATAGTCCCCGAACTCAGCGCCGCGATCACCCACCTGCGCGAGGTGCTCGGCGAGGCGACCTACGAATCGCTCGCCCACAAGGGCGAGACGATGACCACCGCCACGATGGTGACGTACGCATACGACCAAATCGACTAGACCCGAACAACACTCGAATGCGATAGGTGAAGTCCGGTGGGACGGAGTCGCCACACCGTTGCACAGCAGCCGCACCTTGCGCGTCGTCGTCTCGGAGCGGCTGTGGTGCGTTACGACACGAACCGGACGATCAGGCGAAGGCCAGCCATCACCAGCGCTGCAATGCCGTTTGCTGGCCCTGTGGCGGCCGAACGAGTGCAGCCGCATGTAATCGCACCCGCAGACGCTGTTGCGGTGAGGTATCCTGCCACGGAACCGAAAACTGCTGAGCTCCAAGATTTCCCGCAGCT
Source organism: Mycobacterium sp. (assembly GCA_035625875.1). Classification (GTDB taxonomy): domain Bacteria; phylum Actinomycetota; class Actinomycetes; order Mycobacteriales; family Mycobacteriaceae; genus Mycobacterium. The sequence goes on along the minus strand of DASPOT010000043.1, from coordinate 4,047 downwards.
TGGGCGCTCATCAAAGGGGTGCGGGGAGCCCCCCAACGCCCCGTCGCGCGCAGCGGGCCGCATAGCGTGAAGCTGGCCGTAGGGGCGCGCAAGTCGATGCGTCCGGAAAAGCCCAGGCCACACCAGCTGGTCAGGGAGGACCAGCTGGCCGCGACGAGCGCCGCCCCAACTGTTTCATTTGGAACACTCGGCGAGATGACCTGCGCCGCTTACACTCCCACGTATGGCTGTTCCTGGCCCGATCAGCAAGCCGCACCGGCGTGGCCGCGCCCAGCTCACCCACGGTTGGACCGAGGTTCAGGCCGTCCCGAACCGGGAGGGGCCGCGGTTGCCGCCGCGCCGCGCCAACGGCCGGCCGTGGCCGAGGTCGGCGAAGGAGAAGTGGCGGGCCTGGGCGCGGATGCCGCACACCGTGCTCTGGGCAGATTCCGACTGGAGTTTTGCGGCCGACTCGTTAGAGCTGGTGGCCCGCGCTGCCGAGAATGACGCGCCCCCAGTGGCGCTGGTGAGCGAAATCAGGCTGAGGGAAAAAGAGATGGGCGCAACCTGGGATGCCCGCCAAACGTTGAGGCTGCGCTACGTTGCCTCGCTCCCGGACGGGGACGGGCAGGCCGGGCCGGTGTCGCGGCTCGATGACTACCGCAATCTCTAAGGAGGACAACACATGTCGCACCTCACACGGCGACTGGTCAAGGGCCTCGCCGAAGCCTACAAGCGGGAGCACCCCGAGCACGCCGCTGAGAAGCCCAGCGCCGAAGAGACGGAGGCGGCCGCGGTCGCCGCGTTAGCCCGGGCCATCTACGGCACCCCACCCGCACCCGAAGGAGGAACCCATGACTAGCCGCGGTTTGCCCGACTATCTCGCCCAACACATCCGCCGCGTCGACGTGGTGGCCTCGATCGCGCCGCTACCGAAGGCATGGACCGAGCTACGCGAACGCTGGGATGAGTTCCTGGACTTCCATGCCCGACCCATCCAGCAGCAGCTCATCGCCGCCGTCGTTGACGGCACCGGCGACCTGCCGATGCTGCGCGCATTGGCGGCGGCCGAGGCCAGCTCGTCGCGGGGCGACGTCGTGATCGCGGTGCGCGGCGTGACATATCCCAAGTTGATCGAGCTTTACTCCGAGGTCGCCGACACCAACTACGGCAAGGTGGGCAAGGAGTTCAACGCTGTGGCAGGCGAATTCACCGCTGCGGCCAAGCAGTGCGACCCCGAGGCGAACGCTGAGACCCTCATCGACCAACCCGACGCGGTGCGCACCGGATGGCTTGATGCCCAACGGTTCGCCGCCAGGTTGGACAAGCTCGTGCCGATCCTGGTTGCCGCCGTCGAGCTGTGCGGGATCTCAGCTCGCGACGACACCTGGTTGCTGCCGCTGCTGGTTGACCCGACCGGGCTGCATCGCCGAAAACTGTGGGAGGCATGGCGATCCGCTGGGGAGCGCTGCGGCCGGTGGTCCGCGCTGGCCGCCCTCGGTGCGAGGATTCGTGCGTCCGACCTCGACGGCTTCGAACCTTACCGCGAGCCGAGGGCGTTGATACGCAAGCAGTTTCCGACGCGCGAGCGGGGCATTTATCGACCCGTCGTCATCGACCCCGAGGACGAGGACTAAGTGCCGTCGCCGGAGGAGGAGCCCAAGCGCCGCAGGGCGCTAGCCAGATAAGACGGCCTGCGCCCGCCCCGCCCCTGGCCGGGGCTTGGGTGGCCGGCCGTGTGGGGCCTGGAGCGGGGGCGATGCAGTGGATACGGTACGGCTAGCTTCCGGCCGCAGTACGCTCATGCGGTGCCAGAAACGTCATACGCCAAGTGCGGCGATCTCAGCCTGGCGTATCAGGTGTTCGGCGACGGGCCGGTCGAGCTTGTCTTCGTCGGGCCGATGGTCTTCCACGTCGAGCTGTTCTGGGTCATACCCGAGTTCAAGGCCTTCTTCGATCAGCTCGCCACATTTTGTCGCGTCGTCATGTTCGATAAGGCCGGAAACGGGCTGTCGGACCCCATCTCGAAAGTTCGTTTGCTTGAAGAGCGAGCGGCCGAGATCGAGGCTGTCATGGACGCCGTCGGCTTCGCAAAGCCCGTCGTCTTCGGTATGAGCGAGGGCGGCCCACAGGCCATCGCTTTTGCGGCAAAACGGCCGGAGCGAACGCGGGCGCTGATCCTCTACGGCTCGTTCGCGTCCGCGGCCAGCGCCGGCTGGGACGACTTGGATCGCGACCCGACCGAGCTGCGGGCGCGCCTCCTTGCCGAGCTGGGCGAGGACTACACGCCGTCGGCGAAGCAGATCGCCCGCTTCCAGGAAATGGGCCGCGCCGCCCGCTCGGGGTGGGGCAGCGGCGCAACAGCGAAGGTTTTCTTCCCGTCGGTCCGCTCGATACGCCAGCTCGCCATGGTCGAGCGCATGACCGCCAGCCCGGGCATGCTGCGAGCGACAATGGAATCGAACCTCCGGATCGACGTGCGGCCGATCCTGCCGACGCTCACCGCGCCCACCCTGGTCATCCATGCCCGCGACGACACCGCTCCGGTGCAGTACAGCCGCTACCTCGCCGACCAGATTCCCGGCGCACGGTACCTCGAGGTTGAGGGCGTGGACCACGCACCCTGGTTCACCGAGCCCGACAAGATCCTGGCCGGGATCGAGGAGTTCCTCACCGGCAGCCATGCCGCACCGTCGCAGTCACATCGCGCCCTGCGCACTGTGTTGTTCACCGATATCGTCGCCTCGACGGAACGCGCCGCAGCGACCGGCGACGAGCGGTGGCGGGCGGTCCTGCACCGCTTTGGTGAGATCACCGACGAACTCACGCAACGATTCGGCGGCACGGTCGTGAAGAGCACGGGCGACGGCCACCTCGCCACGTTCGACGGCCCGACGCAAGCCATTCGCTGCGCCGAGGCATTGCGTGCTGACGCCGAGACCCTGGGCATCGAGATCCGCGCTGGCATCCATACCGGCGAATGCGAACTGCTCGACAACGACATCGGGGGCATTGCAGTACACATCACGGCGCGGATCTGCGGCCAAGCCGGCGCCGGGGAAATCCTTGTCTCACGCACCGTGCGTGACCTGGTGGTCGGCTCGGGCACTGGCTTCGAGGACCGCGGCAGCGTCGAGTTGCGTGGCGTGCCCGGCACCTGGCAACTCCTGGCGGTGGATCGCCACGGCCCGCCGGCCGGATCGGCCGAGGCAGAGCTGGCATCAATGCCGACCCCAGACCGTCGGACCGCGATGCGCCGCTCCGATCGCGCCGTCGAGGTGATCGCCAGGCGAACACCATGGATCGTGCGCGGGATGGCCCGCCTCGCCCCGGCCAACGGTCGCAGATGAACACCGCCGATTGGCAACGTATCGGCAACGACGGATTCAGTCCACCCTAAAAACATGCTTTTACCTGCGCTAATAGTGGTGCGCGATACTGGGATTGAACCAGTCGATGCGACCGGTAATGCTTCGCGAGCCGCGTCCACGACCGGCACCGAAGCATCACTCGAGTTCGGTGTCGAAATTGGCGGCACCACGGGGGACTGGCGAAAGCTAAGGGGTCCCTCGACCGCGTGACCGGCCAAACCGGCAAACGGTTTTGTCGCGTGATCCCGAGTGCCCTCGGTATCGAGACTTGTCACGACGTTGTCACTAGTCGGGTGAGATATCGGCGGACGGGCTCGGACAAGGGAAAACTCCCGGTACGTAGCTCATAACTTAGAGGTCGCTCAGTGGAATCCTGTCCAGCTACCGGAGGAAACGCTCGCTGCAGTTCAGGGGCGTGCGCCCAAAATTGTCACGGCGTTGTCACAACTGACGCGCGACACGGTGGTACCGATAGGGATGCGCGGAGACCGTTCGCGCAGGTCATTGCGATTGTGGCGTAACGATGAAACGCATAAAAACGGCTTGGGGCTGACTGGGGGTCAAGTGGTCGCAGGTTCAAATCCTGTCAGCCCGACGCAGGTCAGAGGGTGTTTTGCGTCCACTGGTGGGATACCCGGGCGGGGTGGTTACGCCCTTTTCTACACCCATTGCTGATTTGCCGGCGGAAGCTCACAAT
>DASPOT010000042.1:0-11312 GCA_035625875.1 Mycobacterium sp. | reverse complement strand
TGGACCCCAGGCTTCGGTGCACGCTGCCGTCCCGGTTTCGGGAACGGATCCCAACATGAGTCGAAGAAAACAAAGAGCGGTTTGACGCGCTGGCGCGCCGCAATGGTGACAAACTGCGCGAGACGTCTTTGGAAGCCTCTGTGGTCTTGGGCCCAGAGCTGATCGTGGAGGAAGTACACCGGCATCCGGTGGGGCGAAGCGGTGGCCGAGTCGGGCGTGTGAATCGCCGAGGCAAACCGGCGAAAATCGCCATCGGATTGCTCAAGTTGACAGTGCCGGTCAGGAACCTGTTGTCTGGACCGGCGACGGGCTGGGAAGAATTTCACACATTTCTCGTCGCTGAGCTGACCTAACAAAGTCGGTCAGCGGGCGCACACGTGACCAAGAGGGCCCACCGGTACTACACCGCCGTGCCGGTACTAGCGGGTGTGGAGTTTTTACGCTCCTGGCCTGACGAAATCGCCAATATCGACCCTGTCGATACCGACGACCCAGCCGCTGCGAACGGTCGTCGAAGCCATCGCCCAACAGGTTCAGCGATTCTTCGACGAGAAGCAGGTGAGCCTGGGCATGGTGCCGTCCGGGTACATGAAACGAGGCAAACTGTGTACGGCAATGTTTTCCGGGCCGCCGAAACCGTCTACGCCCGACTGCAAGGGTTGCGACGACTATCTGTGCGACGGCTCCTGCTACCGGGAGGGTTTCGACCTTCCCGCGATTGAGGAGGACTAGCAACCATGACCGCGAACCTCTCGTACCGCGAGGACTACGACACCCAGCCGTTTCACAGCGATTTTCACTGGCTACCCGACCACCAGCGCCGGGAAGCGTTGAAGCGGCAGGCCACACGAAACGGATGCCCGTCGGCGTGCCGGTCATGCGAGGAGGCAGGACTATGAGCACCACAACCACCACCACGACACGGCCGCGGGTCCGCTGGTATCAAACCAACACCAACCCCAACCAACTACCACATGGGAGCTACTGGTCTCCTACGGCGATGACCCCCGCCGTAAAACAGTCACTTGGGAAGGTGAAACGGGGGAGGATGCGGCGCGACGGTTGGTTGACTGCCAGCGGTTACGGCGGCCTACCGTGGGCTTCTCGTCGCCCGTCTGGCCAGGGAACCGTGACCGTGCTTGGTCGCGGTCAAATCATCGGCTGAGGCGACGCCCGCCCGGATTGACGCCGCCATACGGTCGATGCACAAGGCGCACGGCACGACGATGGCACGCCAGTCCAAGACGATACTTCGAGGTGCACTACAGCTTGCCGTGATGGCGAGTGTCCTGAGGGCACTGTCAACTTGAGCAATCCGATGGCGATTTTCGCCGGTTTGCCTCGGCGATTCACCAGGTCGCGTGTGACGTATGAGGCTTATGTGGTTAGCAGATCGTCCACACGACCTCAAGTTGACAGTGCCGTGCTGGGCGATTTGGTGCAGACGACCGTAGGCACGTGGATAACGTGCGTGGCTTTTTCGGCTCACCGCCGACGTGGGGCGGGCAATGCCTGTGGCGGTGGCAGTTCGGGCAGTCGACGAACGCGGGCGGCCTCGGCGATGGCGTCGAGGCCGGTGACCGGGTCAGCGCACCGGCTACGCGCGCATCTTCGAATGAGTCAACGAATCAGACTTCGCGCGCATCTTGATCAACTATGAGGCGATGGGCGGCACCCGCGACGGCAATTTGCCGAGCCAATGCACGAGCTGGCTGGGCCTCCGCGGCAGGAAGGTTCCGAATACCAAAAGCTCTCGACTATTTTTCAAGGCGTTCCAAGCGGCGGCGTCGGTGAATACCGCATCACAATATGGCATCGCGACCGCCAGCGCATCGATGTCATGCATATCGTTTGATGTCCAATTGTGTTGGCGATTGCGGTGGTAATTCTCCTTCAATGAGATCGCCACACGAGTAGAGGGCATGCCGTCGCTAAAGTTCCTGGCTTTCGAATAATCTCTTTCCGTAAACTCTTCGGATCGAGGAGCGCCCAGCAGGTCGGTAAATTCGGTCGGGGTCATCTTTCGCGCCGATAATTCCAGCGTGATCATCTCCCATAACTCAATAATTTCTCGTAGGGTCATCAAATCTCGCAAACGACCACGGCGCCACTCGGGGTTCTGATCAAGTCTGCCAGCTTGGTCAACCTCCTGTTGCGCGCGCTTCTCTCGGTGTTGATACGGGATCTCCGGCGTGTAGGCTCCCTCTTGGCGGAGCTCGGCTTCCATATCATCGTCTGGCCCGACCAGTAGCGCTCGTTCAGCTTCGCGATTGAAATGTGCCATCATTTTCTCGAATGTCTCGTCGCCGAGCCGATAGCGCAATCGTTTCTCAGCGTTGGCGACGTCGGCCTTTTCGTCCGTCCCTCTAATGATCAAGCCACCGCGCATCCCGAACCCCCACAGCGCACTCTTTCCGATGAGCGAAATACCATCGCGTAAGGACCGATCAGTGCCTAGCAGCGCATCGAATGCTGCCTCGATCTCTAGGCGCATAATGTGCGGACGCCCAAGGAGGTAATTGAAATCCGACAGTTCTTCCATCACGGCAGCTACGTTCTCCCGCTGTCGATAGCTGCCTATGTTCGAAACCTCTATAACGTGCGTAGACGATAACGGAAACAATGCGCGCCCATTTGCTTGTGCTTCGCGGCACGCTTCTAGCAACTCGGAATACCCTTGCGGCGCTCGACCGAATTTCGCCTTGGCTAAATTGATATAATGGTTCATGTCGAGGTAAATTACGGCTGGCGGCCGGGTCGGCTGTATCAGCCGCGGGGACCAAAGCACGTCGTCTCGAATCACGTAGCTACTAGGCATGTTCGGCCTCGAACGCCGCCCTGGCTGCTGCTGCCACGAGGTGGTCGGCGTCTTGCTGGTCGTAGCCGATGGCCAGGTTCTCAAGCGCTTGCAGGGTCGAGTCGTGCAGCCCCGTCTCGCTGGGCGGCATGATTCCGCGTCGCGCATCGGCAAGGCACTCGACGAATGCCATTCGTTTCCCATACGTGAGAGTGTCCATACCGGCCAACATATCGGCAGTAGCCGAGCTAGGCAAGTAGGACACGCTCGAAATCTATTGTGCCACATAAGCACTCACGCGGTGAGGGTTTGTGCCGGTTAATTAGGACACACGGCTGGCCCCGAGATACACGGCGCCCCAACGATTCGGGAGAATGTTGGCCCGGTCTGCATCATCCGCCCACCGTGAGCAGCGCCCCGCTCGGGCCGATAGGATGCCCCCGAAACGGTGCCGCTGTGACGTTCGTCACACATGCGGGGTTAGGATCTGTAGCGTGTTCCGCAGTGCCCCAACATCATAACCCTATGATACCGCCAAACATGCCACGCCACAACTCAATACGTTCAGTCCGGCCCGGGCCGCTAACGCCTGCCGGCGCCGGTGCTCGCGGTCGATCACGTAAGGCGGACGCCGGCAAATATGAGCAGCGGCACGAATATCAGTGGATAGGGGTCACCCGCGGTAGTCGGGCCGGTACGGTCGGCATATGCGCTGGTCGGCGACGCTGGGTGGGTGGAACCGCCGCAAGACGGTACTGGGGGCGTGCGTTGCCGCGGCGGTGGCGCTGGCGGGGCTGGCGCGTCGGCTGAAGCTGCCGTGGCTTGGAGTGGCTGGGTTGGTGGCCGCCGTGGGTGCGGTGGCGGGTTTGGTGATCAGCACGGAGCTGGCTCGGCTGGAGAGCAAGCGCGAGCGCGCGGAGCTGGGCCGGCAGGTCAAGGTGCCGGTGGCCCCGATCACCGAGATCGACCCGACTCTGATCGGTGTGGACCCAGCCGCCACCCAGACGGTGCTGGGCGGGAGGGTGCCCGAATACGTTGTGCGCGAGGTTGATGCGGAGCTGCGCGGGGCGATCGAGGCGGCGCTCACCGGCGCCGGCAGCTGGATGCTGGTGGTGGTGGGGGCATCGAAGGTCGGCAAGTCCCGGACTCTGTTCGAGGCGCTTTCCGCGTGCTCCGTGGCCGAGCGACTACGGCTGGTCGCTCCGGTGCACGGCGATGCGCTGCGCTCGCTGCTCGACCCGGGCCAGCCGATGGCAACCCGGCCGGAATATGCGGTGCTGTGGTTAGACGATCTGGAACCCTTCCTCAGCCAGGGCGTGACGTTGCAGACGCTGCGCGAGTGGCAATCCAGCCGACCGGGCTGGATCGTGGCCGCGACCTACGGCGGCAAGGGCAGTGAGCAGGTCGCCGAGGCTGCCACCGGCGGGCTGAAAACGCTCGCCACCGACATACTCCAGCACGCCCGCCAGATCGCGTTGCACGCTACGAGCAGCAAGGAAACAGATTCGCTGCGTGGGCGGCTCTCGGATGCCGACTTGGACGCGGTGCGCCGTCACGGGCTGGCCGCATACCTCGTGGCCGGTCCAGCGCTGCAGCGCAAGCTCATCAGCAAGCGGCACGCGCTCGGGGAGCCGGAGTGCCCAGAAGGGGTCGCGGTCGTATATGCGGCCGTCGACTGGGCCAGATGCGGACGCACCGACCCCATCAGCCGCGACACGCTTCGGGCATTATGGCCAGACTTCCTCCAGGCGGGGATCACGCCCAACGACGAGCGCTTTGCCATCGGCTTGGAATGGGCGGTGCGGCCGGTGGCCGCCACCGTAGCGCTACTACAAGACGACCACGGCTACCAGGCCTACGACTACGTGATCCGGCTGGTGCGCGAACAGCCCGCCGCTGACCCGCCCCGCGCCCCAGTCTGGACTGCTGCCATCGGCTCCGCCACCCCCGACGAAGCCTACGCGGTCGCAGACGCGGCCTATGCTCACTCCCGCCTCGACGATGCCGCGGCCGCGTTCCGCCGTGCCCGGGACTCATCGAGCACCGACCTTGCCGCGTCCGCCGGAGCCAACCTCGGCGTGGTGCTTGGCGATCTGGACCGCCCGCAGGAGGTGCTGGCCGCCTACCAGCAGGTGATCGACGACTACCGCGACGACCCCAGCCCCCCCGTGCGCGGGCAGGTCGCCAAGGCGCTCTACAACCGGGCTGTCACGCTCGGGCAGCTGGACCGCCCGCAGGAGGCGCTGGCCACCGTACAGCAGCTGATCGACGACTACCGCGACGACCCCGCCCTGCGCGAGCAGGTCGCCAGAGCGCTGAACAACCGGGGTTTCACGCTCGGGCAGCTGGGCCGCCCGCAGGAGGAGCTGGCCGCCTACCAGCAGGTGATCGACGACTACCGCGACGACCCCAGCCCCGCCCTGCGCGGGCAGGTCGCCGAGGCGCTCTACAACCGGGGTGTCGTACTCGGGCAGCTGGGCCGCACGCAGGAGGCGCTGCCCGCCTTACAGCAGCTCATCGCCAACTACCGCGACGACCCCAGCCCCGCCCTGCGCGGGCTGGTCGCCGAGGCGCTCTACAACCGGGGTGTCGTACTCGGGCAGCTGGGCCGCACGCAGCAGGCGCTGCCCGCCTACCAGCAGCTCATCGACCACTACCGCGACGACCCCAGCCCCGCCCTGCGCGAGCTGGTCGCCGAGGCGCTCTACAACCGGGGTGTCGTACTCGGGCAGCTGGGCCGCCCGCAGCAGGCGCTGGCCGCCTACCAGCAGCTCATCGACGACTACCGCGACGACCCCAGCCCCGCCCTGCGCGAGCTGGTCGCCAAGGCGCTCGACGAACTCGGAGGCACTGGAGGCACTGGAGGACCACATTGAACAAGACTGCGGGGCGGCCCGCCTCTAGGACAGGACAAGCTTGCTCTTAGTGCCCATGGGGGTCATTGTCGTCGTAATCTGCCGACAATTATCTCAACGACCAAGGGCAAAGCCTTAGCGGCCAACGTCAAAAGTTGACTCAAAAGATGTGCTCACAGTGGGCGTGGCCTAAAACGACGTTGGAACCCAAAGGCCTGGCGTGCACGGGGCGAATCACGCCGATGCCCAAACAGTGGTGGAGCTGCGGTTTCACTGTAGCGCGTTCGGATTTCCGGGTCAGACAGACAGAGGATGGGTGCGTTGCTTCGATGTGAGTCGGGTTAGCGCGGGCGGGCGATGTATTGGGTATTGCTGAATAGGGCGATCATGACGGTCGGATCGTTCACCGCGCGGCGCAGGAAGGCGTAGTGGGCATCGATTTGGTCAGCGGGAGCGCCGATTTCGTTCAGATACGCCGGCGCGTGCTGGTCGAATCCCAGGGCGTGAACGAGTTTGGCTTCCGCCGAGGCAGCCACGGGCTGGTAGCGGTCGCAGCGGTGGATGGCAAAGCCGGTTTTATCGAGCAGTTCCTCGATGCGCTCGGCGACGTCGTAGGACGCACCGCGTGATCTGCCGAGCGCATACCACCAGGGACGCCAGACGTCGCTTTCATGACTTCCGGGCAGGAAACGCAAGCTACCGACATCGGCGATCTCCAACAGCAGCGCGCCGCTGTCGGTGAGCATGTTGGCCATCGCGAGCAGGGCGCAACCAACGTCGCCGAGGCATCGTCAAGTTGTTTGAAAATGATTGTGGCGCAGTTGATGTTAGTTTGTCCGGTGGCCAAATATAGTGGCTTACTCGGTCTTTCATGCCGCTGCGGTGGCAATGACTTCGTCCCAGACCGCGAAGCTGGCGGTCATCTCGGTTCGCCATTGGGGTGCACTGATCAGATGACGACTGGGCCGAAAGTGCTGCCGGATGTGGCTGAAAGCAAACAGGAACCGTTGAGCCTGCCCAGGTGAGGCGAAGCGTTTCATTACCCGTTCTCGGATCCTGGTCGGCTGATGAGAGTTCTCAGCCCGGTTATTGAGGTACTTGGAGCGGCGATGGGTCACCGACGGCACCAACTCGCGGTGAGCGACCTGATAGCTGGCCAGCTTGTCGGTGACAATCACCCGCGGCACATACCGCAGGCCCTTGAGCAGTTTACGGAAGAACCGCTTTGGCTGCTTTGGCGTTTCGCCTCGACTGCACCAAGATGTCGAGCACGTTGCCATGCTGGTCGACCGCACGCCACAAGTACTGAGTGGTGCCGTTGATCTTCACGAACACCTCATCGAGGTGCCATTTGTCGCCGGGGCGGGGTCGGCGCCGACGCAGCTTGTTGGCGTAGCCCGGCCCGAACCGGGCACACCAGGAGCGGATCGTCTCGTAGGTGACCACCACACCGCGGGCCAGCATCAGTTCCTCGACGTCGCGCAGGCTCAGCGCAAAGCGGTGATACAGCCACACCGCGTGCCCGATGATTTCGATCGGGTACCGATAGCCCTTGTACGTTGCCGCAATCGCCACAGCGACCAATCCTGGCAGCACCACACCTGTGCCAACAACTTGACGATGCCCCAGCGATTCTTGTTTGCGTTCGGAAACATCCGAGGGCACTTCGGCCCCGTCGTCATCTGATCAGCGCACCCCAATGGCGAACCGAGATGACCGCCAGCTTCGCGGTCTGGGACGAAGTCATTGCCACCGCAGCGGCATGAAAGACCGAGTAAGCCACTATATTTGACCACCGAACAAACTAACACCTACTGCGCCACAATCATTTTCAAACAACGTGACGATGCCCGTTGGGGAGCGCTCTGCGGTGTCGCATGCGTATGCCGGTCATCGAGCGTTCTCTCGGTCACCGGCGTACATAGCCCGCAACTACTTTGGCGCGGGGCCTAACCCCACGCCTGCGGAAGTATCCGCCCTAGCCGAGCGCTAACCGGTTTTTCTCATCGAACCTTGATTTGTAATTGGGGCCAGGACTTTTCGCGGATCACGCGCCGGTTCATGCGGTGGATGTGCGCCGGAACTTCGTGCAAAAGATCCTGGCTCGCACGACAGCGCCCAAAGGGGTGGCAGTCTTCATCGCCGGCTGCCTGGCCCGTGACAGTTACCTGCTGACCGGCCACAATGCGCGCCCACAACCGCAGCACTGCTCGGTGTCGATGAGCCAGCAGCAGTGGCCAAGCGGGCTGCCGAGCTAACAGCTAACGGCGATGGCCGCGCCCAGGTCATCACGCTGGCGTTGGTGCTCGGTGCGCTGGAGGCGCGCACGCCCAAGGACGCCTGGCGCCACACCGCAACCAGCCAGTGGTCCCACTTCGTCAGCAACGCCGACTATCTGCGCTGGCTGGCCGACAACGGTTACCCCTGGCCGCTGTGGAGCAAGTCGTCACCGGGGCCAAAGATTCCGAAGGAGTGTATTCAGAATTCTGCACCTAGAGGGGCGAAATGCTGTGCGGCGCAACGCCCCGCACAGCGTCCCTCGTTGGATCGGCATAGGAGCTCGGTGTTGTCGGTGGAATCGGAGTCAGCACCCACGGGTAGTGCAATACCCCGGGATATCAGGAAGTCGGTTATCGCATCGCAGCACGCCTTCCCGGCTACAAAGCGCCGGTAATCGTCGTCGGTGAACGGTGAGTGGTCTTCACCGTCACGTGGGGGCCGTCGCGCCAGGTAGTCGTCGAAAAATTGCGTCCAGGCCGCCGCATCAATGGCGGCAGTATCTGTCACGACACCGTCAAGGTGGAAGACAACCGCGTCGTAGTAGCGCGGATCGATCGTCAGCGCCAAGTCATGACCGCCGTCCGGGATTGCGCGGCTAGCGGATTTCCAGCACATCGTCGAGCGGCCGTCGTGGTGTTGCCGCGGGCAGGTCTTCCATCGGCGGTGCTATGCCGACACGGACCAACACTTGGGGCTCCCCGCGTTCGCCGATGAGCCTCCGCACGATGTCGCGGCTCTCGTCCACCTCGATCAGATGGGTCAGCGTGCAGGTCGCCATGCCGGCCATCGTGCATTCCAGCAGGACGGTGGATAGGGCTTCGCCGCAGCCCAACACCTCAGCTCGGTCGTCCTCAGCGGTGGACAGCACAACGATCTTCGACCAATCCACCCCGACGTCGGCACGACGGTCGGCACGGCTGCGAGCAGGGAAATCCCGCGCCACATCGACGCGATGCCGTTCTGACTTGGATGCCAGCGCATCCGGAGGTATGCCTTCGGACAGCGCGAATGGCGATGTCCACCATTCCAGTTCGGCGTGATAGGAGGCGTCGTAACGGCGCAGTTCCTCAGTAAGATAGGAGGCTTTGGCTAGTTGAGGCCGCACCTCATCGGTGAGCACATCGAGCATCGCGACACTCTCGTCGACGCTGCTACGCAACACCGGTTCGAACGACGGCCAGTTGGTCGGACCACCCAGCGGAAGCCGGTCGGTTCGCCGTTGCAGAATCGCCTCGGCGCGTTCGCGCTGAGCGTCGGTGACGAATTCGAGCGCGCTGAATTCGACCGATGCCAAATGGTTTAGGTTGTTCGGGTTGGGGAACCGTTCGATGTTCGCCCGCCAACCGGCCGCCGCCATGGCGACGCGAAGGTGATCGAGGACAGCCCCGCAACTGATGATCGCTTCCCGGCCGGAAAGGTCGGCATAATACACCCATCGGCGCCGATCGACGAACAAGCGTAGCTCTGCACCCTCAGCTACCCAACGCCACGGCTGGCTGTTGTGTATCGATGGCGCGCGACACGCCAGCTGTACCGCCCTCTTAACCACCTCCACATCCAGCACCGCTTGAGGCATGTCATTTCCTCCGTTCAGCCCTGAGATCGACCCTAGGTATGACTGCGTGCTCTCCCTAGAGTCGTTGGTCCCAACGGTGCCGCCACTGCCTATGGATGGGCATTGTCAAGTTGAGCGAAGTGGGCGCGGTCGCCAATCACATCAGCCTCATCCGTCACATATGACCTGAGGGTTCACGAGAACGGATCCCCTCAAATCCTGGTCTGATTGCTCAACTTGACAATGCCGCAGGAGGCCAGGGTGTGTCCGTCGGGGCTAAACGCCACCATTGGTGCGGGCGTGGGGATGATGATGCGGGTGGTGTTTAGCGCTGCGGTGGCGGTGTAGAACGCGCCGCGGCTGGCGGTGGGGTCGGACCGCAGTCGTTGCGCGGCCAGGGTGTCGGCGAGCGCGTGAATGTCGCTATCGGCAGTGACCCGGGAAAACACCGCCGATGCTTGGATGTCGAGTTGGGCGGCCAGTGCGTCGCGCGCTTCACGGGTGGCCCGGTTGTACATGATCAAGGCCACGACGGCACCGACGACGGCGATGACGGCGATGACCGCGGTGCCGGCGAGGACGGCGCGCAGGATGCGAGCGCGTCTATGGGCCTGTTGGCGGGCTTGGGTTTCGGCGGCGGCAAGGGACTCGGCGGCTTGTTGGTGTTCTTGGGCCAGGCGCGCCACTTCTTCGGCGTGGCGCAGTTTCTCTTGGCGGTGTTCTTCCTCTTCCTTGATCTTCTGATCCTCGGCTCGCCGGCTGGCGGCCAGGTAGTCGCGAGTACCGGCGAGGCGGTCGGCGAAATGAGCCGTATCGGCGAGGTTTTCGGCATCGGCAAGCCGGGTGCCGGTGAGCAGCCAGGCGGGCTCGTGGTCGTGGCTTTCCCACGCGGTGGCGTTGCGCTCAAGATCGTCGGCGGTGATCAGGTTTTGGCGCTCTTCACGCAGCCAGCCGGCCAGCTCATCCCATTGGCGCAGCAGGCTTTCCAAGGGGGCACTGTCAACTTGAGGTCGTGTGGACGTTCTGCTAACCGCATAAGCCTCATACGTCACACGCGACCTGGTGAATCGCGGAGGCGAACCGGCGAAAATCGCCCTCGGACTGCTCAAGTTGACAGTGCCTCGATTGGCTCGCTGGCCCGCGACGATCAACCGCCTCGGCGGCCTCCTGCGCCTCCTCGCGGAGCTTCGCGGCCAACGCGCTCGCTAGCTCAGCGCCGGACAAGTACCGCACTTCGGCAAGCCGACCCGATTCGCGGATCAGGACCGGAATTCAAGTCGCGCACGAGCTTGGCATCGATCACCGTGGTGGCCGCCAGTCGACGCGGGCGTGCTCGGTGGCGCGGGTCTAGACCAACACAGGAAATCCAGTCGCGCACTGGATGTGCAGCCCGTCGCGGCGATGGACTCCCGCAAGGGGTGGTGGCTGCTGATGAGGCGTTCCTTGCGTTGCCACAGTCTCTCGAGGAAATCGCCGTGCGCGAGCCGGTCGGATTTCCCGGCGGGTCCCTGGTTGCATACGGCACACGCCCGCAGGGACTGTTTGCGGTTCATCGACGAACAAGCGGGTGCTGACATCGGTACATCGGCACATATTGCACACTCTGGAGACATTCAAGGCGTTGACAGTTCGCGGTGTAACCCTGGTGTCGTAACCGACCGCATCGACTCATCCACCGCCGCCAGTCGGTGGCCGTCGGCTACCTGGTTCGACGCCTCCTCGGCCTAATCGCGTCCTTGATCTTCTCGCCCGCATCTTTCAGATGGGACGCCCGTTGATCGTTTCGTCCTTGCCTTTCCAGGCCCGGATCGTTCAAGGCCCGGCC
>DASPOT010000041.1:0-6875 GCA_035625875.1 Mycobacterium sp. | reverse complement strand
GTTCATGCCGTCGGTTACCCACCAGCAGTCGCGGTATCTCAACAACCGCGCCGAGAACTCTCATCAGCCCACCCGACAACGCGAACGGGCGATGAAACGTTTCACATCGGTGCGGCATGCTCAACGGTTCCTGTCTGCCTTCAGTGGCATCTCGGCACATTTTCGGCCGCGACGGCATCTGCTCAGCGCAACCGGATGGCGAACCGAGATGGCTGAACGCTTCGGGGTCTGGTTTCATGTCACCGCGCTCGACGCTGCCGCCTGAAATGCCCATGGCGCAACGCTGATCCATCACCACATCTCCCAAACAAACCGCACTACTATATATTTCAATTAACGTGACAGTGCCACCTCAAATGCCTGTGCCAACACCACCTGCTCAAGACATTCTGGACTGGTGTTGACGGTTGGAGTGACGAGCAGCTGCCCATGGAACGGTAAATCGTCCAGGATACCTACCCTGAGTAGCACGATTCGAGAAGATGAAACCTGTGCCCTGACCTGCGGTTGCCTTCCGGCAGGACAGGCTTCAGTCCACCAACCGGACCCGACTGCTGCGCCACCTGCGGGTTGCACACACCCACGCAGGGGCATGGAGACGGCTGCGCGGCGTCGGCATGAATAACACCTGCCGCATCTGCCACCGCCGACCCGGCTATCTCGGGACCAAATTTCTGCCTGCGATGCGCCTCAGTCGTTGGCGAAGCAGTACATCCGGTAAGAGGTCTTTCTGCTTCGCAGGTTGTGGCAGATCTTCGAGAAAGACCTATCGACCAAGTACGAGGGAAGAGACGCGGGAAGATAGCGCAGATTCAATTCCTTCATCCGCGGCTTCGTCTCCAGCCCGCGCGCAACCCTGCTCACTGATGACCCTTTCCGACATGAGCCGCATGGGGGAGTTGCCCAGCTTCCTCCTCCCAGTTGGCGATTTGGTCGTGTGGGCGGAGGTCAGCGTACAGGAAATGGCTTCCCGGGCGCAGCACGCGGGCCGCCTCGGCGAGGAGCGGGGAAACCGAAGGTAGTAGCACGCGGCTTCGATGTTGATTACCGCGTCGAAGGATTGATCGGCGAAGGGCAGGTTCTCGGCGTTGCCGCACACGAAATCCAGGCCGGGCATTTGGTGCTTTTTTCGGCAGAAGTCGATGCCGGCGCGGTTTAAGTCCAGCCCGGTGTAGGAGGCCGGGTGCAAGGTGCGCACCAGGTAGGAGGCTCCGCCGCCGTGCCCGCAACTGACTTCCAGCACCGGTTTGTCGGTGAGGTCGACTTGGGTCGCCGTGCGGTGGTAGAGCTGAATGCAGGACCGGTTGGGGTCGTCGGACGCTTCCAGCGGCAGGGCCATCGGCGGATCTTCCTCGTAGCCCATGTTGAGGAACACCGGATCATCGCCGCGGAAGCGGGTGGTGAGGGGATAGTAGTGCTTCGCCATGAATTGCGAGGATCTGCGGCCCAATCCAGGCGGCTTCTGAGGCTCATCAGTGGAGCTTCTGAGGCTCATCAGCGGAGTATGACAGGATGCGCAGGGCAATGCGGCGGAGTGAGTGACGGCGGGCACGGGAACTCATGCGACATGCCCCCTGGAAACATAGCCTGACCTGGCATTATTCCCGGCTGGCACAGGTAGCCGGTGCTGTCCTGACCAGCGCAGATAGCGGCTGGCGGTGCTGGCCGGTGATAGACACCGGCGCTGGCCGGGTGTCGGCGCTGGCCGGTGACCACCGGCTGCCCTGACCGGATCACACCGGCCTTGGTCACCCTGTCTACTCGCTGTCAAGCTCACAACAGCATCACGTCCGCTTCAACTTCACGGCGGCATGCCAACGCGGGTGGGGTGGGTAAGCCGGTCAAAGCTCGCAGGCTGTCTTGCGTGGCGTCATCCGGCAATCAGCGCACGGCGGGCATCATGGCCCGTATGAAGGTAACAGAGAGACTGTCTGGCTGGTATCAAGGCTGGAATCAGGCGAAGTATCTGAGCCGCTTTGAACGCTGGCTCAACAGGTCGCTTTGGGCATTGCTGGCAATCGCATTGGTGTACGCGGTGCTTCAGCATGTAGTCCTGGCCAATGTTTCTGAGGCTTTTCGCGGAGGCGCACGCCTAGGCATGCTGTGTTATGACATCGCCATCGCCTACACCGGAGCGTTCACGTTCTATCTGCTTAACATCAGGCTCCCGCTCCGACGCGATCGCCAGAACATCTATCGCCAAATCGGACCTGTCGCACGTGTGGTTGCCCAGGCAACGGGCCTCATGCAAATGCTCAATAAGGCAGCAGGTTTCGACGCAGACCGTGAATGTACGCTGGCGAACGTCAAGGAGGTGTGTGCAAAGATCACACCACAGACGCCTGCCGATTTACTCCTGCTAACGAACGTCAATCCGCTCAGCGCTACCGTGATGGACGCCATCTACTCTTACGCCACTCGCGCACGGCAATTGAACCGCGAACTCCTCAACCTATCAACATATCTCGCCTCTGACCTCATCCACCTGATCGCTCTCATCGAGGAACACGGAGGATTGGACAAATTCGAGCTGATGTATGCGGCGTATCAGCGCGGCCACCTTAACAAGTCGGAAAACCTATCTGGGATTGCGCCGGCACTCTTCAACTATCTTCAGATAGTCGACCGTGTTGCCAAGTATCGCAAGGGTCTTCGCTTAACGTTCTATAGGAAGCCGTCGTATCTCTTAGCGAGTGGTGACGATGAGAGCGACGCCATTCCACTCAAAGACGAGATGAATGGTTGAAAATGCGGCACACCACCGCTGAACACCACTCTCGGGCACCAGCACCACGGTGGCATGCCGACACATGGCCTGACGGTGTGGACTGTGCCGAACCGCATCGCGCATCTGAGAAACCCCCGCTGAGTACGAGCGGCTCCGGTCGCTGACACATTAGGGTCCATCGGCCCTATGCGGGCAGACATGCGCGGGGCTATGTTGCGCGGCATGCCCTGAGAACCTGGCACCACCACACCGAGATTAGGAGATTCACCAAATGACAAACTGGATTTTCTAGTTGAACCCTAAACGTTTCGACATCAAGGCTAGCGATGAAAAGGAGCGGCCCCGCCGCTTTGAAGTGGCGCGCTACCGCGACCAGCTCCACGCTGGCGACGGTGCCGCAATTTGGCGGTCGGGACCGGACGCTGGCATCATCGGCATAGCCACACTTGCCGCCAATGAGGCTGGCGCGCTTGACATTTACCAAGACGTGATCAAACCGGGCACCGGATGGCTTGAGCCCCGATGTGTCCTCTCGGTTTCGGCCTGCTGATCAGGCCTTTCAGGGATAACACTACACGAGTGACGGCGGGAACAGTGATCTGGATGTCGCCGGCTGGGCAGACTTACCGCACGGTACCCGGCAGCAAGCTGCCGGGTACCGTTGTGCGTGCCCACTGGCGAACTGCCACTGCCGAATTCGTGCGGCATCGAGTGCAGTAACCGCGCGCGATGATGCCCAAGCGCAGGCGGACCAGAGCCGACGAGCGGCACTGGCGAATCATGGCCGAGCGCAACAAGAATCAGCGCAGCAATGCCCGCGACATCACCACGCGCTGAATCTGGTTGGTGCCCTCGTAGATCTGGGTGATCTTGGCGTCGCGCATGAACCGTTCGACGGGGAAGTCGGCGGTATAGCCGGCGCCGCCGAACAGTTGCACCGCGTCGGTGGTGACCTCCATCGCCATGTCGGAGGCGAAGCACTTCGACGCCGCCGAGATGAAACCCAGATCGGGCTCGCCGCGTTCGGCCCGGGCCGCGGCCGTGTACACCATCAGCCGGGCGGCCTCCACCTTCATCGCCATGTCGGCCAGCATGAACTGGATGGCCTGGAAGGTGCTGATCGACTCGCCGAACTGCTTGCGGTCCTTGGTGTAGGCGATCGCCGCGTCCAGCGCGCCCTGGGCGATGCCCACAGCTTGGGCGCCGATCGTCGGGCGGGTGTGATCCAACGTGGCTAGCGCGGTCTTGAAACCGGTCCCCGGCTCAGCGATGATCCGATCTCCCGGGACGCGGCAGTTCTCGAAGTACAACTCGGTGGTCGGCGAGCCCTTGATCCCCAGCTTCTTCTCCTTGGGCCCAACGGTGAAGCCTTCGTCGTCCTTGTGCACCATGAACGCCGAAATCCCGTTGGCGCCACGGTCCGGATCGGTCACCGCCATCACGGTGTACCAGGTTGACTTGCCGCCGTTGGTAATCCAGCACTTGGCGCCGTTGAGAATCCAGTCGTCCCCCTCAGCCTTGGCCCGGGTTCGCATCGACGCTGCGTCACTGCCAGCCTCCCGCTCACTGAGCGCATACGAGGCCATCGCCCCGTCGGACGCCAACGTGGGCAGCACCTGCTTCTTGAGCTCCTCCGACCCCCGCATGATCAGGCCCATGGTGCCTAGTTTGTTCACGGCCGGGATCAGCGAGGCAGATGCGTCGACGCGCGCCACTTCCTCGATCACCATGCAGGTCGCCACCGCGTCCGCGCCCTGACCGCCGTAGTCCTCGGGCACGTGGACGGCGTTGAAACCCGACGCGTTCAACGCCGCGAGCGCCTCCTCCGGGAACCGGGAGTGCTCGTCGACGTCGGCGGCATACGGTGCGATCTCCTTTTCCGCCAGGGCGCGCACCGCAGCCCGCAGCTCGCCGTGCTCTTCGGGCAGTTTGAACAGGTCGAACGACGGATTTGCGGCCCACTTAGCCATCTCGGACTCCTTGCTACTCGCCGGTAACTTTGCCTCGAAGCGCTGCGTCCTTGGCTCGCACCGTGTCTGCCAGCTGATCCTGAAACGCCACAACCCGGGCGCGCAGCCGCGGATCTGATGACCCCAGCATGCGCACCGCCAGCAGGCCCGCGTTGCGGGCGCCGCCGATCGACACAGTGGCCACCGGAACGCCGGCCGGCATCTGCACGATCGACAGCAGGGAGTCGATGCCGTCGAGCCGTGCCAGCGGCACCGGCACCCCGATCACCGGCAGCGGCGTGGCTGAGGCGACCATTCCCGGCAGGTGGGCCGCACCCCCGGCGCCGGCGATGATCACCTCGATGCCGCGGTCGGCCGCGCCGCGCGCATAGTCGAACATCAGCGCGGGGGTGCGGTGCGCCGAGACCACCCGAACCTCGAACGGGATGTCGAACTCGGTCAGCGCGTCGGCGGCATCGTGCATTACCGACCAGTCGCTGTCGCTGCCCATGATCACCCCGACCCGGGGCTGTTCAGCCATGCGGATCCCATCCGTCCGTCCACTGCCCGTGTGATAACCAGTGTGCCGCCCGCTCGGCGCGTTCACGCAGATTCGCCACCTCGGCTGCGTCGGCGCCCAGCAGGTTGACGTGGCCGATCTTGCGGCCCGGTCGCTCACCTTTGCCGTAGAGGTGAACCCTGGCGTCGGGCATCCGCGCGAACAGGTGGTGCAACCGCTCGTCGACGGTCATCGTCGGCGTTTGCCGGGCGCCCAGCACATTGGCCATCACCGTCACCGGCACGGTGGCGTCCGTATCGCCGAGCGGATAGTCCAGCACCGCGCGCAGATGCTGCTCGAACTGGCTGGTGCGAGCCCCGTCCATGGTCCAGTGCCCGGAGTTGTGCGGCCGCATCGCGAGCTCGTTGACCAGCAGCGCGCCGTCGGTGGTCTCGAACAGCTCGACGGCCAGCACACCGACCACGCCGAGTTCGGCCGCCAATCGCAGCGCCAGGCGTTGTGCCGCGGTGACGCGGTCGTCGGGCAGCCCGGGAGCGGGTGCGATCACCACCGTGCAGATACCGTCGCGTTGCACCGTCTCCACTACCGGCCACGCCGCGCCTTGACCGAATGGCGACCGCGCCACCAGCGCTGAGAGTTCGCGGCGCAGCACGACCCGCTCTTCGACCAGCACCGGCACGCGAGAGGCGAGTAACCGGCCGACGATATCGCGGGCCTCCGCCAGATCACGGGCCATCTGCACACCGCGGCCGTCGTAACCACCGCGAACCGCCTTGACCACGACCGGGCCGCCGAGGCGACGGGCGAACGCGTCGACGTTGTCTAAGTCGTCGAGACTCCCGACGCCGGTGTAACGCGGCACCGGCGCGCCCAGCGACTCCAGCCGCTGGCGCATGACAAGTTTGTCCTGGGCGTGCACCAAGGCCTGCGGCGGCGGCGCCACGTTGACGCCTTCGGCGACCAGCTTGTCCAGCAGCTCAGTCGGGACGTGCTCGTGGTCGAAGGTGAGCGCATCGGCCCCGGCCGCAACGCGGCGCAGGTCGTCAAGGTCGGTGTGTGAGCCGATCACCACGTCCGGGGTGACCTGCGCGGCCGGGTCGTCGGCGTCGGCAGCCAGCACCCGCAGGCTCTGCCCCAGCGCGATCGCCGCTTGATGCGTCATCCGGGCAAGCTGACCGCCGCCGATCATGGCGACCAGCGGCGGAGCGGTCGGTGTACCGGGCACGGCAACCATGTTGTCATGGGGGCTGACCGGGGGTATTTAACGGCGGTGACACTGTTGCGGCGCACGGGCGGTTGGCAGTCCGTACACTGCCTTGTTGTGTCCTTTGCCGATGCCACCATCGCGGTTTTGCCCGGGCCGATCCGGCCATGCGTCGAACGCCATCACGAACTGATCAAGTTCGCCATCGTCGGCGCCACCACGTTCGTCATCGACTCGGCGACCTTCTACACGCTGAAGCTCACGATCCTGGAGCCCAAGCCGGTGACCGCCAAGGTCATCGCCGGCATCGTCGCGGTGATCGCGTCCTACATCTTGAACAGGGAGTGGAGCTTCCGCGACCGTGGTGGCCGCGAGCGCCACCATGAGGCACTGTTGTTCTTCGCGTTCAGCGGCGTGGGCGTGCTGCTCTCCATGGCGCCGTTGTGGTTCTCCACTTACATCCTCCAGCTGCGG
>DASPOT010000040.1:0-27024 GCA_035625875.1 Mycobacterium sp. | reverse complement strand
AAGACCGAGCTGCTATTCATCGATACACGACGTCTATCGATTGGAAATCGAACCGAATCCGGCTCTCCGGCAAGGATTTTGGTTTGATAGCTTGGGCTTATTGAGCATTCGTTCGTGGATATTGGACGACTGGCGAGGCTTGCGGCATGGTGCTTGTTAGGGTGCCCGTTTCGCGCCCGGGAAGGAGTGTGATCGATGACGACCGCCACCGAGAGTACTAGCCCACGCATGGCCGATCTTCTCGAGGCGGCGGCACGTCGCCGCCCGGAGGCGCCCGCGCTCGTCGTCACCGCCGACCGCATCCCGATCACCTACCGTGACCTGGTCCGACTGGTCGATGACCTAGCCGGACAGCTGGCGCGGGGCGGCCTGCTGCCGGGCGACCGGGCGGCGCTGCGCGCGCACAGCAGCGTCGAGTTCGTCGTCGGGTTATTGGCGGCGTCACGGGCGGGGCTTGTCGTGGTCCCCCTGGATGCCGCACTTCCCGTCGCCGAGCAGCGCGTCAGAATAGCAGCGGCAGGAGCGCGAGTTGTCTTAGTCGACGGCGGCGAGCTTGGCGAAACCGGAGAGCCGACTGTCCCGTGCTGGCCGATCTCGGTGACGGTCGGCCAAGACGACGGCGGCGTGCGCGTCGACGTCGACACCACCGTGGCGCCGTCCCCGGCCGGCGCGGCGCCCGACGGACTGCGGCCCGACGACGCGCTGATCATGTTCACCGGCGGCACCACCGGTTCGCCGAAGATGGTCCCCTGGACCCAGGACAACATCGCGTCCTCAGTCAGCGGCGTCATCGCCACCTACGGGCTCGGCCCGCAGGATGCGACCGTCGCGGTGATGCCGCTGTTCCACGGCCACGGGCTGATTGCCGCGCTGCTGTCGAGCCTTGCATCCGGCGGGACTGTGCTGCTTCCCGCCCGCGGGCGGTTTTCCGCGCACACGTTTTGGGACGACGTCCATGCGGCGGGCGCGACCTGGTTCACGGCGGTGCCGACGATTCACCAAATCCTTCTGGAACGCGCCGCACCTGACCACACCGGCCACCTACCTGCCCCGCTGCGTTTTATCCGCAGCTGCAGTGCGGCACTGAGCCTGGAGACCGCACGGGCGTTGCAGACGGAGTTCGCAGCACCGGTGCTGAGTGCCTACGGCATGACCGAGGCCACGCACCAGGTGGCAAGCACGAGTGAGAACGAAACCGTGACGTCGGGCCTCGTCGGCCGGTCGACGGGTGCAGAGATCCGGATCGTCGGGGATGACGGCCAGCCCTGCCCGCCAGAAACCGTCGGGGAAATCTGGCTGCGTGGCCGCACGGTGGTGCGCGGCTACCTCGCCGATCCGGCCGCAACCGCCCGGACCTTTACGGACGGATGGCTGCACACCGGGGACCTGGGATCGCTGTCGGCGGCGGGAGAGCTGACGCTACGCGGCCGCATCAAAGAGCTCATCAACCGCGGCGGGGAGAAGATATCGCCGGAAAGAGTTGAGGGTGTGCTGGCCAGTCACCCGAATGTCTTGGAGGCTGCCGTGTTCGGCGTGCCAGATCCGCTCTACGGGGAGACTGTCGCCGCGGTGGTGGTGCCCGCTCCATCCGCTCCGCCAACCGTCGCCGAACTCGCCGAGTTCTGCCGGGAGCGGCTGGCTGCCTTCGAGGTGCCCGCCAGCATCAAGGTGACGGGCGAGCTGCCGCACACGGCGAAAGGTTCAATCGACCGCCGGGCGGTGGCTGAGAGGTTCGCAGGCTGAATTCGCCATTGAGCCAGCGTCAAGAGACGTGTAACGATCCGACGGTGACCGTGCCTTTCGCGTGGGACTTACCGTACGCCTGGCCGCGAAAGCCCGTGCTGGCACGAAACGTTGTGTGCACATCGCAACCACTTGCCGCCCAAGCGGGCCTTCAGATGCTCGCCAATGGCGGCAGCGCGGTGGACGCGGCCGTGGCCGCCGCGATCACCCTCACACTGGTGGAACCCGTGTCCAACGGCATCGGCTCGGACGCATTTGCCATCGTCTGGGACGGCCGGCGACTACACGGACTGAACGCGTCGGGCCGCTCGCCCGCGGCGTGGACGCCGGAGTACTTCGGCGGCAACGCGGTGCCCGCGCTCGGCTGGAATTCGGTCACCCTGCCTGGTGCGGTGTCGGCATGGGTCGAACTGCACGCCAAGTTTGGAAAGCTTCCGTTCGCACGCCTCTTCGAGCCAGCAATCTCCTATGGCCGCAACGGCTTTCTGGTCTCGCCGACGGTGGCGGCGCAATGGGCGGCACAGGTGCCCTTGTTCAAGTCTCAGCCAGGGTTCGCCGAGGCGTTCATGCCCGGCGGCCGAGCGCCGAAACCCGGCGAGCTTGTCACCTTTCCCGACCACGCGGTCACACTCGAGAAGATCGCCGCGACCAACGGCGAGGCGTTCTATCGAGGAGAACTGGCGGCGAAACTCGAGGCGCATGCGACCGCTCACGGCGGCGTCATGCGGGCCAGCGACCTCGCCGCTCACCGCGCCGACTGGGTTGGCACGATCAGCGGCGCCTACCACGGCTACGCAATCCACGAGATCCCGCCCAACGGCCAGGGGATCGTCGCCTTGATCGCCCTTGGCATCCTTGAGCAGTTCGAGATGGCCTCGTTCCCAGTAGATTCCGCCGACAGTGTGCATCTACAGATCGAAGCGGTGAAGCTCGCTTTCGCCGATGCGCAGGCCTACATCGCCGATATTGACCACATGCCGCTGCGCGCGGAGCACCTCCTCGACACGGAGTACCTCAAGCAGCGGGCGGCGCTGATCGACCGGAAGCGGGCGAAGCCGGCATCCGCCGGCACCCCGAACGGAGGCACCGTGTATCTCACCGCCGCCGATGCCTCCGGGATGATGGTGTCGATGATCCAGTCGAACTACATCGGATTCGGCTCCGGTGTGGTGGTGCCTGGTACAGGCATCTCGCTGCAAAACCGCGGCGCGGATTTCGTTGCGACGCCGGGGCATCCGAATCGTGTGGGGCCGAATAAGCGTCCTTACCACACGATCATTCCGGGCTTTCTGACCAAGGAGGGCGCACCGGTGATGAGCTTCGGGGTTATGGGCGGAACGATGCAGCCCCAAGGCCATGTGCAGGTGGTGGTGCGCATCATTGACCACGCCCAGAACCCGCAGGCGGCTTGCGACGGCCCGAGGTTCCGGTGGGTGCAGGGCACGCAGATCTGCTGCGAGGAAGGTTTTCCGCAGTCAACGCTCGACGAGCTCTATGAGCGCGGCCACGAGCTGGTCGTCGTGGACGACTACAACCAGTTCGGTAGCTGCCAGGCGATCTGGCGACTCGATGACGGGTACCTTGCGGTGAGCGATCCGCGCCGGGACGGCCAAGCCGCGGGTTTTTAAATGTGGATCTTTCCTTCCGCAGCCAGCAGAGCGATGTCGGTGCGGAAGTGTCCGCCAGGCAACCGAATTGAGTCGAGAATGCCGTAGGCGGCCGAGCGGGCCGCGGACAAGTCGGCACCGGTACCCACCACCGACAGCACGCGACCGCCAGCGGACACGATCGCGCCGTCGTCGCGGCGCGCCGTTCCGGCGTGCAGCACCCCGTCGGCCTCCGCCCCGACAACAACGTCGCCGACGCGGGGCCGGCCAGGGTAGTTCTCGGCCGCCAGCACCACCGTCACGGCCGCGCCGTCCCGCCAGCACAGTTTCGGAAAGTTCGCCAGCTCACCGGTGGCTGCCGCATAGAGCAGCTGCCCAAGCGGCGAATTTAGCAGCGCCAGCACGGACTGCGTCTCCGGATCCCCAAAGCGGCAATTGAATTCAACCACGGCCGGCCCGTTCTTGGTGATCGCGAGCCCTGCGTAGAGCAACCCCTGAAACGGGCAGCCGCGTCGGACGAGTCCGGCCGCAACGGGTTCGACGATCTCGCTGACAACTCTCTGGTGAACCTCTGCGCGCAGCCAAGGCACCGGCGCGTAGGCACCCATACCGCCGGTGTTAGGCCCAGTGTCGCCATCACCGACCCGCTTGAAGTCCTGCGCCGCCAGCAGCGGCACTACGGTCATGCCGTCGACAACGCAGAACAGCGACACCTCGGGGCCGTCGAGATAGGACTCCAACAGCACGGGATGACCCGCCTCAAGCAGTCCAGCGGCATGGGCGCGTGCGATATTGCGATCCGGCGTCACCACCACGCCTTTGCCGGCGGCTAGCCGGTCGTCTTTGACTACCCACTCAGGTTCGCCGACGGCCGGTCCGAACCGGTCCAGGGCCGCATCCAAATGCGCTGGATTGTCGATGATTTCGCTGGTGGCAGTGCGAACGCCCGCCGCTGCCATGACCTCCTTGGCGAACGCCTTGGAACCTTCGATCCGGGCCGCCTCTTTGGAAGGTCCGAAGCAGACGATACCGGCGTCGCGCACCGCGTCGGCCACCCCGAGCACCAGCGGTACCTCGGGGCCGATGACCAACATGTCGGCTTTGACCTGGCGACCCAGTGCGGCAACGTCATCGCCGGAGGTGATGTCGACCTGATGCTGGTCCGCGACCAAAGCGGTGCCGGCATTGCCGGGAGCGATGGCCAGTTCCTCGACCTGCGGGTCGTTGCGGAGCGCCAACAGCAGCGCATGTTCGCGGGCACCAGAACCGATCACCAGGACGCGCACGACGCCACCTTATCGGGCAGCGGCGGCTAGTCGAGGGTGGTACCAGTGTGCATCTTGACCGCCGCGTTGACATTGGCCCTCTTGTCATTGGCGGTCCCCTCGGCAGCGGCCTTCTTGCGCTTGGCCGTGACGCGTTCGATCACGCCGTTCAGCCCCGAGCCCAGCGGGAAGCCGACATAATGCGTCAAAAATATGGCCATCTCGCGCAGTTCGTCTTCGGTCAACTCGCCGTTCTGCAGAACGGCATTGACTTGGACCTCCAACAGGTCCTGCAGGCCGAGCGCGGTCACGACGGACAACACCATCAACCGCCGGTCGCGCATCGACAAGCCCGGCCGAGTCCAGATCTTGCCGAAGAGGTGATCGACGGTCAGCGCAAAGTACTCGCCGGGCATGTCGGGCATCTCCCATGCGTAGACCTCGTTCATCTTCTCGAGGCCCTTGCGGCGCAGTTCGTCCATGGTCACTCCTTTGTGGTCGACGCGATGTGCGGTACGCCAAGGCCGTCGGCAAGTCGCTCCAGCGCAATGGTGGCAAGCGGCAGCTCCACCGAGTGCGCTTCTCCGAGCGCGAGCGCCAAGCTCAAGTCCTTCTCCCCCAGTACCCGCGCGTGCAGGAACGGTTCATACAAGAAACTGTCCGACTCCAGTGGCTTCATGTTGTCGCGGAACATGATCGCGCCCGCGCCACCGGTGATCGCGTCGGTGTGGCGTACCACCTTGCCGAGATCCTGAAGGTTAAGGCCGCATTCTTCGGCTAACTTCGACGCCTCGCAGGCAGCGGCGAAGGAAATGTAGTGAAGCATGTTGCGGGCCACTTTCATCCGTGTTCCCGCACCAGGCTCTCCCGCGTGGATCACCAGGGACGCCCACAGCGAGAACGGCTCTTTGACAAGTGCGAAAGCCTCTTCCGTGGCACCCACCATGGTCGCCAACTCGCCCTTGTTCGCGGCGCGCCCCCCACCGCTGACCGGCGCATCGACAACGTGGATCCCTTGTGGTTCCAGTTCTCGCCCCAATTCGACGGCCGTGGTGTCACTGATCGTAGAGTGAATCGCGATCACCGTGCCAGCTCTAACATTTCGAGCCAGTTCTGCGACCACTTCATGCACCTGCTCGTCGTTGAGCACCGTGATACTGATAATGTCGGCAGCCGCGACGTCAGAGACGCTGTCGGCCAGCCGCGCTCCGGCTTCGGCCAGCGGAGTCATCGCCTCAGTGCGGACATCGAAGACCGTCACGCCACCGGGCCAGGCGACCAACCGTTTGGCCATCGGAGCGCCCATTTTGCCCAAGCCGATGTAGCCGAGCTTCACTTGTTCGCTCATGACCGGATGATCTGTCCGCCGTCGACGTTGAAGATCTGGCCAGTGATCCAGGATGCCTGATCCGACAACAAGAACAGACACATGCCTACCAGATCGTCTGGTGTGCCCATGCGGGACAACGGAATCTGCTTGACCATATCCTTGACGATCTCATCGGGCGTGATGGACCTGGTGGCTTCGGTGTCGATCGGCCCGGGCGCTATCGCGTTGATTCTGATGTTCATTCCGCCGAGTTCACGGGACAGCTGCTGGGTCAGCCCGTTGATGCCAACCTTAGCCAGCCCGTAGAAGTTGGAGTACAGCCACGCCGCGGTCGACGACTGGTTGACGATCGCGCCGCCGCCGCGTTTGGCCATCTGCTTGTACACCGCCCGCGTGCACACCAGCGCCCCGTCGAGGTTGACGCTCATGAACTTCTTGTAGTAGTCGAACGGCACGGTCAGCAGCAGGTCGAGCTTCATGCCGCCGTAGATCGCGGCATTGTTGACCAGGTAGTCGATGCCGCCGAATTCGGCAACGGTGCGATCGGCCATGGCCTTGGCCGAATCGGGGTCGGACACGTCGACCGGCGCATGGATCGCCGCACCGCCGTCGGCGACGATCTGCTTGGCCGCTGACTCCGCGGCATCGGCGTTGATGTCGGCGACCACCACAGCCGCACCTTCGCGGGCCAGCGCCTGGGCGTAGGCTTGGCCGATACCCTGGGCCGCGCCGGTGACAATGGCCACCTTATTGTCGAATCGCATACTTTCCTCTCTGCCGAGTGGCCAGTTATGGCACGGCTTTCGCGCCGCCGCGTCTCATAGGTTCCCACTCGACGCGATCAATTCACCCCTGTCGCAATAAGTTTCGTCTCGAGATACTCCTCGAGGCCCGCCAGGCCCATCTCCCGGCCGATGCCGGACTGCTTGTAGCCGCCGAATGGCGTGTCCGCCGAATACCACACCCCGCCGTTGACGTTGACGGTGCCCACCCGCAACCGCGCCGCGACACCGGCGGCGCGGTCGGGATCGGCGCTCATCACCGTGCCCGACAACCCGTAGGGCGAGTCGTTGGCGATGCGCACCGCGTCGTCGTCGCCGTCGTGGGCGATCACAGCGAGCACCGGCCCGAAGATCTCTTCACGAGCGACGCGGGCATCGTTGGTGAGCCCGGCGATCAGCGTGGGTTCGATGAAAAAGCCGGTCGCCTTGTCGGCCGGCCGCCCGCCGCCGCACGCAAACGTCCCGCCTTCGGTGATCGCCAGATCGAGGTAGCCCTGCACCCGATCCCGCTGCCGTGCCGAGATCAGCGGCCCGCACACGGTGCCGGGATCGGCGGGATCGCCGGGTTTGATCGACCCCATGGTGGCCGCTGCCGCGGCGACCGCCTCGTCGTAGCGGGCCCGCGGCACCACCAGCCGGGTGGTGATCGCGCAGCCCTGCCCGGCGTGCATGCACGCGGAGAACGCCGACACCGAGCAGGCACCATTCAGGTCAGCGTCGTCGAGCACAACGAACGCTGACTTGCCGCCCAGCTCCAGGAACACCTTCTTGATGGTGGCGGCCGCGTCGATCATCACGCTGCGGCCGGTGGCCGTCGACCCGGTGAACGAAATCATGTCCACCCGAGGGTCTTTGGCTAATAGCGCACCCAGGCTGTGGTCGCTGGAGGTGACGATGTTGACCACGCCGGGCGGAAAGTCGGTGTGCTCGACGATGATCTCTCCCAGCGTGCCCGCGCACCATGGCGTGTCCGGTGCCGGTTTCAGGACGACGGTGTTACCGGCGGCCAGCGCCGGCCCGAGCTTGGCGAGGTTGATCTGGTGTGGGAAGTTCCACGGGGTGATTGCCCCGACCACGCCGACGGCTTCCCGGGCGATGGTGCGCCGGGTGGGGATTCCCATCGGGGAAGCCTCGCCAAGATCCTGGTTCCACTGGTACGACTCAGCGGTGTCCGCCGAGAACGCCAGGTCATCGACCGGTCCCTCGAGTTGGGCGCTCGCGGTCAGCATCCGCGGCGCGCCGACCTCGGCGATGGTGATCTCGCGTAGCTCCTCGATGTGCTCACGCAGCGCATCGCGCAGCTGCCGCACACATCGCACCCGCAACTCGGTGTTGCGTGGCCAGTCGGTCTCGTCGAAGGCCCGCCGGGCGGCCTCGATGGCCCGACCCATGTCTTCGGCGTTGGCGTCGGCGGCCGTTCCCAGCACCTCCTCGGTGGCCGGGTTGATCGTCGGGAACGTGCCCGCGCTGCCGGCCGTCAGCTTGCCGTCGATGAGCAGAGCACTTGTGCCGTCCGCCAGTAACGCCATCTCCCGCTCCCGCCTGTGCGATGGACAATATAGTGGACACCTGTCCGAAAATTCCAGTCGAACCATAGCCTTCAGGTTGGCGGCGGTGCAAGGGGGACCGTCCATTCGGAAACGTCTAGGGCGGCAAACTGCCCCGCTGAGCTGGGTATTTATTGACAGGGCTTGCTTGGCCTGAGGTTTATCCGATAGCTTGGACACGTGTCCAGCGATGTCGTGGTGGGGATCACTCCCGAGGCTGGTCGCCCGTCCGGGGAGGTGCCGCGCAACCGCCGGCAGGAGGAGACCTTCCGCAAGGTGCTGGCGGCGGGGTTGGAAACGCTGCGGGAGAAGTCATACGCCGACTTGACCGTGCGCGCGGTGGCCGCCCGCGCCAAAGTGGCCCCCGCGACGGCCTACACCTATTTCTCGTCGAAGAACCACCTGATTGCCGAGGTCTACCTGGACTTGGTCCGGCAAGTCCCCTACTTCACCGACGTGAACGACCCCATGCCGGCCCGAGTGGACAAGGCGCTGCGGCAGCTGGCGCTGGTGGTCGCCGACCAACCCGAGGTCGCCGCCGCGTGCACGACAGCACTGCTCGGCGGCGGCGCCGATCCTGCGGTGCGCAGCGTCCGCGACCAGATCGGCACGGAAATCCATCGGCGCATCACGTCGGCGATCGGGCCCGACGCCGACGCCCGCACCGTGTCTGCGCTCGAGATGGTTTTCTTTGGCGCGCTAGTCCAGGCCGGTAGCGGTGCTTTCACCTACCACCAGATCGCCGACCGGCTGGCCTACGTGGTGGGCCTAATCCTGCCCGGCGACGACGCGGGCCGCTCGCGGGGGGGAGCCGGGCAATCAGACCGTCCAGGCGACGATGCGGGCCGTGCAGCGGCCCGAGGAGGAGCCGGGCAATCAGACCGCCCGGGCGACGATGCGGGCCGTGCAGCGGCCCGAGGAGGAGCCGGGCAATCAGACGGAGAAGACCGATGACCGTACATGTTGGCGACCAAACACTGGTGCTCGATCCCTACGACTACCACTTCCACGAAGACCCGTACCCGTACTACCGGCGGCTGCGGGACGAGGCTCCGCTGCACCGCAACGACGAGCTGAAGTTCTGGGCGTTGTCGCGGCATCAGGATGTGCTTCAGGGCTTTCGCAACAGCACCGCGCTCTCCAATGCCTATGGCGTTTCGCTGGATCCCGTTTCCCGTACTGCCGATGCCCACAAGGTGATGTCGTTTCTGGCCATGGACGACCCGGAGCATCTACGGCTGCGGGCCCTAGTGTCCAAAGGCTTTACGCCGCGCCGGATCCGCGAGCTCCAGCCGAGGGTGCTGGAACTGGCCCGGACTCACCTGGATACCGCTTTACAGTCCGAAAGTTTCGACTTCGTCGCCGAATTCGCCGGCAAGCTGCCGATGGACGTGATCTCGGAGCTGATGGGCGTGCCGGAACCCGACCGGGCCCGCATCCGTGCGCTGGCCGACGGCGTGTTGCACCGCGAAGATGGCTTGGCCGACGTGCCCGAGTCGGCGATGCAGGCGTCGGCCGACCTGATGGTCTACTACACCGGTCTGATCAACGAGTTCCGGAAAACCCCCGCCGACAACCTGACATCGGCGCTGCTGGCGGCCGAGATCGACGGCGATCGGCTCACCGATAAGGAGATCCTGGCGTTTCTGTTCCTGATGGTGATCGCCGGCAACGAGACCACCACCAAGCTGCTGGGCAACGCTGCCTACTGGGGCGCGCGCAACCCCGACCAACTGGCCGAGGTGTTCGCCGACCACTCCCGGATTCCGCTGTGGGTGGAGGAGACGCTGCGCTACGACACCTCCAGCCAGATCCTGGCCCGCACCGTCGCCCAGGACCTCACGATATACGACACCATCGTCCCCGAAGGCGATGTGCTCTTGCTGCTGCCCGGCTCTGCCAACCGCGACGACAGAGTGTTCGAGGACGCCGACGACTACCGCATCGGGCGCGACATCGGTTCCAAACTGGTCAGTTTCGGCAGCGGCGCGCACTTTTGCTTGGGGGCACATTTGGCTCGGATGGAGGCCCGCGTCGCACTGACCGAACTGTGCAGCCGCATTCAGGGGTACGCAGTGGACGAGGCCAATGCGGTGCGCGTGCATTCCAGCAACGTGCGCGGATTCGACCGTCTTCCGATCACCGTGGAACTTGCGTAAATGCCTCGCTTCGAACCCCATCCGCCCCGTCGGCCAACGATCGTCGCCGGCGCCTCGTCAGGCATCGGCGAGGCCACGGCCGTCGAGCTCGCCGCCCGCGGGTTCCCGGTGGCGCTGGGTGCTCGCCGCACAGAGAAACTGGCCAAGCTGGTGGACAAGATTTGCGCCGACGGCGGCGAAGCGGTGGCATTCGCCCTAGACATCACCGATCCGCAGTCAGTGAAATCGTTTGTGGCGCAGTCTATCGACGCGCTCGGCGAGATTGAGGTGCTGGTGTCCGGCGCCGGTGACATGTTCCCCGGACGGCTGCACGAGATCAGCACCGACGCCTTCGCCGAACAGATCCATATCCATCTGGTCGGCGCCAACCGGCTGGCAACCGCGGTGCTGCCGGACATGGTGGCGCGCCGCCGGGGCGACGTCATCTTCGTCGGTTCGGATGTCGCGCTGCGCCAACGACCGCATATGGGCGCCTACGGCGCGGCCAAGGCCGGCCTGATCGCCATGGTCACTAACCTGCAGATGGAACTGGAAGGCACCGGCGTTCGCGCGTCGATCGTGCATCCCGGCCCGACACTGACCGGCATGGGCTGGAAGCTGTCCCCCGCACAGGTCGGGCCCATGCTCGAAGACTGGGACAAGTGGGGTCACGCTCGGCACAACTACTTCCTGCGTCCGGTCGACATCGCTCGGGCCATCGCGTTCGTAACCGAAACACCGCGCGGGTCGATCGTGGTGAACATGGAGGTCCAGCCCGAGGCGCCGCTGACGGACGCACCTGCTGAGCACCGGGAGCTCAAGTTAGACCAGGCGACGATGCGGGCCGAAACGGCCCTGCCCGGCGACGATGCGGGTCGTGAAGCGGCCCGAGGAGGAGCCGGGCAAGCGGATCCAGGAGGAGCCGGGCAATCGGATCCAGGCGAAGAGGGGATGCCGAAGAAATGAGCGTTGTTGCCGTTCCACGGGTTTCCGGCGGGCACGAGGAGCACGGCCACCTCGAGGAGTTCCGCACCGACCCGATCGGGTTGATGAAACGGGTCCGCGAGGAGTGCGGTGACGTCGGAACCTTCCAACTGGCCGGCAAGCAAGTCGTGTTGCTGTCAGGTGCGGAACCCAACGAGTTCTTCTTCCGGGCCAGCGACGACGACCTGGACCAGGCCGAGGCGTACCCGTTCATGACGCCGATCTTCGGCAAGGGTGTGGTGTTCGACGCCAGCCCGGAGCGGCGCAAAGAGATGCTGCACAACGCCGCGCTGCGCGGTGAGCAGATGAAAGGCCACGCCACCACGATCGAGAACGAGGTCCGCCGGCTGATCGCAGGTTGGGGCGAGACCGGTGAGATCGATCTGCTGGACTTCTTCGCCGAGTTGACCATCTACACCTCTTCGGCGTGCCTGATCGGCAAGAAGTTCCGCGACGAGCTCGACGGGCGGTTCGCTCGGCTGTATCACGAGTTGGAGCGTGGCACCGACCCCCTGGCCTATGTCGATCCCTACCTGCCGATCGAGAGTTTCCGCCGCCGTGACGAGGCCCGAAAAGGGTTGGTGGCGCTCGTCCAAGGCATCATGAACAACCGCATGGTCAACCCGCCGTCGGACAAGAGCGACCGTGACATGCTTGACGTGCTGATCACGGTCAAAGACGACGACGGGAATCCCCGGTTCAGCGCCGACGAGATCACCGGCATGTTCATCTCGATGATGTTCGCCGGGCATCACACCAGCTCGGGCACCGCGGCCTGGACGCTGATCGAGTTGATGCGCCACCCCGACGTCTACGCCGGGGTGATCAAAGAGCTCGACGAGCTCTATGCTGACGGCCAGCCGGTGAGTTTCCATGCGCTGCGCCAGATTCCGCGGCTGGAGAACGTGCTCAAGGAGACGCTGCGGCTGCATCCGCCGCTGATCATCCTGATGCGAGTGGCTAAAAGTGAGTTCGAGGTGGAAGGCCACCCCATCCATGAGGGGAATCTGGTGGCGGCCTCACCGGCGGTCTCCAACCGGATCCCCGAGGACTTTCCCGATCCCGACGACTTCGTGCCAGAACGTTACGAGGAGCTGCGTCAGGAAGACTTGATCAACCGGTGGACGTGGATTCCGTTCGGGGCAGGGCGGCATCGCTGCGTGGGTGCCGCGTTCGCGACCATGCAGATCAAGGCGATCTTCTCGGTCTTGTTGCGGGAGTGTGAATTTGAGATGGCACAGCCGTCGGAGAGCTACCGCAACGACCACTCCAAGATGGTGGTGCAGCTGGTCCAGCCGGCCCGGGTCCGCTACTGCCGCCGCATTGCGAGAGGTTGATGATGGGGTACAAGGTGGAAGCCGACCTGGATTTGTGCCAGGGACACGCGATGTGCGAACTGGAGGCGCCGGATCACTTCCGGGTGCCCAAACGCGGTCAGGTCGAAATCCTCGATGAAGAGCCGCCCGAGGAGGCCCGCAAGCAGATCGAGCAAGCCGTGTGGGCTTGTCCCACCCAGGCGCTGTCGATCCGAGAGACAGGAGAGTAAACGTGGCCGGATTCCCGCGCGAGGAACTCGAAGAAGTCGTCGAGCGCTGGCTGGAAGCTAACCGAGAGGCCGAGCGGCGGGGAGACTGGCGGCTGCTCGCTGACTTCTACACCGACGACGCTACCTACGGCTGGAATATCGGGCCCAAAGAAGACGTGATGTGCATCGGCATCGACGAGATCTGCGATATCGCGCTGAGCCAGGAAATGGAAGGCCTGCAGGGCTGGCGCTACCCGTACCAAAAAGTCGTCATCGACGACAAGCAAGCCGAAGTGGTCGGATTCTGGAAACAGGTAGCCACCGACACCGACGGCACCGAGCAGGAGGTGTACGGCATCGGCGGCAGCTGGTTCCGGTATGCCGGTGGCGGCAAATGGAACTGGCAGCGCGACTTCTTCGACTTTGGGCATGTCTCGGCGCTCTACGTGGATTTGATCAAGGCGGGCAAGCTGTCCGCGGGCATGCAAAAGCGCATCGAACGTGGCATCGCGGGCGAGAAGGTGCCCGGCTACTACCCGCTCGGCAAGTCCCCGGTGCCCCTGTGGTAGCGCACCGGGACAGGCCCGGCCACCCGGGGATGCTGACTGAGATCCACGTCACTACGCTGTCGAACAAAATCCTCCACTGAAAGCAGGTTGACTGTGAAGACTAAGGGCGCGCTGATCTGGGAGTTCAACCAGCCGTGGTCGGTCGAGGAAATCGAGATCGGCGACCCGCGCAAGGGCGAGGTCAAGATCCAGATGGAAGCGGCGGGCATGTGCCACTCCGACCATCACCTGATGACCGGCGGGATACCGATGGCGGGCTTCCCCGTGCTTGGCGGACACGAGGGTGCGGGCATCGTCACCGAGGTGGGCCCGGGCGTGGAAGACCTCGCCGAGGGTGATCACGTGGTGTTGTCGTTCATCCCATCCTGCGGCAAATGCCGGTCATGTCAGGCGGGGCTGCGCAATCTGTGCGACTTGGGTGCTGGGCTGTTGAACGGCGCAGCGGTGAGCGACGGCTCGTTCCGCATCCAGGCCCGCGGGCAAGATGTGTACCCGATGACGCTGCTGGGGACGTTCTCGCCGTACATGGTGGTGCACGAGAGCTCGGTGGTGAAGATCGACCCGTCGGTGCCGTTCGAGGTGGCCTGCCTGGTCGGCTGCGGCGTCACCACCGGCTACGGTTCGGCGACCCGAACCGCCGACATCCGGCCCGGCGACGACGTCGCCATCGTGGGCGTGGGAGGGGTCGGCATGTCGGCGCTGCAGGGAGCGGTCAATGCCGGCGCCCGCTACATCTTCGCCGTCGACCCAGTGGAATGGAAGCGCGGTCAGGCGCTGAAATTCGGTGCCACCCACGTGTATCCAGACATCAACGCCGCGCTGATGGGCATCGCCGAGGCCACTTACGGTCTGATGGCCAGGAAGGTGATCATCACAGTCGGCGAGCTCAACGGCGCTGACATCGACAGCTACATGAACATCACCGCCAAGGGCGGCACCTGCGTGTTGACGGCCATCGGCAGCCTGCTCGACACCCAGGTGACGCTCAACCTCGCGATGCTGACCCTGATGCAAAAGAACCTGCAGGGCACTATCTTCGGTGGCGGTAACCCGCAGTACGACATCCCACAGCTGTTGGCGATGTACCAGGCCGGCAAACTCAACCTCGACGACATGATCACCCGTCAGTACAAGCTGGAGCAGATCAACGACGGCTACCAAGACATGCTGGACGGCAAGAACATTCGCGGCGTCATCCGCTACACCGACGCCGACAGGTAGGCTGTGAGCAAACCGTTACGGGTCTTCCAGGTGGCGTCTGGCAATGTCGGCACCGAGATGATCAAACGCATCACGCGGCATCACGACCTGGAACTGATTGGACTGCACTGCTATTCAGCTGACAAGCTCGGCCGAGACGCCGGCGAGCTGGCCGGCATCGGCCCGATCGGCGTGGCGGCAACCGGAATGATCGACGAGATCATCGCAGCCCGGCCTGATTGCCTGACCTTCCAGGCGTGTGGCCGGACCTCATGCTCTACGAGCGGGTGCTCGAGGCGGGCATCAACATCGTCACCACGGCGGACTGGGCACCGGGTATCACCGCGACACCAACCACCGCTTACCGGATGGCCGCACGGAATCCAAAGTGCTGCAGTCGGCTTGCCTGCGAGGGAATTCGACCTTCTACGGGACGGGGATGAATCCCGGTCTGGCGCAGATCCTGACGATCGTCCATTCCGCCGACGTCGCCGATATCGAGAATGTCACCTGCATCGAATCGGTGGACGTCTCGTGTAACCACTCCGTTCCGACATGGGCCAATTGCGGGTTCGGCCACCCGGCCGACGATCCGGAAGTCCCGCGTCTGCCGGAGCTGGGCACCCGGGTGTTCGGGGACGGCGTGCGGATGATGGCCGACTGCCTGGACATCGCGCTGGACAACGTCACGTTTTCCTACCAGCTGGGCGCCTGCACCAAAGACGTCGACCTGGGCTGGTACGCCTTGCCCGCCGGCTCGGTGGGTGGTGCCGCATTCCAGTATGTCGGCACGGTCGGTGGCGTGCCGCGAGTGGAGCTGCACTTTGAATGGCAGATGACGCCGCACACCAAGCCGCACTGGGACATTCAGGGCTGCTACATCACCAAGATCCAGGGCGACCCCTGCATCTACAGCAAGCACCTGATCCTGCCCAAGCCGGGCACCGACTTCTCATCGCCTGAATCGTTCGCGGCGATCGGCATGACCGTCACCGGCATGCCCGCGTTCAACGCCATCCGGGCGGTCGTAGAGGCGCCACCAGGTGTGCTCACCAGCGCCGACCTGCCGTTACGCGCATTCGCCGGTCGCTTCTCTCGATGAATGCGTTCCCCCACCTGCTGCGACCCGGGCGGATTGGCAGCATGTCGCTATGCAACCGGCTGGTGATGTCGCCAATGGAGACGATGCACGGCACCCCCGACGGCCTGCCCTCGCAGCGTACCCGTGATTATTTCGGCGCCCGCGCCAAAGGCGGCGTTGGGCTGATCACTTTGGGCGCCACTGGAATTGACCCCAAGCACCCGGAAACACCGGGCTGTCTGCACTTGGGCACCGATGACTCGGTCGAAGCACACCGGGCGCTGGTGGACGTGGTGCACGAACACGGCGCCAAGATCCAGCCGTAGGTCGTACACGCCGGACCGGACGGCTTGGGACCGCAGATGCACGGGGTCACGTCGCTGGGCCCGTCGGTGATTCCGTCCTATCTGACTGGGCGTCCGTCGGCCGAGATCACCCGCGAGCAGATCATCGAAATACTCGATTTGTTCAAGGCGGCGGTGCGACGCGCAGCCGAGGCGGGATACGACGGCATCGAGTTGCATGCCGCCCATGGCTACCGGCCGATTCACGAAACCGCTCAAGTGGCACCGGAACTGGTAACCGCCGGTGTGAACGCCTTCCATGTCAGCGGCGGGGTCATTGACCGCTGGTCACCGGAATGGTCAACGGTGCCGACGACGGCGACGGGCTCAACGTGGGTGCTGCGGCAGCGGTCAAGGAGGTGGTCGACGTGCCGGTGATCGCCATCGGCCGGATTCACGACCCCGGTCGGGCCGAGCAGATCCTGGCCGACGGGCGCGCCGATTTCATCGCGATGGGACGTCCGCTGCTCGCCGACCCCGACTTGCCGCGCAAACTGGCGTCCGGGCAGGCGCACCGCATCCGCAAGTGCATCTCGTGTGAAAACTGCATCGATGCGATGGATGCGCGGGGTGTTCACTTATCGGGTCAACGACGACGGCTTGATCACCAACATGCGCGGGTACTGGAACATGGACGCGATGACCTTCGGAAAGGACGAGTGAGCAACCGCGACCCGCGGCTGCTGGCCGGCCGCGGCGCCGTGGTGGTCGGCGGATCACGCGGTATCGGGGCGGCAGTCGCCATCCCGCTGGCCACCCAGGACCTTTTCGCCGAGCAGGCGATCGCCGATACCACGCTGGCAGATATCGCCGATCGCTCCGGGGTGACGGTGCAGA
Organism: Mycobacterium sp.; assembly: GCA_035625875.1. GTDB lineage: Bacteria > Actinomycetota > Actinomycetes > Mycobacteriales > Mycobacteriaceae > Mycobacterium. The sequence goes on along the minus strand of DASPOT010000040.1, from coordinate 10,072 downwards.
CGATCTTGCGCCGCTTTGGGGTCAAGAGCGCAGTATTCGCCGAGGCGATTGCCCCAGTCGGCGCTGAAGTACAGGACTCAGCGGGGCCGGGCGATGCCCAATGCTCACCACCGCCTACTGACATCTGCGGCTCCTCTCCATCGGCCGTTCTCACCAGCCACGCTAGTCCTGCGCCGGTCAGGCCGGATGTGTTCGGCCACCGCGTTCGTAGATACGCGATCAAGACTCAGAAACCCTCGCCGACGCCGCCTCATCACCTAACGTTGATGACTCACCGCGCTGGCCGGTGATCGGCGCCGGTGCTCAGCGTCGGATCGCTGGTGGCCGGATACCGCGGTGAACGAGTGCTCGGTGCGGGCGGCAGGGCAGGGAGGGCGGCGTCGTCTGCGGGCTGGATCGATCGCGATTCGGGCGGTCGCCCGCAGCGGTCTTCGTATTTCTAATCTCGGGAACACCGAACCTTTCTAGACTTTGAACATGACTGGCTCGCTGGCCGCCCAAGAGAAGCCTGACTTGTCCAAGATCGAGAAGCGCCCCCCTTCGGTGGCCCAGATGTTCCTCGACCGCGTCGCCGCCACCCCGCGCGCCGAGGCGTTCCGCTATCCGCACGGTGACGGCTGGGAGAGTGTCACCTGGCAGCAGGTCGGCGACCGGGTGCGCCTCATCGCGGCGGGGCTGATCTCGCTGGGCATCGCCCCCGAGGACCGGGTCGCCCTGGCGTCCTCGACGCGCTACGAATGGGTACTCGCCGACTGCGCCGTGATGTGCGCCGGTGCCGCCACTACCACCGTGTACCCGAAGACCGCTGCCGGCGAGGTCGCGTTCATCGTCGCCAACTCGGGAAGCCGGGTGGTGGTCGCCGAGGATCAGAGCCAGGTCGACAAACTCATCGAGCACCGCGCCGATCTGCCCGACGTGCTGAAGGTAGTGGTCATCGACGGCCGGGGCGACGGCGACTGGGTGATCAGTCGCGACGAGCTCGAGCAGCTCGGCAAGCAGGTGCTGGCCGAGTCCCCCAGCGCCGTCGACGACCGCGTTCACGACATCCGTCCCGAGCAGCTCGCCGGCATTATCTACACCTCCGGCACCACGGGCACGCCGAAAGGTGTGCGGTTGACCCACGCGGCGTGGACCTACACCGCCGCGGCCGTTGACGCCGTGAACGTCTTCCGCCCCGACGACCTGAACTTGTTGTGGCTGCCGCTGGCGCACTCGTTCGCCAAGGTGATGCTGATGGTGGGGCTGCTAGTCGGCTTCCCGACGGCGATCGACGGGCGCGTCGACAAGATCGCCGACAACCTCGCCGTCGTGCGCCCGACCATCATGGGCGCGGTGCCGCGCATCTTCGAAAAGACACACGCCCGCATCGAGGGGGTGATCGCCGAGCAAGGTGGGTTCAACAAGCGGATCTTCGATTGGGCGATCGGGGTCGGCCTGCGGGTGTCCCGGGCGAAGCAGGCCGGCCGGAAGCCGTCGCTGCCCATCTCATTGCAATACAATCTCGCCGACAGGTTGGTGTTCTCCACCATCCGGGAGCGGTTCGGCGGCCGGCTGCGGTTTTTCATCTCCGGGGCCGCGGCGCTGGACCGTGACGTCGCGCAGTGGTTTGACGCCGTGGGGCTCACCGTGCTCGAGGGCTACGGGCTGACCGAAACCTCGGCCGCCTCGTTTTTCAATCGCCCCACCGCGTATCGGCTCGGCACCGTGGGGTGGCCGTTCCCCGCCACCGAGGTCAAGATCGCCGACGACGGCGAGATCCTGCTGCGTGGTCCCGGCGTGATGAGCGCCTACCACGATCTGCCCGACGCCACCGCCGAGGCACTCGAGCCAGACGGCTGGTTTCACACCGGCGATATCGGGGAGATCGACGCCGACGGCTTCCTGCGGATCACCGACCGCAAGAAGGACATGTTCAAGACGGCGCAGGGCAAATACGCGGCGCCCTCGGCGATCGCCACGATGTTCGAGGGCATCTGCCCGTACGTGGGTGAGTTCATCGTGTACGGGGAGGGCCGGCCGTACTGCGTGGCGCTGGTTAGCCTCGATGGGGAAGCGATCACCGCCTGGGCCGATAAGCAAGGCCTGGCCGGCAAGACGTTCGCCGAGATAGCGCGCCACGAGAAGACCCACGATCTCATCGAGCGGTACATCGAGGCGCTGAACAAGAAGCTGAATAATTGGGAGCAAGTCAAGAAGTTCGCGATCATCGACCGCGAGCTGTCCATCGAGTCCGGCGAGCTCACACCCAGCCAGAAGCTACGACGCAAGGTCGTCATCACGGAGTTCGCCGACCAGCTCGCGGCGCTCTATACGTAATTCGGGGAGAGGGTCGCCGGCGCTGAGCCAATATGCTTTTGCCCATGGCCACGGTCTTCACCAAGATCATCAACCGCGAACTGCCGGGCCGCTTCGTCTTCGAGGACGACGAGGTCGTCGCGTTCCTGACGATCGAGCCGATGACGCAAGGCCACACGCTGGTAGTGCCGCGTGCAGAGATCGATCAGTGGCAGGACGTCGACTGCGCGGTGTTCGGCCGCATCATGGCGGTGGCGCAGCTGATCGGCAAGGCCGTGTGCCTGGCATTCGGAACCAAGCGCGCCGGGGTGATCATCGCCGGGCTGGAGGTGCCGCATCTGCACGTCCACGTGTTCCCGGCCCGCCGCCTGAGCGACTTCGGGTTCGCCAACGTTGACCGTAATCCGTCACCGGAATCGTTGGACGAGGCGCAGGCAAAGATCAAGGCTGCCCTCGCCCAACTGACTTGAAGCCCAACTGACGTGAAGCATAGATCCATTGCCGGGCTCCTCCTCACGCCGTTGCACGGCCTGCATCGTCGCCGGGCTCAACCAATACGGGCAGGCACGTCGCTGATGCGCGGCAGGGCGACGCAGAAGCGGCAGCCCTGCCCGGGCGCGGTGGTCACCGCGACAGTGCCGCCGTGAGCGTGCACCAACGAGTCGACGATCGAGAGTCCCAGACCGGTGCCGCCGCTGGCCCTCGCCCGTGACGAGTCGGTGCGATAAAACCGTTCGAAAACCCGTAGCGCATCCTGCTGACTCATGCCGGGGCCCTCGTCAGCGACCTCCAGCACGGCGTTGTCGCCTTCGGTGCCGACCCGCACAGTAACGTCGGCGCTTTCCGGGGTGTGTTGCAGCGCATTGGACACCAAGTTGCTCAGCACCTGGCGCAGCCGGGCCTCGTCGCCGAGCACCTCCGGGGTACCCGGACCGTCGAAGACTTCCATGGCGATCTTGCGCTTCGGGGCGATCGCCTGCGCGTCGTGCACGGCGTCGGCGGCGAGCGCCAGCAGGTCTACTCGATGCTGTTCGAGCGGCCGGTGCGCGTCCAGACTGGCAAGCAGCAGCAAATCGTCGACGAGCAGACCCATCCGGCGCGATTCGCTCTCGATCCGCGACATCAGCATCTCCATCTCGCGGGCGGCACCCTGGCGGTACAACTCCGCGAAACCGCGAATGGTGGTCAGCGGGGTGCGCAGTTCATGGCTGGCGTCGGTGATGAACCGCCGCATCCGGTCCTCTGAAGTGCGCGCCGTCTCGGCCGAGGACTCCGACGACGCCACCGCCCGCTGAATCTGTGCCAGCATTTCGTTGAGCGCCAAGGACAGTCGGCCCGCCTCGGTTCGCGGATCACGTTCTGGGACACGGCGATCCAGCTGTCCGGCGGCGATCGCGGCCGCAGTCTGTTCAACTTCTATTAGCGGCCGCAGGCTGCGGTGCACCACCGCGTAGCCAGCCACACCAAGAACCAACAGCACCGCCGCGCCAATGCCGACTTGCAGCCACACCAGTGACCGCACCGTCGACTGGATGTCGGACAGGTCGAAGGCGACAGTGATCAGTCGACCTTGCGGCCCCCCCACCGACACCGCCCGCCATTGCACATCGGACCCGTTGACCGATCCGACCGTCGTCGGAGTCGGGCCCACGTCGTTGTTGGCAGGTAGCGCGGGTTCGGCGTGCGAATCGTTGATGGCCGTCCAGGTGCGGCCGTCGCGGCCGATCACGTGCACATAGAACTTCGATGGCGGGCGATCGGCATTCGGACCCCCGTAGGAAAGCGGCGGCGATCGTCGCGGCGCCTGCACCCAGCCCCGCGACGCCTCCAGCAAGGTCTGGTCGACCCGGCTAATCAGGCTGTGACGCAGAATCGAAGTGACCGCGACCCCCGAGGCCGCCAGCCCGCACGTCGCCAGAATCAGGGTGGCGGCGACCAGGCCCACCCGTAGTGGCAGCCCTCGTCGGTGGTGTTTCGTCATCCCTTTTTCCCTACGGCACGCTATTTCGTCGCATCAGCGGCGCTCATCGAGGCTCCCGCAGCACATATCCCACCCCGCGCAACGTGTGCAGCAGCCGCTTCTCGCCGGTGTCGATCTTGCGCCGCAGATACGACACATAGGACTCGACAACATTGACGTCACCGCCGAAGTCGTAGCGCCAGACGTGATCGAGGATTTTCGGTTTGCTCAGCACCGTGCCCGCGTTGATGACGAAGTAGCGCAGCAGAGTGAACTCGGTGGGCGACAGCGACACGGGCTCGCCGGCCTTCCACACCTCATGGGTCTCTTCGTCGAGTTCGATGTCGGCGAACGTCAGACGCGCGTTGCGCGGCTCCGCGCTACCCTTGCCGGCGCGTCGCAGGATGACCCGCAACCGGGCGACGACCTCCTCCAGGCTGAACGGTTTGGTCACGTAGTCGTCGCCGCCGAGGGTGAGGCCCGCGATCTTGTCCTGTAGCGAGTCACGGGCCGTCAGGAACAGCGCGGGGGCGTCGATGCCGTCGGCACGAAGCCGGCGCAGCACCCCGAAACCATCCATTCCGGGCATCATCACGTCGAGGATCACCGCGTCCGGCCGGGCTTCGCGGGCCCGGTCCAGTGCCGCCGGCCCGTTGGTCGCGGTGTAGACCTCGAAGCCTTGGAATTTGAGGCTCACCGAGAGCAGTTCGACGATGTTGTCCTCGTCGTCGACAATGAGGACGCGTGCCTCCGACGTGGTTTCGCGTGTGGTGGCCACTGTCATGGGTCAATTCCCTCGCACTTGGTTGAACGTAACCTCGACGAAACCTGTGAGGTTACTCTAAGTATGTTGCCAGTCGTCTTTGACGGCGCTGTGTCACTATAGGGCGTCTGCTGGGTGCGGCGCGAAATACACTCGGGGAATGAACCTCGGCAAAAGCCTGGTGTCGATTGCTACTGCTCCTGCTCAAGTCGGTCTCGCCGCGGCCGATGCGGGGTTGAACGTCGCGGCCTCGGCGGTTGGACTGGCGAGGCGAACATTCGGTGAGATCGGCACGCAGACCACCAGGTCGAACGCGGTGGTTCACATGCTGGGGATCGACGATGCGATCACGCGCGCGAACCGGCTCGCTCGGTTGTTGGACGACGATGCTCCGCTGGCTCGCGCGCTGACGCCCGACGGGCCGTTGGACCGGCTGCTGCGTCCGGGGGGTGCGGTCGACCTGTTGACTGCGCCCGGCGGTGCGCTCGACCGCCTGACCGCGGAGGGCGGTGGGTTGGAGCGCGCGCTCAAGCCGGGGGGGCTGGTGGATCAGCTGCTCGCTGACGAGGGGCTGATCGAACGGGTATTGGCCGAGGACGGGCTGGCCGACCGGCTGCTCGCTGAGGGAGGCCTGATCGACAAGCTGACGGCCAGGCGTGGACCGCTCGAACAGCTCGCCGACCTCGCCGACACCCTCAGCCGGCTGGCGCCCGGGATGGAGGCCCTAGGACCCGCCATCGCCACGCTGCAAGACGCCATCATCTCGCTCACCATGGTGGTTAACCCGCTGAGCAGCATCGCCGAGCGCATCCCGCTGCCGCGCCCTCGCGCGCGCCGGTCGCCACCGCGGACGGTGGGTTCGCAGCGCATCATCGACCACGAGAAGTGAGCGGTTACGCTGGCACCGGTTAGACCGGCCTCCTTAGCTCAGTGGTAGAGCACTCGCCTTGTAAGCGAGCGGGCGTCAGTTCGATCCTGACAGGAGGCTCGACACCACGCCCGTCCCTACCTGCGCAAACTCTCTCGACTGCGCGTCGCCAGGGTGTTCGACGCCTGGCTCGGTGTCACGAGCGTGTCACAACCTCCTGCAAAATGGCCGCGGCCGCCTTCAACGCGTTGTTCTGCGCGTGCACATAGGTCCGCAGCGTGAACGCCGGATCGGCGTGCCCGAGCCAGGCAGAGATGACCGCGATCGGCACCGCCTGCGCGTGCATGATGCTGGCGCAGGAGTGCCGTGCGTCGTGCAGCCGGATCTGCCTCACCTTGGCCGCGCTGCTGGGCAAATCGACCGCGATACTAAGACGCTAGGCGGTGATGAGCGGGCTCTGAAGGCTTTGGTCACCTGCCCGATGGTCAGAAGGACTGCGATCTTGTAACCTTCGTGGTCGCCTGGACATTGTCCGACCTCGCCGGCCGGACCTCACCCGGGGTCGAGTGGGGGAGCTGATGTGTGACCTGGAGGCCGAGGCAGACGCCGAGACCTACATGCCTGTGCGGGAGTGCGCGAAGTACATGAACATCACGCCGGAGCGGGTGCGCCAGCTCGCTGAGCTGCGTGTGCTGCGTACCCACTACGCCTGGAGTGATATTTGGGTTCAGTCGGCGCTTGTGCCGGGCTGGACCGGGTAGAGACTGCCCGCGCTGCGCCTAGGGAGTGCCCCTAGGCTCTCCCTAGGCCCCGTCTGGCGCGCCGCGTAGGGTGACCGGCCTGGGCTCCTCCTGATCCAGGGCCAGGCCGGTTTACCACCCCCCAGTCACGATATCGTCGGGTGAATCGCGGGCGCGACTTAAAGATTACTGCGAAGCCCGCGATCCACATGGCCATCGAAATCACCCAGGTGGCCACCACACCCACCAACCCATGCAGCGGCACAGCCACGACGAACGATAAGACGATTAGGGCCAACCCGAGGATGGAACGGCTAGGCAAACGCATGGTGCTCATCGTGGCACGCCCTTGGCGGTGTGGTGGCTGAAATCGTCGCTGAGCGTGCCGGCGAGTCGGTGCAAGGGCCGAGCGTGTCGTTGATCTTGTCGGCGAGTTCGCGGGCGCGGTGGCCCTGGTGCCGTCCAGGGTAGGGGCCGCGCCGAGCGCCTCGGGTAGGGTGGGCCCGGCCACAGGGCCCCTGATCCATCAGCTGGGGCCGGTTTCACCCGGTCAGGTTCTCCTTCGCGACCTTCCGCAACAGTTGGACGAGGGCGAGTGAGTCCGCGTCGGAGTTTTCGGCTTCGATATGGCGCGCTGCGTCCATCAACCTCGCCGGTGTCTGAAACATGTCCACCAGCCTTTGGCTTACAACACCGCCAGGTGGTGGCATTTGCAATTCTTGATTGATCTCCTCACGGCTGCCTATCGCGATTCCTGAACCAGGCAAGTGGAGGAGGGGTTCCGCGGACATGTTCTCATCGCCCATGAATCCATGAGGGTACTCGGCAGCCGGCTCCCAGCGGGTGCGTAAGAGGGATAGCCGGTCAAGTCGTCGAGCAAGGCCGCGAAGAAGAAGTAGGTCCACGCCCCCCGCACACTCGACTGCGGCTGATAAAGCAACTCTCGCGTTCGTCTACCGGCCCGATACAGGGCAGCGCCCCCCGCCGTGCTCACGACACACCCGGCGAACGGCGGCCAGCAACCGCAGCTCGGCGTCGATGGTCTCCAGGTCGCGCACGCCCCGAGCGTAGGGCAGCATGGCAGTGCTTTGCCGTCGGCTGCCGCACCTGCTTGGGGAGGGATCAAGGCCCCACACACACGACCGCCTGAGCGAGTGGGAGGAGTCGTAGCCCATGAGAGTTGTTGTGCGGCCACATATTCAGGCTGTCCGCGCGGGTACGGTGTATGGGCCGGGCGAGGTCGCCGACATACCGCAGCACATCGCCTACGGGTGGCTCGGGAGCGGATGGGCAGTCGAACCCGCAGATCGACGAGCGCCTGACCAAGGAGATCGGAGATCCTTCGCCATTCGGCGATAATCGGCGCCTCCTGGGAGGACTGTGGACTTGCGGGCAATCCCGCAATCAAACATCCAAAGGAGGATGAAATGAAGTACGTGGTTTCCTGGACCTTCCGGTCATTCGGCTCCGTAGCAGAACAGGAAGCCGCCGCGAACCGGCTGTTGAAGGTGTATTCAAAGTGGACGCCACCCGCGAGCGTGACGTACCACCAATTCCTCGGCAGGATCGATGGCGGTGGAGGTTACCAAGTGGTGGAGACCGACAGCCTAGCGGATCTAGCCGAAACCACGGCCAAGTTCGCTCCCTTCGCCGATTTTCAGATTGAACCTGTCCTGGATGTCGCCGACGCAGTGAGGGCGGCCCAGGCGGGCATCGAGTTCAGGGAGTCGATCGGCTGAACCCGCGATTACTGAAGCGCCGAAGTCCAGAACCATCAAACTCCGCACCGCCACTGAAGGCGGAATGACGCCAGTGCCCATCCCCAGTAGGGCGTGTTCGAAGTGCGACGTTGCAGTGTACAGGTGTACCTACTACTCCGATTAGGAAGGGCCAACGATGAAGCCAATTGCACCCGCCACGATCGCGATCGCCATGCTGCTGTTCAGCGGATGCTCTGCCTCACATGTCATCAACACTGGTGGCGACACAACATGCAAGGACTTCACTACGCAGGATGAGAAGAAGCAAAACGAGGAGATCAGCAAGATGCTCAAGGACAAGAGCGGCGCTGAACCCAACAATCTGCAGATCTCGGCAACGCGCTTGTCGGCATTCACCTACTGTCTTGGTTGCCGACCGTGCAAGATCTCTGAGGCGCCAAACGGCTGACGGAAGAACACCCGACGGGGTGTGGCGGTGGACGCCGAGGCAACGCGTACGTCGCTGACTGGGTAATAACCGAGTGCTGGAGCTGCCCGCGAGGTAAGCGGGTGCTCCCGCGAGTTTCGGTCACTCGGACTGCGAGCGCATCGTAGTTGGCGCGCTGGCGCAGCCCGTCCTGGCCGTCACCAGCCTAGCCTACGTCGCCGCCGGGATGGCCGTACTGTCCTGGGCGGTGCGGGTCAGGGCGCCGCTGGCTGGGGCTGCCGGAGTTGCGCTCGTGGCGGTTGGGGCCGGCAGCTTTGCCTACCACGGGCCCGAGCCGTCATGGGCAGAGCTCGCCCACGACTGGCCCATCATCGCCGCAGGAGCGGTGTACGCCGCCGGCCTGGCCCGGAGCGGGTGCCGGCAGCAGTGGTGCAACGCTGCCGCAGCGGGCAGTGCGCGCACAGCCTGCCGAAGGTGACCGTTCGTTTGTGGCTCATCGGCCGGGTGTGTCCGGCCGGGCAGGTGACCGTGCCTGCCAGCTCGTCGACGGTGAAATCGTCGAGGGTGAACCCGCCGGGCACGGCCGGGTGCAGTCGCTTCGGCTTGACATCGAAGATGCGGACGGGCACGACTTCGCCAGCCTGCGTCGGTGTAAGCCGACGGATTTACAGTCAGCCGTGGCTGGTTTCAAGTGTCCCGCGTTAACTCTGAAACCGCGCTGACCAGTGAGATTAGTCCTACCCCGTCCCGCACCGATTCGCTGTATTCGCGGGCGGGTGTGACAACGTTGTGACAACAATCGGTCCTGGTCGAAATCGTTCCGACGAAAACGCTGTCACGTTGTGCAGCCAGCTCTTAATCGCTTGTCGGGCAGGTGGTCCGGTGGTACCCGAGCTCCGGGTCTGTGTTAGGGGTGGATCAATCCCTGCGGCGCCCTACGCCGAGTCAGCGGCCTTCAGGTCCCATGGCTCGACACCCCGCGGCCGGCGCGTCGGCAAGAGGGCGGCGCCTCCGAGCTTTGACTCAGATTACGGCTGGCCTTGGGTGGCGGGCAGATCAGAGAGACCCTTCTGGATTCCCGGGGCGATCTGGTTCGGGACAGCGGGGCTGGCTTCCCGGGGTGCCGACTGGCTGAGGCCACAGGACGAGACCGTCCACCATACATACGGCACTGGGCGGCACACATACGGGTCAGCGGTGGCCGGTGCTGCTACCACAACGCCAGCACCGAGGGCGATAGCGGCGCTGACCAGGACTTTCGTAATCATGAGTAGTTCTCCATGATAGTTGGACTGAGG